>PBNV01000034.1 GCA_002723345.1 Rhodospirillaceae bacterium
GTTGCGTCTCGCTCGCTCTTTGGCTCCTGCCACGTGGTCTGTACAGAGTTCTTGCCCAAATTTGGCGTCGAGACTGTTCTATTGGATGGTACCAATCTAGCAGAATGGGAGGCCGCCTTATCGACACCGGCGCAAGCGGTGTTTTTGGAAACACCCTCCAACCCACAACTGGATCTAATAGATATTACGGCAGTGTCCGAGATGGCGCACCAAGCGGGTGCAACTGTGGTTGTGGACAACGTGTTTGCCACGCCACTCCTGCAAAGTCCCCTTGAGCTCGGCGCAGATGTGGTGGTGTATTCCGCCACGAAACATATCGACGGCCAGGGCAGGGCCATGGGCGGCGCCATTCTCACAAATGATCTGGAGTTTGCGAACGGCAGTCTTCTGCAGTTTCTGCGCCATACAGGACCAGCCTTAAGCCCATTCAACGCTTGGACACTGCTTAAGGGGCTTGAAACGCTCGGGATGCGAATGGAACGACACTGCAAAAGCGCCCATGACGTAGCACAATTCCTGAAAACGCTCCCGGGCCTCAAAAGAGTTATTTTCCCTGGTCTTGAGGACCACCCCCAGCATGACCTGTGTAAAAAGCAAATGAAAAGCGCAGGTAGTGTGGTGTGTTTTGAAGCCGATGGCGGCATTGAAGCGGCCTTTAAGATCATGAATGCCCTTAAGCTCATCGACATATCCAACAATCTAGGTGACGCAAAAAGCCTTACCACCCACCCGGCAACAACAACGCACAAACGGCTCACCCCAGAACAGAGGGCGGCGGTGGGCATTACCAGCGGCTTGGTGCGCATCTCTGTCGGCCTCGAGGATGTCAATGACATCAAGGAGGATCTTGCCCAGGCTATAACTGCCAGTAGCACTTGAAAAAAACGCTGCCTCGGGTTCCATCTTCCATGCGGGACCGTTGTCGGAATTGGCTAGTACTGCGTACGAGATATCGGCAGCGCATACCAAATTAAGAAAATATTTTCGCGTCAAAATCGGACGAACGCTAGAATCTGCAAGGGTGGACTTCCTCTTCGGTACCGACTAAACCGGTACCCATGAGTAAATATTATTCGCCCGATCTGGGAACCAATCCAGAGGATCCCTTTGCCCGCGACGCAGACGGCAAGCTGGTCCGTCGTTCATATTGGTTAGGCATGTCCGATCAGTCCGTGGTTCTTGCGATGACCCAGGGTGTGGGTGCACATATTCCCAATGATCAAAAACGCGCGCATCTGGAAGACATTGGTCGCGGATCGCTGATTGACGATGTCTGCGTCCAGGAAGTCCTACCCCCGGAATAACAGCCCGCTGGCCCTACTTAGTAAAAAAACTTCCACGGAGGCGTCAGGATCCACGCCGCGGAGATTTTGCCCGTTTTAATGTTTCTACTATCAAATTTCATAAACCGCGATTTCGATATTCTGTGTGAATTTTGCATCTTCTGTGGTTCAATATCGTGAAAAACAGGGAACAAGTAAAATGCCAGACCGAGACATTTATGAAGCGAGCGATGCGGTAAAGGCTCATTGGCCTATGGCAGAGGGTATGCCAATCTCCGGCAATGACATCAATGGACTGGGGGTCGCAGAGAAGATACCGATGACGCCTGTGTTTTGGCGGCCCGATGGCACTGTGACGCATATTGACGTGCAGAATTATTTTTATCAGCGGGACGCCGACAACGAGCGTATTCGGGAAGCCCGCACAATGCGGGAGGAGACGTTTTCCATCCCCATCAACGGGCTTGCGACTGAGCAGGAGGACCGCGACCCGGAGGAGTTGGTCCCAACTTGTCAAAGAGTCTGCACGATCATTAGGGGCCGACGCCACCGGGATTTCAGCATACCGTCCGGAGTGGACCTATAAGGATCGGGACCAACCCGCCGGCAAATGGGCCATAGTAATGGGCTTTGCCCACGATTACGCTGAAATGGACGGAGCTCCGGATGATGACGCCTATATCGAGGTCATGCGTCAGTATGCTCGCGCGGGCAACGCGGCCAAGCATCTTGCCAATTGGATTCAGGGCAGGGGTCACGTAGCAGAGGGAAAAGTGGGACCAAACACGGATGATGTCCTCATGATTCCCGCGGCCATCGAGGCTGGACTGGGCGAACTCGGTAAACACGGCTCCATTATTAATCGGGAACTGGGGTCAAACTTTCGGTTGTCAATGGTCACGACGGACCTGCCGGTCATTCCGGATAAACCGGACGTGTTTGGCGCGGATGTCTTTTGCGAAAGTTGCCAGCTATGCTCCTCGGCCTGCCCGCCCGATGCCATTTTTCGGGAGAAGCAAATGGTTCGCGGGGAGACCAAATGGTACGTGGATTTCGATAAATGCGTGCCTTATTTCGTGGATAATAAAACCTGTGGCCTATGTTTGGTAGTCTGTCCATGGTCCCGGCCTGGCATTGCGCCCAATCTGCTGAAAAAAATGGCAAAACGCATCTGACTCTTCAGCTATATAAAGCGCTTCACTTTTGGCCGACCTATCTATAACTTCCGCAAATAATTCCGCTGCATTGCGAGCACCATAATGATCAGGACATACCATGGAAGCCGTCATTCATAGCTTTCTCTCCGGCCTGCCGATTTTGCTTCTGCATTTTGCTCTAACCCTCTTGATGCTCGGCCTTGGTACCGTGATATACGTCATGGTCACACCCTATCATGAAGTCGAATTAATCAAACAAGGTAACGTCGCCGCAGCGGTCTCTTTCGGGGGTGTTCTCGTAGGCTTAGCCCTGCCACTCGCGGCAAATATGGCCGGCAGCGTGAACGCATTTGACATAATGGTATTCGGCGCTGTAGCCATAATCTTGCAACTTCTGGCGTATCGCTTCACTGACATCGTGTTAAAAGGCCTGCCGGAACGCATCAAATCAGGTGAGGTCAGTGCCGCCGTCACGTTGGTGGGCCTAAAGCTTAGTATCTCGATCATCAATGCAGCGGCGGTCAGCGGCTGAGTGCCCTGAAGAATGCCTCAGCGGATAAAACAGCTGATATATCTAACGATCGGTATTTTCGTTGTCGCCGATATCGCCTTGCATCTGCAACTGCCGGGCGGGGGAAGCCTGTTCGGCAAGCTAACACGGGAGCGCACGGCGCCCGCCCCAGAGGACGGTAAAGGCCAATCCCCCCCTCCCCAAGCCCTTGAACGTCAGCGCGGCCCGCGCATTTGGGTCGACGCAACGGATCAATGGGCGTCCGGCAGCGCCGTCTCAAAACTAGACGAGTTTCCCGACTATTATGCCCCTCTTCCCCAGACCAGTCTCATCCGTGAACGCAGGGGAAAACCCAAAACCACAGTGGGATCGGCCCTCGCAATCGCGCCCAATGGAGTTTGGCTTACGGCACGCCACGTGGTTGAGGGATGCCAAGACGTGATTGTCCAGGGCGGCCTAAAAAATGGTCGGCCAGCAAATCTTCGAAACACCAAAGTGACACTTCATCGGACCGCTGATGTGGCTGTGATAAGATCGTCGAACACAGATCACGGGCGGAAACCGTTCGTCCTCGCAAAACGCGGCGACACAGCGGGGGAAGCCTTTCACATTGGCTTTCCGCGCGGCAAACCTGGCGCTGTTCACAGCCGGTACCTGGGCCAACAGCAAGTCCGCAGGCAGAGGCGATCTGAGGGCAGCGAAAGCGTACTAGTATGGGCTGAAATCTCGCGCATTCCAAATTTTTCCGGCGCTCTCGGCGGCATAAGCGGCGGCGTAGTGGTCGACCGCACTGGCGCCATCATCGGCACCAACAGCGCGGGCAGTGCACGGCGGGGACGTCTGCTGACCTCACGTCCCGCAACCCTAAGAGACATTGTTCGTCAAAGTGGTGAGACCATTACCCCGGCAAGCAGAAATCGTTCAATGATTGCGGAACTCAATAGCAAGTCCTATCCCGCCTTCGCCAAATCTGCCATTCAGGGCCGTCGAGTGGTTAGAGTGATATGCAAACGGAGGGCTTAGAAGCGGAAACGCGCCAAGTGGGTTGCCCCGCTCCGCCTTTTCCCTATACTCCGCCGCCTCAGTTGAAACCCAGAATTTTGGTGGATTTCTGCGATGGCGGTGTTGGATAAAAACGACGTGAACAAAGTGGTGTTGGCCTATTCAGGCGGTCTCGACACCTCCGTTATTTTGAAATGGTTACAAGACACTTATGACTGCGACGTCGTCACCTTTACAGCCGACCTCGGCCAAGGTGAGGAAGTTGAGCCAGCTCGTACCAGAGCCGAGATGATGGGCATCAAGGAGATATTTATTGATGATCTTCGAGAGGAATTCGTCCGGGATTATGTTTTTCCAATGTACCGCGCCAACGCTTTATATGAGGGCGTGTATCATTTAGGCACGTCAATTGCCCGGCCGCTCATTGCCAAACGCCAAATCGAGATCGCCCAAGAGGTGGGGGCTGATGCCGTGGCCCACGGGGCAACTGGTAAAGGCAATGATCAAGTGCGGTTCGAACTTGGCTACTACGCTCGGAAACCCGATATCAAGGTGATCGCACCGTGGCGGGAATGGGATTTGAACTCCCGTACAAAACTCATTGAATATGCGCAAAAACATCAAATCCCGATCCCGAAGGATAAAGAGGGCGAACCGCCATACTCCACGGATGCAAACTTGTTGCACATCTCCTACGAGGGCAAGGCGCTGGAAGATCCTTGGGTCGGCCCCGTAGAGAGTATGTTTACCCGCTCGGTCTCTCCTGAAAACGCACCCAATGAGCCAACCGTTATGGAGATCGAATTTGACCGCGGGGATCCCGTGGCGATTGACGGCGTGTGCCTGAGGCCCGCAGCGCTTCTAACTAAACTTAACGAGATGGGCGGCGCAAATGGCATTGGACGCATTGATATTGTCGAAAACCAGTTTGTCGGCATGAAAAGCCGGGGCGTCTATGAAACCCCCGGCGGCACGATTTTGCTGCCGGCACGGCGGGCCGTAGAGAGCCTGACCTTGGACAAGGGAGCACTCCATCTGAAAGACGAAATCATGCCGCGCTATGCAGAGCTGGTATATAATGGGTTCTGGTTCTCGCCAGAGCGTGAAATGCTTCAGGCTGCCATTGACGACAGCCAAAAACAGGTGAGCGGTACAGTGCGGCTCAAACTCTATAAAGGCAATGTGATCGTTGAAGGCCGCAAGTCACCAAACAGTTTATATGACGAAGACACCGTGACGTTTGAAGCTGATACGGTCTATGACCAGCGTGATGCAGAAGGATTTATCAAACTAAACGCGCTGCGTCTCCGGTTGGCTGGAAAGGCGGGCCGGTAGGCGACGCCCGACAAGGATCTCAATGGCCTGGGGTACAGACGTCCGCCTTGTAATCTGCTCTGCCGTCGATACCTGTCACGCACCTCAACATAAGGTCCAGCTTACTAACAACACCGGGTTTCATAAACACGCTTGACGTACGCCCCCTCCTACTGGCTAAATTCACGCTGGCGCCTCGTTTTATGAGTCAAAACGGACGGGACCGGGAGAACGACAACTGGGGATAAAAACATGCCAGATGGAGCAAGCGGGACGCCCGCCGCGAAAACGGAATATCGGGATCTGCCCATTATTGATCTGGGACAGTTTTTGAAGAGTGGCGGAGACGAACCTGGCACCCTGCCGGAAGAAATACGCCATGCTTGCGAAAACATCGGCTTTTTCTTTATTGTGAACCATGGTGTTTCTGAAGATCTCCTAAAGAGGATCTTTGAGCAGACGGAAGCCTTTCACGATTTGCCGTTGGATGCGAAAACCGCATTGAATATCAATATGAACCAGCGAGGCTACATTGCACCCAAAGCCACCATGGTCCGGCACTCCACCTATAACGAGAATAACAAATTTGATACCAACGCGACCATGGTATTCGCCACTGAATACCCCGAAGACAATCCCCACCGACAGGCCGGCAAATGGTTCTATGACGGGAACCAATGGCCAGATGGATTGCCCGGCTTCACGGAGACCGTAAGGGAGTATATGGCCACGCTCACCAGCCTGGGGAAATCCATGTTGCCCCTGTGGGCCCGAGCCCTAGACCTGGAACCGTGCTTTTTCGATCCCTACTTTGAGAACAATTACACCTACTTTCGAATGGCCCATTATCCACCAGTGACCGATCTGGAAGAGAATGAGTTCGGACTGGGACCCCACGCGGACACGGGCTTCATGACGTTTTTGCCGCAGGCCGATGTTGATGGGCTTGAAATTCTCGATGTAGATGGAAAATGGTTCCGCCCGCCACAAATGCACGATGCTATTCTGGTTAATACGGGCCAGTTTCTGGAACGGTGGAGCAACGACCGTTTCCGGGCAACGCCCCACCGAGTAATCCCACCTAAAGAAGTGGACCGCTATTCCATTGCTTTATTTGTAAATTCAGCCTTTGAGCCTGTTTGCGAGTGCTTGCCCACCTGCACCGGTCCGGACAATCCTCCTAAATATCCAACCCAGTCATATTATGATTTTTATTTGTGGTACATGCAGAACACCTATCCCCATTACGGCGGCTTCGAGGAAGAACTCGCTGACCGGGATAAAACCGATATAACACGCTGATAGAGTAAACGATTGCGACCATGAAAGCCGCTGTGATACACGATTTTGGCGGGATCGATCAATTGGCTATAGAAGACGTTGCTGTACCCAAGCCAGCCGATGGCGAAGTGTTGATCGACGTGCAGGCCTCAGGCATTAATCCTATCGACTTCAAGACCAGAAATGGCATGGGTGTCAATCGAGGATGGGACAGGGTGCCTGAAAATATCATATTAGGATGGGATATTTCGGGCGTGGTGGTCGAGTCTCAATCGGATGCATGGCGGGCGGGCGACGCGGTGTTTGGAATGCCCCGCTTTCCAGCTCTGACGGATGGATATGCGGAATTTGTAACCGCCCCTGGCAACGAATTAGCACGCAAACCCAACGGCACCTCCCACTTGGAAGCAGCAGCTGTCCCTCTTGCAGCGCTGACCGCTTGGCAAGCTTTATTCGACAATGCTGGCCTAGAAAATGGTCAACACGTTCTCATTCATGCGGGCGCGGGCGGCGTCGGCCATCTAGCCATCCAATTAGCGAAGTGGAAAGGTGCACATGTCACCGCAACATGCTCTTCTCGTAATACTGATTTTCTGGTGTCTCTTGGCGCGGATGACGTCATTGACTACACCCAATCTGATTTTTCAGAAAAAGCCGCCAACATGGACGTGGTCTTTCATATGATTTCCCCGGACCAGAGGCCCCAAAGCTACGCAACCTTGAAAGAGGCTGGCTTTTTGGCATCCATTACCGGACCTCTCTCACCTGAGGAGCTTGAAGACCACAAGATAACCGGCAAGTTTGTGACGGTGCGCCCAAATGGGGCTCAAATGCAGGAAATTGCTGGTCTAATGGAGTCTGGGGCCCTCAAGGTGCACCTAGACACCGTATATTCATTGGCAGATATTGCTCAGGCACATCGCCATGTGGAAGGTGGCCGCACACGTGGCAAAGTCGTGCTGGACCTCACGAGATAACATTTTGTAACTAGCTTTAGTAGCCTTGACAGCAGTCGCCAGGAATCGGCGCTGGGCAGGTCTCTCTTCTATCGGTTAACCCCTGAGCACTCCCTTTGTCTGCTTAGCCACATTGGCGACGATTTTATCGGAAACAGTTTCGATGTCCGCCTCCGTGAGTGTCGCGTCAATTGGTTGTAAAACAACTGAAATGGCAAGGGATTTTTGACCCTCGCCGATGGCACCTCCAGCGAATAGATCAAACACCCGGACGTCTGTCACGAGGTCTTTATCCGCCATCTTGGCCGCCCTTACGACAGCGTCAGCGCTAACATTAGCGTCGAGCACAAAGGCAAAGTCACGTTCAACCGTTTGAAAGGGGGAGAGGTCAAGTTTCGGCCGGGCCGAGCCCTTGCCAGTTTTCGGCAGCGGGATCGCGTCTAAAAAAATCTCAAACGCTACCAATCGGGCGTCAATGTCCATTTTCTTCAGTACAAGGGGATGCACTTCACCGAAATGGGCGAGCACGGATTTGGGGCCTAATTGATATGTGCCCGAACGGCCCGGGTGATACCAGGCAGGTGCTTCTGCCAACAATTGCGCGCCACTAGCAGGACCACCCAACCTCGCCAGGAGATCAAGAATATCGGCTTTGACATCAAACACATCCACGTCCCTCGGTGTTTCCGACCAATCGCGAGGGCCACTTTGGCCCGCCCGCAAACCAGAGGCAGAAATGCTCTGGTCTTCCGGTTTCTCTCCGGCAAACTGAGGGCCAACCTCGAACAGAGCGCCGTTGCCGATCCCCCTATCCGCATTCCGGGCAATGGCCCGGATCAGGTTTGGTAGTAAAGACGGCCGCATGACATCAAGGTCTGAGCTGATAGGGTTAACCAAACGGATAGACTCCGGTGCGCCGCCGAAAAGTGCGGCCTCGCGGCCCGGCAGAAAAGAAAACGTTACGGCCTCGGTCATGCCCCGGGAAGCCAGCACTCGCCGCGCCTGGGCCCGGCGCTCCTGGATCTGATTAACCGCCCCGACAGGTAGTGGGGTCTCTAAATTCAAGGGCACCGAGGGAATTTTATCGAACCCATGGATGCGCAGCACCTCCTCCACCAGATCAGCTTCTCCTAACACATCGTGACGCCAGGGAGGAACGACGCAGTCCCAGCCATCCGCAGTTTTGGTAAGTTCAAAACCAAGCACTCCCAGAATCCGCTCCGTCTCTTCCACGGAGACATCCACGCCACCCAAATGCTTAACGCGCGTTTCTCGAAGGGAATAGACACGTGCCACATCCGGTTTTTCACCTGCAACGATCAGTTCGCTCGCCTCCCCACCACACAGTTCCAGGATCAAATTGGTGGCAAGCTCCGCGCCAGGTAACACAAAATCATGGTCGATGCCGCGTTCAAAACGGAAACGGGCATCGGACTGGAGGTTCAGCTTCCGACCCGTCATAGCTGTGCGCACCGGATCAAAATACGCAGACTCCAAAAACACATTCACGGTTTCTTCGGTACAGCCAGACCGCTCCCCACCCATTACGCCTCCGAGTGCTTCCGCCACTTTATCATCGGCAACGACAGTAATGGCATCATCAAGCTCATAATCTTTGCCATCCAGGGCGCGAAAGGTTTCGCCATTCCGGGAGAGTCGCACATGGATATCACCCTGAACTTTGTCGGCATCAAACACATGTAATGGTCGACCATACGACATGGTAAATAAATTTGTGATGTCTACCAGAGCTGAGATCGGCCGGAGGCCGATGGCAGCCAATTTGACCTTCAACCATTGCGGGCTCTCACCATTCTTTACGCCTTTGATATAACGGCCGACAAAATACGGGCACGCAGTCCGGGTTTCTCCATCAAGGTCGATATGAACCTTTATGGGACTGGCAAACGTGCCCCTTACGGGCTTGATTTCGAGGGGTTTTAGGGTGCCGACACCCGCTGCTGCCAGGTCACGGGCAACTCCGCGCACGCCGAGACAATCGCCGCGATTGGGCGTAACGCCGATATCTATCACCGGATCATTAAGTCCTAGGGCCTCTGGGGCGGGCGTCCCTATAACGGCATCATCCGGCAAGTCCACGATGCCCTCATGGTCATCGGAAAGGCCCATTTCCCGCTCGCTCAACAGCATGCCGTTAGAGGTCACACCTCGGATCTTCGATTTCTTGAGTGTCACGTCAATACCTGGGATATACATCCCTTCGCTAGCGAAAATACCTTTCATGCCAGTGCGTGCGTTGGGGGCACCGCAGACCACCTCGAACGTCCCAGTGCCATTATTTACTGTACACACTTTGAGGCGGTCGGCGTCAGGATGCTTTTCCGCTTTTTCCACATGGGCGACCACAAAGTCTTTCAAACCTTCCGACGGATCGTCCAGGCTCTCCAGTTCAAGGCCGGCCATGGTCAGGGCATCCGTGATCTCTGTCGCTGTCGCGTCGGTCTCTAGCTCTTCTTTAAGCCAACTCAGGGTAAATTTCATGACGCACCTCCCAGGCTCGACCGGCCCACCATGGACGGCACATCCAGAGATTGAAACCCGTAGTGGCGCAACCAGCGGAGATCAGAGTCGTAGAAAGTCCGTAGATCTGGAATTCCATATTTTAACATAGCTATGCGCTCGATACCCACACCAAAGGCAAATCCTTGGTAAACGGTAGGGTCAAGGCCGCAGTTCTCCAATACTTTGGGGTTCACCATCCCGGACCCCAAAATCTCAAGCCAATCGTCTCCATGGCCGATCTTCAGGGTACCACCCTCGAACGAACAGCCAATATCTACTTCCGCAGAGGGCTCTGTGAACGGGAAGTAGCTTGGCCGAAAACGAACACGCAAATCATCAACGCCAAAAAAGGCTCGGCAGAATTCAATCAAACAACCTTTCAAGTGTCCCATATGGGTGGATTTGTCTATAACGAGACCCTCTACTTGATGGAACATGGGGGAATGGGTAGCGTCGTGATCACATCGGTAGGTTCGGCCAGGCACGATGATACGGATGGGCGGCTCTTGCACCTGCATTGTCCGAATTTGGACCGGGCTCGTGTGGGTGCGGAGCACCATGCGTTGACCATCTTTTTCCGCGTTCAGGTAAAAAGTGTCGTGTTCCTGCCGGGCAGGGTGATCGAGTGGGATGTTGAGGGCAGTGAAGTTGTACCAATCCTCCTCAATATCTGGACCTTCGGCGACCCTAAAGCCCATTTCCCCGAAAATTGAAATGACCTCATCGATAGTCTGGCTGATAGGGTGAATGGCCCCCTGGATTTCAGGTCGGGCTGGCAGTGTAACATCTATTTTCTCCTCGATTAGCCGCGCGTCAATGCCTGCTTCCTCCAGAACTATCTTGCGGGCGTCAATAAGCTTCGCCACGGTGTTCTTAAGGGCATTAAAACGCTGGCCGGCCTCTTTTCGCTCTTCTGGTGCCATCTGACCCAAGGATTTCATCAGGCTGGTGATGCGGCCACTTTTACCAAGCTCGGCTATGCGGATATTCTCCAATGCATTAAGGTCTGCAGCGCCGTCGATAGCTCCGGCAACTTCATCTTTGAGGGCGTCAATATTTTCCATGGTCATCTTCCGTCACATATGGAAAGGGGGCCGCCGCTCGGGCTGCCCCCATTTTCAAATTCCGATCTGATGCTGATCCGGATTATTGAGCGAGGGCGGCCTGGGCTTGTTCCACCAAGCTTTTAAACGAATCGGGTTCGCGAACCGCCAAGTCCGCTAGCACTTTACGGTCGAGCTCGATACCGGCTTTGTTCAGACCATTTATAAACTGCGAATAGGTGAGGCCGTTTTCTCGCGCGCCCGCGTTTATCCGCTGGATCCAAAGGGCCCGGAAGTTACGCTTGCGCGCTCGCCGGTCACGGTACGCGTACTGCAGCGCCTTCTCAGAACGTTGTTTTGCCAGACGGAAATTGTTCTTACTCCGGCCCTGGAAACCCTTCGCCCGGGCAATTATTTTTTTTCGCCGCATCCGGCTAGCGACTTTTCCTTGTGCTCGAGACATAGCTATTTACTCCGGCTGTAGGGCATATAAGATTTGATAATCCGGGAGTCAGCCTCGCTGAAAATCCGGGTACCACGCGCCTGGCGCTTCATCTTTTGAGATCGCTTACGGAGATTATGCTGTTTAAATGCAAAGGAGCCACGTACTTTGCCGGCTGCCGTCGTCCTAAAACGCTTTTTTGCGCTGGACTTGGTTTTCATTTTGGGCATTGAATGTTCCTCTTATTTTGTTTGCTCCACCAGAATAACGGCGGACCGTAATTTTTGAGCGTAAGGCTGCCCCGGGTCATAGCTACGAGAGCCTTACCCTGCCAAAACGCACTTTCAAACCGGGTTATTTAAGTGTTTAGCGACATTAAGGCAAGAGATTTAGAGTTGCAATGTAACCAGGCATTTTTATTGCCCACGGCCAGCAAAGATTCGGTGATCGCTCTCCCCATACCGCTTGGCGGCGCGTATTCAAAAAAAATCGCAACCACACTGCTTTTTTGCGCAGGATAAGACTGTTAGGTGCTTGAGATTATCTCGGGGCGAATACCATGGTCATTTGGCGGCCTTCCATCTTTGGGAATTGTTCGACTTTCGCAATATCGACTAAATCCTCTTTGACCCGATCCAGGATTTTAGCACCTAATTCCTGGTGAGCCATCTCTCGGCCGCGGAAACGGAGCGTAACCTTGACTTTATCCCCCTCGCCAAAGAACTTGTTCATAGCGCGTAATTTGACCTGATAGTCATGTTCTTCAATACCTGGCCGAATCTTAATCTCCTTCACCGTTATAACGCTCTGCTTCTTGCGAGCTTCACTTTTCTTCTTCTGGGCTTCATATTTAAATTTGCCATAATCCATGATTTTGGCAACAGGCGGATCCGCATTGGGGGAAATCTCGACTAGATCAAGGCCCGCATCTATCGCTTGTTGGATGGCTTCCTCAGTGTCTGTAACACCGACATTCTCACCAACGGCATCAATTAGCCGGACTGTTGATGAGGCAATATCATTGTTCACCGCCGGCCCGTCTTTCTCGGGCTTAGCGTTAAAAGGGGGACGTGCGATCTAATTCTCTCCTTTTTCCAGCCCTCTTCTCCATTGAGGCTTGGGCAGGACGTATCGCACCAATTTGACTTCCTCTATGGAGATGAAGGTCTTCCTCCTGTTAATTACCAGCCGATCGGCAAGCATTCCGTTAAAAATTGGACAGACGACCGGGCATAGCAGACTCACGAGTCAGTGTAGCAACTGCCTCTGAGAGCGCAACTATTTCTTGATTCTTACCCCCCAGCCGGCGCATAGCCACGGTGCCCTCGGCAGCTTCTCTTGCTCCCACCACGAGGATCACCGGTACTTTACCCACCGAATGTTCGCGGATCTTGTAGTTGATCTTTTCGTTGCGCAAATCGAGCTCTGCTCTAAGACCTTCCGCCTTTAGGGCGGCCAGTACACTGCGAGCGTATTCGTCTGTCTCATTGGTAATATTAGTGACAACAGCTTGAACTGGTGACAGCCATAGCGGCAATCTACCGGCATAGTTCTCAATTAATATACCAGCGAAACGCTCTAACGAACCGAATAGGGCACGATGCAACATTACTGGTCGCTTTTTTTCGCCCTCTTCGTCTATGTAATTGACATCAAGACGTTCCGGCAGATTCATGTCTACCTGCAGAGTTCCACATTGCCATTCTCGGCCGATGGCATCGCGAAGCACAAATTCCAGTTTCGGTCCGTAGAATGCGCCTTCGCCAGGGTTATAGCTGTAATCCTCATACCCCATGCGTTCCAACGCCCCCTTGAGGCTGGATTCGAGGAGGTCCCATACTTCGTCTGAACCAATTCGGTTTTCTGGTCGGTCAGAGAATTTAATGCGTATGTCTTCAAAACCAAAATCTTTGTAAATATCCATAATCAACTCAACGACGATACGACATTCCTCCTCCATCTGTTCGGGCGTACAGAAGATATGGGCGTCATCCTGAGTAAACTCGCGAACGCGCATCAATCCATGTAACGCTCCAGATGGCTCATAGCGGTTCACCTTGCCAAATTCAGCAATACGCCTGGGTAGGTCCCGGTAAGATGTAATACCTTGTTTGTAAACTTGGATGCCGCCGGGACAGTTCATCGGCTTTAAGGCAAATACTCGGTCATCTTCAGTCTGTGTCAGGAACATGTTTTCGCCAAATTTTTCCCAGTGACCAGACTTTTCCCACAGCGACCGATCCATCACTGTGGGAGTAGAAATTTCTACATATCCCGCATCATCTTGGCGCATACGCATATAATCGATTAATTTGCTGAACAGCGTCCAGCCATTGGGATGCCAGAAAACCGCACCGGGAGCCTCCTCTTGGAAATGAAATAAATTCATTTCTCGGCCTAGACGCCGGTGATCGCGTTTTTCTGCTTCAGCCATCTGATGAAGGTAGGAATTGAGCTGTTTTTTATCAGGCCATGCGGTGCCGTACATGCGCTGAAGCATCACATTGTTAGAATCGCCCCGCCAATAAGCGCCGGCGAGCTTCATCATCTTGAAAGCCTTGGGTAGCTTCCCAGTAGATGGCAGATGCGGCCCCCTGCAGAGGTCCAACCACTCTCCTTGGCGATAGATGGTGATAGTTTCGTTTTCCGGCAAGTCCTGAATTATTTCCGCCTTGTACGCTTCACCGATGGATTTAAAATAGTCTATAGCCTCATTGCGGTCCCAAACTTGACGCTCGATCTTCAAGTCCTGGTCTATGATATCCGCCATTCGTTTTTCAATCGCCTCAAAATCCTCAGTGGAAAATGGTTCTTCCCGAGCAAAATCATAGTAAAAACCGTTTTCTATGGCCGGGCCGATGGTAACCTGAGTCCCCGGAAAAAGTTCCTGCACTGACTGGGCCAAAATATGCGCTGCGTCGTGGCGGATCAGCTCAAGCGCATCCTCGTCTTTCGCCGTTACAACAGAGAGTTCGCCATCTTGCGTAATTTCAGTGGCAAGATCTCGCATTTCACCATCTAACCGAATGGCCAGTGCTGCTTTCGCAAGCCCCGAACCAATTTCAGCTGCCACGTCGAAACCCGTCACCGGTCCAGGAAATTCCCGAACACTGCCATCTGGTAAGGTCAATTTCACACCATCACTCATCTCAATCTCACTTCTTCCTCAATTAAAAAAACCCTCCCGGGAGACCTGAGAGGGTGGACAATGGAGCGTTCTGCGCACAAGTGTCACGGCCCACCCTGGACAACAATTAGAGCGGTGGTCGTAGTCGACGTAGTTAAACAATTTTGAATGATTACAATCTCCTGGGATGCTTATATCCGCAAATTCCCTCTTCCTGTCAAGATGACGCCCCTGAATTAACAATGGACAACGCCATCGCGACGTCCGTCGCAGTCAGATCTTGAAGATGTTCCCGGCGGAGTATCGTCACGGTGTCACCCCGCTGGGCACACAACGCAGGATCCGAGACACCAGAATAAAGAACAAGGGTTCGGCACCCCTGTGTTGCAAATATATGCATTGGACCAGTATCGTTGCCGACCACACTGTGAGCATCTCTGGCAAGGAGAAAGAGGTCCTCAAGGTTTGTTTGACCGGCGAGATTATGGCCAATTTCACATCCTGCCAGCACTTCTTCACCTAAAGAGAGTTCTCTCGCTGATCCCACAACCACGGGCTGGAGACCCGTCGTTGCCAATTCCATCGCCAAGGCACGATAGGATCTAACGGGCCAGCGTTTGGCATGCCGATGTGGTGCGCCGCCGGGCACCAGAATCACAAAACGCTCTTGAAAATTAAAGCGGGAGATATCACCTCGGACCCATGAAAAGTCTGGGGCAGACGGGGCCGGAAGACCCGCCATCACAAGCTGCTCCGCCTGGCGCTCGACCGTATGCATGAAATTGCGCATTGGGTTGTCATGCGGCAGGGTACAGCCCCGCGCAATACCCGACCAATCGGGCGGCGGACCGGGCCAAAAAAGCCTAAAATAACGGCCCGTCCGTCTGGAGGTTTGGAGATCATAAACACGGGTGAATTCACCTCCTCTCAGTCGTGATCGCAGCCCGAGCCAGCCGGCAAGGTCGTAAGATTTTGGCCGGTGATCCACCCAGACATCATCAAACCATGGCGATTTCACAGCGAATTCCGCAAACGGCGCGGTCGTCAAAAGAGTTATCCGTGATCGATGATGATGGGTCCGTATGGCGGCGAAAGAAGCTGCCGCTTGAATAAAATCTCCCAAAGCACCAAGCTTTATAACAAGAATATTTTCGCTCACGACGAACCTGGTGTAAGGGGCTTGCCGACAGCACTCGGCTTCAAAGACAACACATCATTGTAGACATCGAGCGTCCGTTCGCACATGCTTTCGTTGGAGAAATTGTCCTGGATATTGGATTTCGCGCGCTCAGATATTTTTTTACGATCGACCTCGCTCTTTGCTAGGACCGCATCGATAGTCTTGGCAAGAGCTTTGGCGTCGCCGGGCGGAGTGAGCCAGCCTGTTTCCCCTTGAGTAACTGTCTCACGGGCGCCACCATGATCTGACGCAATGACTTGCCGACCCATTGCCTGTGCCTCCGCCGCTACCCGCCCGAAGGCTTCTGGTTCCAGGGAGGCCGACACCACGATATCCGCCAGCATATAGGCCGCCGGCATGTCGTCAAAATGACCAATAACATGAACATTGCCAGTCATTCCCTGACTTTCGATAAAACGCTCCAATTCGCGACGGTACGAATGGCGGCCCTGATCGGATCCCATTATGAGGCACTGGACATCCTTCCGCCCCAACTCTTTGATGGCCTCAATGAAGATCGACTGCCCTTTCCATCGTGTGAGGCGGCCCGGCAACATAATAACAGGCACCCCATCCGGAAGGCGCCATTTTCTGGCCAGGCTGATTATCCGTTCCCGGCTCACAAATTCGGGATTAAATCGGGATAAGTCGACGCCCCTCGGAATAACCCTAATGTTGGCAGCGGGCACGCCGTAGACCTGGCGAATATGACCCGCGATAAAATTTGATATGGCGATTACAAGAGTACCCTTGGTCATGACCGAGTTATAGGCGCGTTTTAAGCTGTTGGCATGACCATAGGTGCCATGGAAAGTTGTGATGAAATTTTTTCCAGTTTTTTTTGCAGCGTACATGGCGCTCCAGGCCGATGCCCGCGAACGGGCATGGATAATATCTACATTTTCGGCGACCGCGAGATCGGCTAATCTGTGAATATTTTTCTGGATCACAAAAGGGTTTTTGGAGTGGACCGGCAGCGTCACATGTTCGGCACCGGACCGGGCAAGTTCGTGGGCCATGGGACCGCCGGCGGAAACCACGATCGCCCTCCCTCCGCCTTCCACAATAGCACCTGCGATATCAACGGTGCCCCGCTCCACCCCGCCTGTAACAAGTTCAGGCAAAACTTGTAAGACCGTTGGGGGCCGAGTGTTACTCGTGATTGAAGCAGATTTATCCGACGCCTCGCCAATGTTATTATCTTTACTTCTTTCTGATCTATTCTGAATCATATCTACAAAGGTCTGCCATGCCTGAAAAAAATGTCGCCGAACCTAAGATATTAACACGAGAGACTGGCTCATCCATTGCCTACCACATGTTAGCGGGAAAATCACCCGGCATTGTCTTCATGACTGGCTTTATGTCAGACATGACCGGTAGCAAAGCGCTCGCGCTCGAAGAGCTTTGCCGGGACCGGGGGCATGCCTTTCTTCGATTTGATTATCGGGGGCATGGTGCTTCTTCGGGTAACTTCGCCAATGGCACGATCGGTCTTTGGGCCGAGGATGCTCTGGCGGCCGTTGACTCCCTGACCGAGGGACCTCAGGTCATCGTGGGCTCTAGCATGGGTGGCTGGATTATGCTATTAACCGCCCTCGCGCGACCTCATCGGATCGCTGGCCTTTTGGGCGTCGCGGCGGCACCCGATTTCACCGAAGACCTTTTGGCCCAATCGCTAACGGAGGAGCAACTCCAAACAATCGGAAGCAACGGCAGCATTACTATCCCCAGCGAGTACGGGGACCCCTACACAATCACCAAAGCACTCTTGGATGATGGCACAAATCACGTCGTGATGAGAACGGAGATTGCGCTCGATTGCCCGGTTCGATTACTCCACGGCCTGGAAGACTCATCTGTGCCATGGCAACGGTCACTGACGCTACAGGAGAGACTGCGGTCAGATGATGTCGACGTCACACTTATCAAAGGCGGGGATCATAGGCTCAGCAGAGATCAAGACTTGAAGAAATTACAGAAAACCGCTGCCAGCCTTTTGTCGACCTAGTTATTTTCAGCGCTATATATCGCCGATAAGCCTGCACGGTAGTTGGGATATGCGAGATCAACGTTAAGCTCATCTTTGATCCTGGAATTATCTACTAGACGGTTATCTTTCCAGAAGCTCCTGGCTATGGGCGACATGGTTTCCGCGGCCTTATCGAATCCGACCAGGGCTGGTACCGGGGCACCCAGGAGATCACAGGCATAGGCCACCACATCTGCCTGGGGGGCGGGCTCATCATCGCATACATTGTAAAATTGACCCGGATTAGGCGCATTGATTGACGCCCTGAGCACGGTAGCAATATCCGCGGCATGGATGCGTGAAAATTTATGGCCAGGTTTATCGACTCTTTGAGCGCGACCAGCCCTGATTTGATCCAGCGAACTTCGCCCAGATCCATAAATGCCGGCCAGCCGGAAAACATGGATGGGTAAATCATGATTACGATGAAGATCAACCCAACTTTCCTCCGCCGCGGCGCGAGAGATGGATCGGCGATTTGTCGGATTGAGAGGAGATGCCTCATTCACCCACGACCCTGCAGTATCTCCATATACGCCGGTCGTAGATAGATACCCAATCCATTTTAGATGTGACGCCCGGGATACGAGATGGTGATATTGATGCAGAACAGGATCTCCGCTCTCTCCTGGTGGAGCCGACAGAAGAACATGGCTCGCTTCAGAGAGGTGGCTGTCCAAAACCGCATCGAACTGAATAAAATTAATCCCGTCGCGCTTGGGAACAGTACTCGACCGGGTCGTAGCACTGACTGTCCATCCCTCGGTCAGGAGCAATGGCACCAAATGGCGGGCAGAAAAGCCATATCCGAAACAGAGTAAGTGTCCAGTCATCATTTTCTAATCGATATATTACTACTGTTTTTTCAGCGCTAAATCTTGCCAGATGTTATAGAATTTTCTAGAGCTCGATGCACACGATACCTTTTTCACAGGTCAATCACGTTGAACCAACCCACAGACATTCTCGTACTTCTCAGCCTTGTCGCCGGGGGACTACTCTTGGCCGGACCGAGTAATACCCAAGAAACCGACCCGCAGTCCGAATATGCCAACTGTATGAGCCTTGCTCGAGCCGATCCGGAGGAAGCATTTAAAAAAGCCAGCGCCTGGCTTGGACTAGGCGGCGGGGATGCCGCTCGGCATTGTGCTGCTGTTTCGTTGATCGGACTTAAACAATACCCTGACGCGGCCAAACGGCTCGAGTCCCTGGCCGACATCGTGCGTGCACCGGAACCGTTTAAGGCCCAGATTTTAGGCCAGGCTGGTCAAGCGTGGCTACTGGCAGGCAAACCAAAACTCGCGAGTGCCGTCTTGTCAGCCGCCATCAAACTGGATGAGACCAACCCTAACTTTCGCATTGATCGTGCGCAATCTGCGGCGGCGCAGCAGGCCCTTGGCAGCGCGATCCGGGATTTAGATGCGGCCCTGGCACTTGATCCATCGCTGCCCGATGCATGGGTGTTCCGGGCAAGCGCCCATCGTCAAATGGGGAACGATATTGAGGCCATGCAAGATATCGAGAAAGCCCTTACTCTTGAGAAATCACATCCTGAGGGCCTTCTTGAGCGCGGCATCCTCAGACGGTTGCAAAAAAATGATAGTGGTGCGCGCTCGGATTGGCTCCGAGTAATAAGATTTGCGCCAGCCTCTGATGCGGCAAAATCCGCCCGGACAAATCTTGAAAAAATGGACGGCGGCAGTCAGTAATTTAGAAATCCAAATTGGAATAATGTTTAGGTGCTGGCAGTCCAGGAATAGCATCGGAGAGAATGGGCCGCAGACTCGGGCGTGACTTTATGCGGGCATACCAATGTTTGGCGGATTTGTGCTCGCTCCACGGCACGTCACCGAGATAATCTAACGCCGATAGATGTGCCGCCGCTGCGATATCAGCCAGGGTCATCACCTCGCCCGCGAGCCAATGACGTCGGTCTGTGAGAAAAGTAATATAGTCAAGGTGAGTATGAATATTTTGCTGAGCGGCCCTGATAATTTGGGAGTTCGGCTCTCCGAGACCTAAGAACCGTTTCATTACTTTTTCATTCACTAGCCTGTCCGTGACTTCCTGATGGAATTTTCGGTCAAACCAAGCGACCAGACGCCGTACCTCGGCCTTTTCATACGGTTTTCCACCCATCAAGTTGGGCTCTGGAGACTGTTCTTCGAGATATTCGCAAATCGCCGAAGAGTCAGAAAGTACTGTATTATCTGGTTCCACAAGCACCGGCACTTCGCCGGCCGGGTTTAGCGCCAGAAATTCCGTTCGACGCTCCCAGACCGGTTCAACTTCCATGGCGAAGTCAAGTTTCTTCTCCGCAAGCATGATGCGAACTTTGCGGGAGAATGGATTGAGCCAGATGTGATAAAGAGTGCGCATTTGGCCACGTTATACGGGAATTTACTACCCAGAAACAAATATGAAATTCACATCCGGCCATGAGCAATTTCAAATTTTTAAACATTTCTTAGCAAAGCCGAGCAAATGTGGTGAGAATTAACCGGTTGATTATTACCGGCACCCCTCGAAGGAAAATTTTGTGCCTCTTTTTCAACTATTTGTTCTAGCCGCCGTTCAAGGGATCACAGAGTTCCTCCCTGTTTCATCCTCAGGGCACTTGGTTATGGTGCCCCAATTTACGAACTGGCCCGATCAAGGGTTGCTTATGGACGTGGCTGTGCATGTCGGCACGCTGCTGGCTGTCATGTTATATTTCTATCAGGATATTGCTGCGATGACGGGGGCAATGTTCCGAAGCTTTAAACAAATCTCGACCCGTCGGCGCCTGGATCCGGAGTTCTGGCTGGTATGGAAACTTGTTATTGCCACGCTTCCGGTCGTTATCGCAGGGTATCTGATGAACACCTATTTTGAGAATGCCTTCCGTTCCGTGGAGGTCATCGGCTGGACTACTCTCGGCTTTGGTATTCTTCTCTTCCTCGCGGATAAACTCAACATGACGATCCGGAGCGTGGACCATATAACGTTTTTGGGTGCTTTTGTAATTGGCTTATCTCAAATTTTAGCGCTCATTCCGGGGACCAGCAGGGCCGGCATTACCATGACAGCGGCCCGCTTCCAGGGAGTAGAACGTCAAGATGCAGCGCGTTTCTCACTCCTTTTATCCATACCGGTAATCGCCGCGGCGGGGGTCCTCAAGGGCCTAGAACTTTACAAAAGCGGCAACGACGTATTATTGAGAGACGCGCTAACAGCAGGGGCCATGTCCTTCGGTTTTGCCTTGGTGGCCATCGCATTTTTAATGGTTTGGCTTAAACGGGCAAGCTTTACCCCCTTTGTGATCTACCGGGTTATATTGGGCGCCTTTTTACTCTCCATTGCCTATAAATTTCCTGAAATCTGGCCCCTTTAAAGGCTACTGTGCCAGCGCATCTGGTTCGTACGTCTCGATATTTAACGCTGCTTTCATCAGAGCTTGAGTATAAGCTTCTTTAGGATTTCTAAAAACGTCACCCGCAGATCCATGCTCCACGACAACTCCATTGCGGATCACAAGTAGGTCATGGGCCAACGCGCGCACAACTTTAAGATCGTGGCTGATAAAGAGATAGGCCAGCTTATGTCTCTTTTGCAGGCCACGGAGGAGATCAACCATCTGCGCCTGTACAGACATGTCGAGCGCAGACGTCGGTTCGTCCAGCACCATCATTTTAGGTTTCAGTACTAGCGCTCGGGCGACACAAATACGCTGACGCTGGCCACCAGAAAATTCGTGTGGGTAGCGATCCATGTAAACGGGATCTAACCCAACTTCCTCAAGAGCCCTCACCACCAAAGCCCGCCGTTCATCATGGTTTTGCCCCAAGCCGTGAACGATGAGGCCTTCTTCGATGATTTGGAATACAGAGAGACGCGGACTCATGGAGCTAAAGGGATCCTGAAAAACGATTTGCATCTCTCGGCGCAACGGCCGCATGTCCTTCCAGCCAAGTTTTTGAAGGTTGCAGCCCTGGAACCTAATATCGCCAGTGCTCGTCTCCAGGCGCAAAAGCGCCCGTCCCAAGGTGGATTTACCGGATCCCGACTCTCCTACAACACCAAGCGTATGGCCTTCCCGCATTTTAAGAGTAATGCCGTCAACTGCCTTGATGTGACCCACGGTGCGGCGGATGATGCCTTTCTTGATGGGAAACCATACTTTGATGTCGTCTCCGGTAAGCACCTCTTTGGCATCTGCAGGAACAGCATACGGCCCGCCCGAGGGCTCCGCCGCAAGCAGATGCTGGGTGTAGGGATGCCCGGGTGCAGCAAAGAGCGCCGCGGTTTCATTTTCTTCTACAACGTTACCGTCTCTCATGACATACACATGATCGGCCATGCGGCGGACGATCCCGAGATCATGAGTTATTAGCAAAAGCCCCATGTCTAATTTTGCGGTAAGTTCTTTCAAAAGCTTCAGCACCTGAGCCTGCACGGTAACATCAAGGGCGGTGGTGGGCTCATCGGCGATCAGAAGTTGGGGTTCATTGGCAATAGCCATCGCAATCATGATCCGCTGTTGCTGACCGCCTGAAAATTGATAGGGCAGGGCCTGAAGCCGTTGTTTGGCATCAGGCATCCCGACTAGGTCCAGCAATTCCTCTACCCGCGCGTGCGCATCCCACGGGCTCAGGCGTTTGTGGAGATGCAATACCTCGGAAATTTGTTTTTTCAAGCTATGCAGTGGGTTCAGGGAGTTGAGCGGTTCCTGAAAGATCATGGAGATACGGTTACCCCGCAAGTCGCGCATTTTGGTCTCGCTGGCATCCATGATTTCGACGCCGTCAAACATGATGCTGCCGCTGGGATGATGCGCCAAGGGATAGGGCAACAATCGCATAACAGAGAGAGCAGAGACCGATTTACCGGAGCCGGACTCACCTACCAGTGCCACCGTCTGACCTTTTTCGATATCCAGAGAGATGTTCTTGACAGCCTTCACTTCGCTTGTCCCGTGGCTAAAGCTGACCGATAAATCTGTAATGGAGAGAAGTTTGGCCATGATTAGGTTCGGAAAGTCTTCCGGGGGTCGAGGGCATCGCGCGCGGCCTCGCCGATAAAAACCAGCAGCGACAACATGACAGACATGAGAACAAAGGTTGAGATGCCGAGCCACGGCGCCTGCAGGTTTGCCTTACCCTGGTTCAAGAGCTCACCCAGCGAAGCGGAGCCGGGCGGCAAACCAAATCCAATAAAATCCAAAGACGTTAAAACCACGATGGCTCCGGATAGGTTAAAGGGCAAAAAGGTAATGGTTGCCACCATGGCATTGGGTAATAGATGTTTGAACATAATGGTGCGATTGGAAACTCCAAGCGCCCGGGCTGCTAAAATATAGGTGAAATTTCGCCCGCGCAAAAATTCGGCCCTGACCACCCCCACGAGCCCCATCCAACTGAACAGCAACATAATAAATAGTAGTGTAAAAAAGCCTGGAATAAAGAAACTTGAGAGAATGATGAGCATGAAGAGCAGTGGAAGGCCACTCCATATTTCCATGAAACGCTGGAAAAACAGATCCACTTTGCCGCCGAAGTACCCTTGCCAAGCACCCGCGGAAATCCCAATGACCGTGCTAAAAACGGTTAGCACGATGCCAAACACCACAGAGATGCGAAATCCGTAGATTAGCCTGGCCACCACATCCCGGCCTTGATCATCTGTACCGAGCCAGTTTTGGAGCGTCGGCGGAGATGGCGCAGGCGTGGGCAGGTCAAAGACGATAGTGTCATAGCTGTACCGGATGGGCGGCCATAGCATCCAGCCCTTCTCTCTAATCAGTTCCTGTACTTCAGGGTCTCCATACTCAGCCTCGGTTTCAAAATCACCGCCAAAGACGGTTTCCGGATAACTGACAAAGACGGGCGTAAAATAATGACCATCATACCTGATCAATAGCGGCTTATCGTTGGCAATAAACTCGGCGAATATCGACAAAATGAAAATAACAAGGAAAATCCAGAGGGACCAATAGCCACGTCGGTTGGCCTTAAAGTTATCTAGCCGGCGCCTGTTGATGGGAGTAAGGCGCAGGTCAATAGCCCGAACATTATTCATTTAGACCTCCCGGCTCTCAAAGTCTATTCGGGGGTCGACAATGTTATACATGAGGTCACCTACTATGTTCATAAATAGACCTAAGAGACTGAAAACATAGAGCGTAGCAAATACGATTGGGTAATCACGATTAATCACAGCCTCAAAACCCAGTAAGCCAAGGCCGTCCAGAGAGAAAATTATCTCGATTAGCAGGGAGCCTGTGAACAGAATGCTGATAAAGGCGCTCGGAAAGCCAGCGATGACAATGATCATTGCATTCCGAAATACATGACCGTATAGCACGCGCCGCTCGTCAAGCCCCTTGGCGCGTGCGGTCATGACATATTGTTTGTTAATTTCCTCGAGGAATGAATTTTTGGTTAGCATAGAAAGCGCCGCAAATCCCCCGATAACTAAGGCGGTAATGGGTAACACCATATGCCACAAATAATCGGTAATTTTGCCAAACAGGCTTAACTCATCCCAGTTCGGGGAGACGATGCCCCGAAGCGGAAAAATATCCCAAAAGCTGCCGCCGGCGAATAAAACAACGAGCAGGATGGCAAACAGGAAGCCCGGAATGGCGTTGCCAAAAATAATCACAGCACTAGTCCAAATATCAAACGATTGTCCATCTCGGACTGCTTTGGCAATACCTAGAGGTATGAATATGAGATAGACCAGCACTGTCGTCCAAAGGCCAAGTGAAATAGAGACTGGCAGCTTTTCGATTACCAAATCTACTACCGACTTGGATTGAAAGAAGCTCTCTCCAAAATCAAACACGAGAAAATTCTTCAACATGACCCAAAAGCGGACGTGTAGCGGTTTATCAAAACCAAACTGTATCTCGATCTCTTTGATAAGGTTCGGATCCAAGCCTCGGGCACCGCGATAACTGCCGGTCCCGCTGGTTTGACCCGCATCAGGACTTGATTGTCCGCGTTGTTGTCCGACCTCTCCCTGGCTGTTTTCGCTGATACGAGCCGTCGCATCAA
>PBNV01000035.1 GCA_002723345.1 Rhodospirillaceae bacterium
ACATAGAAACGGTAGACATTCTAATGAACCCCTTGAGATTGAAATCTTTGGCGTTTGGGAATGAGGCCCTGACCCCAATATGGCCGGACCCAGCCCCTGCGAAATACGGGCGAAAATGCCAGAAGGTAAAGCACAAAGCAACCGTCCCGCCTTTACCAATCCTCATTCCCCTTTTACACGATCAGATTTTGAGAGATTATTCAGCTAAATGATGACAATTGGGGGGCAAATGGAGACGATGCTGTTTTGGCTGGATGGTTGCGGCCATATCCGCTGGGGTGTACCCAAACCTGATCCAGGTGGAGAAAACAGAGGCGCCTAGAAATGTCGGAATCCATTACTGCTAAACGTCAGCATCCTGCCATCCTGATTGATAAACCCAACCTCCAGATCCGCTGTCAGTCGCCCAATCTTTGATATTTTTAAATTAAGATCTTTTGATAAAATATTGATTTTTTTAACTTTATCAGGATTTGCCGTGAACATAAGTTCATAATCGTCGCCCCCGCTGAGTATGGTTTCAAAGGTTATCGCGCTGGTGTTCAGCAGGGATAACACGTGATCCGAAACAGGGATTTTGGATGCCGAAACCTGTGCGCCGACTCCTGATGCAGTGCAAATATGGCCAAGATCGGCGGCCAACCCGTCAGAGATATCGATGGCCGAGGTCGCGACGTGCCGCAAGGTGGGGGCAATTCGGTTTCGGGGCTGCGGAACGTGATATCGCCGGACAAGGGCGTGACGGGCAGCGGCATCGATTGTTGGTAATGCACCTTTTAGAGCCTGAAGCCCCATCGCTGCGTCCCCGATGGTCCCCGTCACCCAGATGTCATCTCCGATTCGGGCGGTTGATCTTTTTACCGCTTTGCCAGCCGGGACGGTGCCAATCATTGTAATGGCGACACTCAGCGGACCGTTTGTTGATGTTGTGTCGCCACCCGACAGGTGAACGTTATGGTCATTTTGATCTGCCCGGAGCCCGTCACAGAATTCAGACAGCCAGCCCTGACTGGTCTGCTCGGGCAGCATGAGCGCCAGGGAATAACAATATGGCGCGGCACCCATCGCTGCGATGTCGGAGAGATTGACGCGCAGGCATTTCTGGGCGATGAGCCGGGGGGGATCTGTCGCAAAAAAATGGATGCCAGCAGTCAATGCGTCCGTTGTGACGACGAATTCCTGGCCTTTTTCTGGCGTCAAAATCGCCGCATCGTCCTCAAGATTCAAGGCGCCCGCAAAGGAACCAGCTAAGGGCTTTAATTGAGAGGCGATGAATTCAAATTCATTCATTTTTGCACGCTGCTAATTCACCTAGATTTATACCAGAGAAATCCCCGAGGATTCCGGGTAAATTTACACCGACTGTACCTAGGTTGGACGAAGCAAAGTTCCTAACTTATCCAACACTGCATTGACAAGTGCGGGCTCTCCCTCGGCATAAAAGGCGTGAGCGATATCAACATATTCGTTGATTACAACCGCCGCCGGGACCGTGTTCTCACGATAAAGCTCAAAGACACCAGCTCGGAGGATAGATTGAAGAAGAATATCCAATCGGTCGATGCTGCGCCCCTTGTCGAGCGCGCCGGCAATCAGTTCATCCAATTGTGGCCGTTCAATTTTGACACCGCGCAGCAAAGCGGCAAACTTTGCCTTATCAAGGTCAGTCAACTTGCCGTTGTCCCCGAGTCGCGCCCAGCGCTCCTGCAGAAAGTCGAGCATAACAGTATCGTCTGAGCTGCCGCTAATCTCGATTTCGTAGAGACTTTGAACGCTGGCCAGTCTCGTTGCACTTGTTCGACTTGCTTTGCTGTATTTGGTTTTGCTCATCAAACTGCCCAAAATGTTCGGACTGTCTAGTTCGGGAAACCAGACTTGATATTGATCATTCTTAGACAGGCATCGGCGGTTCTGCCGCCAAGATTGCGCTGATCCGTGTCCGCCCGTTCCCAGGCCTGATCCTTGCTCTCGCATGTCAGAATTCCAAAGCCATGCGGCATCGCGTAATCCACCGTAAGATCCATAAGCTTGCGGCTAACCTCGCGGCAGATATGCTCATAGTGATCCGTTTCACCTCGTATCACGCAGCCCAAGGCAAGACTGCCCGCATAGTCGCCCGTGGTCCATGCCAGTCTTAGAGCGTTAGGAATTTCAAACACCCCCGGAACAGCGAGGCGCTCATGATTATAGTGTGCCGCTGTGAGTGTTGCGACGGCGCCAGCAGCCAGGGCGTCGGCGATTTCATCGTAAAACCGAGCCTCCACAATCAGAATTTTCTTCTTGGCTCTAGCCATAAAAAGTCTCTCTCACTGGGATCCCATGTTCTTTTAACATTGTTATTGGCCGCTGTTCCGTAATTTCAAGATCATGGCCTTCCAAACCAATAATTGACCGGTGCGTGTTTGACAGTAGAACCATCTTCCGGACACCCAAGTCGCTAAGAATTTGCGCACCAACACCGTATTCTCGCAGCTGTGGTTCGAATGTCTCCTTGGTTTCCCTGTGCTGTCGAACACGGGCCGAGAGGACGGTCTCACTTCCGCTACGTATCATGACAATTGCCCCCCGGCCTTCCTGGGCGATCAGGTCCATGGCCCGATGAAGTTCGAGAGTTTTTTCCGCACTGTAGATATCATCAAAAATGTTGAAGGCATGCATTCGAACAAGAACGGGATCGTCTGTATTAACGTTGCCCTTCACAAGCGCTAAATGTTCCGTGCCTTCAACGATGTTTCGGTAAACAATTGTACGAAAGATGCCCCCGCCGATAGTCTCAAGTTCGGTCTCAACGTCGGCTTTTACGATACGATCATATTTAAGGCGATATGCAATGAGATCGGCAATAGTGGCTATTTTGAGCCCGTGTTTCTGAGCGAAGTCAACGAGATCGGGCATTCTTGCCATGGTCCCGTCATCATTCATAATTTCGCAAATGACGCCCGCTGGCGTGAGCCCAGATAAACGGGCGAGATCAACAGAGGCTTCCGTATGTCCGGCTCTCACCAGAACCCCACCATCCCGGCTGGCCAGAGGAAAAACATGGCCCGGAGACCCAATGTCCTCAGGTCCTTTGGTGGCATCGATTGCAACGGCGATGGTTCTGGCGCGGTCAGACGCTGAAATGCCTGTGGTGACGCCTTCTTTTGCTTCTATCGACGCCGTGAAAGCCGTTTCGTGCCGACTGGTGTTCGTCTGACTCATTGGATGAAGATTGAGCTGATTGATGCGGTTTTGAGTGAGCGCCAGGCAAATTAAGCCACGACCATTAGTGGCCATGAAGTTGATGGCGTCAGGTGTGGCCATTTGAGCAGGAATTACAAGATCACCTTCATTTTCCCTTTCCTCGTCATCAACCAGGATAAACATTCTCCCATTACGGGCATCCTCGATGATGTCATCAATAGTCGAGAGGTATTCACTAGAGGCCAACAGACTATTCCTTCTCCAGTAGGCGGGCAACATATCTTGCAAGCAGGTCAATTTCCAGATTTACGAGGGCACCGACCTGGAATGAGCGAAATGTTGTATTCTCTCGGGTGTGCGGAATAATGTTAACCCCAAAAATGGCATCGCTGACCTCATTAACGGTTAAAGACACGCCATTCACGGCGATCGATCCTTTCGAGGCGATAAAGGGGCTTAATTCTTCCGGGGCCTTGAATTGAAATCGGAGAGAGTCTCCCTCTGGTTCAATCAATGTAATAGTGCCTACACCATCAACATGACCTGATACGATGTGCCCGCCAAGTTCGTCTCCCGCTTTCAGGGGGCGTTCAAAATTCACCAGAGAGCCCGCCTCCCAAGTGCTGCAGATTGTTTTGGACATGGTCTCAGCCGAGACTTCGGCCGCAAACCAACCAGGGCCCCGGTCGACGACGGTAAGGCAACAGCCGGAACAGGCGATTGAGGCCCCGAGGTCGATTTTCGCCGTCTCATATGCCGTGTTGAATTCAAACCGCCAGTCGCCAGTCTTAATGACGGACCGGACAGATCCCACATCTGTGATTATACCAGTGAACATAAAAGTGACTTAACGCGTTCTCTCAAGAATATCCAGACGATCTTGACCAAGGGGCTTGGAAAGAATGGTTCGGAATTGAAGTAGATCTTCAATCCTGTCTGTGCCAAGAGCGGAGATAGCGGCAATACCGTCATCACCCATCAATTTAGGAGCCCTAAACCAGGCGATCCGATCTAGCAAGTTTGCCGCCAAAAGGCTTCCTGCCATGGCGCTACCGCCCTCCACCAGAATCCTCGTTATCCCCCGACGACCTAGCTCTGCGGTCCATTCCTGTATCCCAGGATGGCCTGATTCATCGGCTTTGACACGAATGACCGTTGTCCCATGAGCCTCATAAGGCGACGTTTGGTCCTTGGAGTGGGAACTAAGCGTAACAATCCACAGTGGTGTTTGGGCTGCACTGCGTACCAACTTTGACGTGAGTGGTATGCGCAGTCTGCCATCAATAACAATACGTGGCCGCCGGTCGTATGACAGTCCTGGAAGGCGACAGGTGAGCTCTGGGTCGTCCTTCAACACGGTCCCGCTGCCAACTAGAACTGCGTCATTTATTGTCCGCAATAAATGTCCATATCTTCGGGCCTCATCGCCGGTTATCCATTGGCTGAGCCGAGATTTAGTGGCTATCTTGCCATCTGCCGTCGTCGCGGTCTTCAGAGTGAAATAAGGTCGGCCTGTTTTGACCCGGTTCAGAAAGCCAGCATTGGCTTTTATCGCTTCCTCCCCTAGGAGCCCTGCCGTAACATCAATTCCTGCGGCTTCCAGTTTGGATATGCCGGCGCCCGACACTCTGGCGTCAGGATCCATAACGGCCACAAAAACCTGTTTAACACCAGCGTTGATTAGTGCCTCCGCGCAGGGGGGCGTTTGGCCTTGGTGACTGCATGGCTCAAGAGTAACATAAACGTCCGCGCCTTGTGCTTGCTCCCCCGCGCGGCCCAGAGCTTCTGTCTCAGCGTGCGGGCGTCCGCCCTGTTGGGTCCATCCGCGCCCCACGATGCGATCATTTTTTACGATTATGCAGCCGACGGCGGGGTTGGGCCAAGTATTCCCGAGCCCCCTCTGCGCTAAAGAGAGAGCGGTCTGCATGTACTCAAAGTGGGTCCTTAATAGAGCCTGTTCAGTGATCTTCTTGGCCTCCAAGGGTGCCCACGAACGCCTCAAAATCTTTAGCTTCTCTGAAATTCCGGTAAACCGATGCAAAGCGCACGTATGCGACCGTATCCAGGTCGGCTAGCACATCCATCACGATCTCCCCAATGACCTTGGAGGGCACCTCGTTTTCTCCAAGACTCTCCAAGCGCCTTTGAATGCTGTTGCAAATGCGGTCAATTTGGTCCTCTTCTACGGGCCTTTTCTGCAGCGCGATTTTGAGTGATCGTGTAAGTTTTTCTCGCTCAAAAGGCTCTTTTTCCCCCGATGTTTTGACGATCGTTAGCTCGCGCAATTGAACGCGTTCGAAAGTTGTCCAGCGGGCACCACATTCAGGGCAGGAGCGTCTCCTCCGAATTGCGGCATTGTCCTCAGTGGGCCTAGAGTCTTTTACTTGAGTATCATCGTGACCGCAAAATGGGCACCGCATGTCTTGCCCTCCCCTTTGTTGGGAACCTTTGATAAGGGTCTATGTTTCTGCATATATAGGAAAACTTTGACACAGTGCCTCGACTTTTTGTCGAACAGCCTGTTCCATTTCGCCATTGTCTTCGGGATTTTTGGCCAGCCCGTCGAGAACATCAGCAATGAGCTCACCAACACAGTTAAATTCGGCAACGCCGAACCCGCGGGTGGTGCACGCTGGGGCACCCAATCGAATACCAGACGTCACGGCGGGTTTCTCCGGATCGAACGGGATGCCATTTTTGTTGCAAGTGATCCCGGCTTTTTCGAGGCTAGCTTCCGCAAGTTTGCCGGTCACGCCTTTTGGGCGAAGATCTACCAGCATAAGGTGTGTGTCGGTACCCCCTGAGATGATATCGCATCCGCGCTCTGACAATTTTGCAGCTAGTACCCGTGCGTTATCAACAATACGCTGGGCGTAAACCTTGAATTCTGGCTGCAAAGCCTCACCGAAGGCAACAGCCTTAGCTGCGATCACATGCATGAGTGGGCCCCCTTGGAGACCAGGGAAGATGGCAGAATTGGTTTTTTTTGCGATGTCTGCATCATTGGTCAATATCAGACCTCCCCGCGGACCACGAAGAGTTTTGTGTGTGGTTGACGTAGCCACATGGGCATAGGGGAATGGGCTGGGATGGACGCCAGCCGCCACAAGGCCCGAGAAATGGGCCATATCGACTAGGAGAGTCGCTCCCACTCGATCCGCAATTTCGCGAAAGCGCTTAAAATCGATGGTACGGGGATAGGCTGAACCGCCTGCAATTATCATTTGGGGTTTGTGCAAATCTGCTAGGGTCTCCACCTCTTGGTAGTCGATCAGATGGCTCTGCTCGCGGACGCCATATTGTACTGCATTGAACCATTTCCCAGACATGTTGGGAGGTGCGCCGTGGGTCAGGTGTCCGCCGGCAGCCAATGACATGCCGAGAATTGTGTCTCCCGGTTTCAGCATTGAGAGCATCACGCCCTGATTGGCTTGGGATCCCGAATGCGGCTGCACATTTGCGAACTTGCAGTCGAACAACTGTTGTGCGCGGCTTCGTGCTATCTCCTCTGCCACATCGACAAACTCGCAGCCGCCGTAGTACCTTCGTCCCGGATAGCCCTCAGCGTATTTATTTGTCAAAATCGAGCCTTGCGCTTCAAGAACTGCTCTAGAAACGATATTCTCCGAGGCGATAAGCTCGATCTGGTTTTGTTGCCGGCTGAGTTCTCTCTCCATTGAATGAAAAAGATCGGGATCAGAGACCGCTAAGGTCTCGGTGAAAAAGCGGTCTAAGCTCGGTGGCTGCGGTTGTTCCTGCGCTGGTAGTGACATGCGGGTTCCTTCGAATTTTAGTTAGTTTTGCGTGCACTCCGGGTTGATTTTATCCACCCTCCGGGCGTGACGGCCGCCCTCAAACTCTGTTGTCAAAAACGTATGAAGGCAGTCCATGGCAACATCTTGTCCTATCATACGACCCCCGAAAACAATCACGTTGGCGTCATTATGTTGGCGGCTCATTTTCGCTCCAAGGGCATCGTGTATTAACGCAGCCCGGATTTCAGTGTGGCGGTTGGCCGCTATACTAATGCCGATCCCAGATCCACAGACAAGCACTCCTTTATCTGATTTCCTGCATTTGATGTTTTCGGCCAGTTTATGCGCAAAATCCGGATAATCCACCGAGTCAACTCCATCTGTGCCCAGGTCAATCACCTCGTAATTCTGATCCTGAAGATGTCTCAGTAAAATTCGTTTGAGGCCAAAACCTGCATGGTCGCTTGCAATGGAAATAGTAGTTTTGGCTCCGGTGCTCATGCAATACGCGTCCGATTTGAAATCCTATCTTGATCCTACTCACTACCACATATCGAGCGGTTTCGCCAAGACACCGCAATAATTTGGTAGTTATCTGATACGTGGTCCGCGCGGTATCTATTTACCCCCTGGCTCAAACCGATCGGTTGAGACATGTGCATAGCTTGTTACAAACAGGTTAGTACAAGTTGTCAGTGTTGGCCTGAGAGTTTTTTCTTATATTCTTTTTATGGATGGCCATCTTCAGCTTTCTTGTGGCCAGGTTTTCCAACGTCCGCTTGGGGCTACGGGCATCCCCGACCATGGCGACCTCTATACCGGTTCGCGGGTCAACGGCCATAACTTTTACGAAATTGCCTTGAACCACAAATTCAAACAATACCTCAGGTAAATAAATCTGGTTTGGATCCATGTGCTTCCGAGCTTACCAAATTAACAATTTCCAAGTTATTTGAACTGTATAAATTTTGAGTTAAAACCCACCACCGATGTTTTTAAAAGAGTTTTCAATTTAGCCGGCAGTTATGAATATGATCTTTGCGAACAAATAAAACACAAAAACTACGTGAAATAATATTTTTTTTATTGTGTTTTTTGTATAAATTTCATACCACTTTTTAAATCGATTTGGGGAGATTTAAGATGGTTGATTCGAAGCATCCGGAAACTTTGGCCGTTCACGCTGGTTATCGCAATGATCCGAACACGGGTTCAGTGGCGGTTCCTCTATATCAGACTACCTCCTTCCAATTTAATGATACCCAACACGCGGAAAACTTATTCGCACTGAAAGAGTTGGGAAATATCTATACGCGCATCATGAATCCAACCAACGATGCCTTGGAGCAACGCTTATCTGCTATTGAAGGAGGCGCTGCTGCTCTGTCATTGGCTTCAGGTCAGTCTGCTTCAAGTTACACCGTCATGAATTTATGCCGGTCGGGTGATAACTTCGTTAGTTCGAATAATTTGTATGGTGGTACCTGGAACCTTTTTGCCAACACGTTAAAAGACTTTGGGATAGAGGTCCGGTATGCTGATGCAGCGGATCCCGAGAGTTTTCGTAAGGCAACAGACGACCGCACACGCTGCTACTATGCCGAGACACTTCCGAATCCTAAACTTAACGTCTTTCCGATCAAAGAGGTCGCAGACATTGGCCGAGAACTTGGTGTCCCGCTGATTGTTGATAACACTGCAGCACCAAGCATCTGCCGTCCATTGGATCATGGTGCAGCCGTCGTAATGTATTCAACAACAAAGTACCTGACCGGCAATGGAACTTCTATCGGTGGTATTATGATAGATGGGGGTAATTTCGATTGGGAGGCAAATAAGGAGCGTTTTCCAACATTGAACGAGCCGGATCCCTCATATCATGGTGCGGTATGGACTGAGGCAGCAAAGCCATTGGGGCCGATAGCCTATATTCTTCGAGCCAGAGTGGTTTTGCTCAGAGACCTTGGTGCTTGCATGAGTCCGTTTAATGCGTTCCAGACGATTCAAGGTCTTGAGACTATGCCATTGCGAATGGAGAGGCACTGTGAAAACGGCGAGAAGGTAGCTGAGTATCTCGCCAAACATGAGAAAATCAGTCATGCAATTCATCCATCTCTGCAGGATGGTGAGATGAAGCGAAGGGCTGATGCATACCTCTCGGGTGGTTATGGTGCGTTGGTAGGGTTCGAGCTGAAGGGCGGCAAGGAAGCCGGGATGAAATTTATCGACTCCCTCAAGATGCTCTACCATGTTGCCAATATTGGTGATGCAAGAAGTTTGGCTATTCACCCCGCCTCGACGACCCATTCACAGTTGTCCCCTGAGGAGCAAGTTCAAACCGGCGTGACCCCGGGTTATGTGCGCCTTGCCATTGGCATCGAGCATATTGACGATATCCTTGCGGATCTTGAGCAAGCGCTTAAAGCAGCATAGCTTGGCAGGCATTCTCTGGTACTCCGTCCGGTGGAGGATACGAGGAGAGTAGTTTGGCCGGGGGGCTATCCGGAAATAACGCCCAACATCACACAGGTATTATGCGCGGCACATGGCCCGATGGCCGGACAGATTGGTGTCTTAATTCTAATGCTTTGTTTGTATCTTTAATTTAAACAATCACTATAGAAAATCGAGAAAAGTATTGAATATAATTGGAAAATATCCATCCGTCCGTTTGCGTCGAAATCGGAGAGACGCGTGGAATCGTCGCATGGTTGCGGAGAATATACTAACCCCTGCAGATTTTATTCTTCCGCTTTTCGTCTGCGAAGGTAGGGGTAAGATCAATGCAATCGAGTCCATGCCGGGCGTCTACCGTTATTCAGTTGATCAATTGGCACCCATTGTTGAGGAGGCGTCTTCGTTGGGCATTTCTGCCTATGCTATTTTTCCCCAAGTGGACTCAGCGGATAAGACACCAGATGCAAGGGAATCTTATAACCCTGATAATCTAATCTGTCGCTCGATTAGAGCGATCAGGGCATCTCATCCGGAGGTAGGAGTTATTTGCGATGCCGCATTGGACCCTTTCAACAGCGATGGCCATGATGGCCTGTTGGTTGATGGTCACGTGATTAATGATGAGACGGTTGAAATATTGTGCCGGCAGTCCGTTGTTCAAGCTGAGGCAGGGTGTCACGTGATTGCGCCCTCGGATATGATGGACGGCCGTGTCGGCGCAATTCGCAGGGAGTTGGATGCGGCCGGGTTTGAGGGAGTTCGAATTATGTCTTATGCCGCCAAATATGCATCAGCGTTTTACGGCCCCTTTCGAGATGCAATTGGCTCGTCAGGTGCTCTTAAAGGAGACAAAAATAGCTATCAGATGGACCCCGCAAATAGTGATGAGGCGCTACGGGAGACGGGCCAGGATATTGAAGAGGGCGCGGATATGGTGATGGTTAAGCCGGGTTTACCTTACATCGATATTGTGACCCGCGTGAAACAGACCTATGGCGTTCCAACATTTGCCTATCAGGTGAGCGGCGAATATGCCATGCTGAAGGCGGCGGCCAATAATGGTTGGTTGGATAACGATAAAGTTGTTTTGGAGAGCCTCATGGCCTTTAAGCGCGCTGGTGCCGATGGAATTCTGACTTATTTAGCAATAGAGGCTTGTCGGCTGCTGGAGGCGAGAGGGTAATGGCATAGAATTTATGTGATAGCAAAGCGGTAATATTGACACGAGTTAACCTAGTAACAGCTGATGGTAAATTTTTTCGCTGGAGTCAGGTGTAGTAAACTCTAGCAAGCCGAATTCAGCTTCGACCTTGAGTCCAACGGCCGTCCTTCAAAACTATCACAACATCATTTTCCGGCGGGTTGAGGCCTATTTGATCGATGTTGTGATTGTTGGCGGTCTCATGACTATAGCATTTGTCGCAATTAGCATTTCGGGTCTGTTTACGTTTGGTCTGGGCTTTGCGCTCATTGGGCCTGTGCTCTTCATTATCCCCATTGCCTACCACACTTTTTTGATTGGCGGACCGTTCAGTGCGACCTAGGGAATGCGTTTCATGGGCATTGAAGTTCGAAGGTGGCGTGGGGGCTGTCTAGAACTTCTGCAAGCTACAATTTTGACAATTTTATTCTTTGGTTCAGTGGCAATGACCGGCTGGATCATTTTGATCGTTGGTTTTTTCTCCGATTCTAGGCGTTGTCTTCATGATTATTTTTCGGGTACGGTCCTTATTAATAAAAGAACGGAAAACAGAACGATACGATTAGGTGTCTTGACTAAATGCGCTACCCTTCAAAGACGAGAAGATGACGATTGACAGAGATTAGACAGCACCCATCAATATGAAACACGGCTTCACCCAACGCCCGACCTCCTTTTTTATCACCGCGCCTCTTCCATGCCCCTATCTTGAGGGCAGGGTGGAGCGTCGCATGGTGACTGAGCTTTCGGGCCGAGACGCAGTCTCGTTGCATGATACGCTCTCTAAAGTTGGCTTCAGGCGGAGCCACGGACTGGTCTATGCACCTATTTGCCAGGATTGTTCAGAGTGTCTGGCGGTTCGCACTTTGGTAGATAAATTTAATCCATCGAACTCGCAGAGACGCGTGCTCCGCGCCAATGAGGATGTTAGCGTCTCCGACGTTGAAGCTACGGCAACTTCAGAGCAATTCGAGCTATTTTCCAAGTATCAGGATAGCCGACACGCAGGCGGTGATATGGCGACGATGGATTTTTTCGACTTTCAAGCGCTCGTTGAAGAGACGCCCGTGGACACATTCGTTCAGGAGTTTAGAACCGGTGACGGGGACCTTGTCGGTGTATGCCTAATAGACGCCATGAGCGACGGAGTGTCAGCAGTTTATAGTTTTTTTGACCCTGACCTGAAACAGCGGAGTTTGGGAACATTAATGATTCTCAAGCTAATAGATACGGCTTCTGCACGAGACTTGCCTCACGTCTATTTAGGCTATTGGGTGAATGGCAGCAGAAAAATGGTCTACAAAGATAAATTTAGACCGCTGGAATACTATGATGGCAAAGCTTGGCGGTCTTTAGAGCCCTAATGTGGTTGGGGGTTTAAACGACCTATTAATCAACGATCACTATTACCTCAATGGCCCGTGTTGTCTAACGGTTCTAGCCGGCCTCCCAATGTCTCACCGTGATATTGAAGTGCTTCTTCCAACCAAACACCATGCTGTGGGAAGGACAATAGCCGCAAGAAGTATTTTACAGACGTCTGCGACCAGGAACGGTTGCACACCAAACGTCCACGCCTTCTCCACGCCGATCAGGCCCGCGAGCCATACAAACCCGAAGATATAGACGACGAGCGTGCCCAAAGTCATAGACGCCAATGTCATTGCAAAACTCCGGTCATAACCTCGTTGAGCTAACACTCCAACGATACCTGAGGCCGCGATAAATCCAATGAGGTAGCCTCCCGTTGGTCCCGCCATGTAGGCCCAGCCAATTCCCCGCTCGGGAGTACCTGAAAATACTGGTAGTCCGAGGGCACCTAGCACCAGGTAGAGCCCCACCGTACTTATTGCTAATGAAGGTCCGAATGCCATACCAATCACCAGGACGGCAAAAGTCTGCATGGTCATGGGCACTGGGTAAAATGGAATATTCACTTTGGCTGAGAGGGTCAGCAATGCCGCACCGGCAATCACCAAAGTAACTATTCTAATCGCGCTTTTCTCGGCCGCTGGCCATGTCGCGGAAAGCAACGTTGGTTGGGTCTCGCTCGACACCCTCATTTCTCCGTCATCCTCTTGTTCTCGCCTTTTTTATCGGTCTAGCAGTCCCTAAATGTCCCGTCAATCTGGTCTCCAGCCTACCTTTGGTTGTTCATGAGAATCGGTTTGCCTTGCTAAAGCCCTTTGGTGGTAGTCGGCCTGCCTGGGCTCGTTTGCCATACCATGCCGTAAGACTCGTCTCAGTTCTGGTTCGGTCGCCGGTTTTCCATGACAGTCCCTCTATCTTGTTGAAGGTTTTTATGTCCGCTAGCCCGCCATCTTTATAGCGTTGAAGGATTACTCCCCTGCCTCGGCTCATTTCGGGCACGTCATCCAAAGGGAAAACCAGGAGCTTCCGGTTGTCGCCAATTATCGCTACATGGTCGCCTAATACTGGGCAAATCGCGGCCGCCTCATCGTCCCCTTTTACATTGAGCGCTTGTTTGCCGTTTTTAGTTTGGGCAATGACATCTTCGGTTCTGACAATAAATCCTCTGCCCCCACTCGACGCCACGAGGAGTTTTTCGCCTCTTTTAAAAATGAAAAGGCTAACAATGTCGTCCTCGTTGCCTAAATCGACCATCAAACGCACCGGTTCTCCGAAGCCTCGGCCACCAGGCAGCTTATCACATGGTATCGTGTAGAAGCGCCCATTTGTTGCGAACAGAAGTAGTTTGTCCGTGGTTTCGGCATGGAATGAGAACTTACCCCGGTCGCCGTCCTTATATTTAACATCAGACACATCTTCCAGATGTCCTTTAGCGGCCTTAATCCAGCCTTTTTCGGAGCAAATAACGGTGATGGGTTCCTTCTCAATAAAGGCCTCTACGGGAACGTCGATGACGGGGGGGGCGTCTCCGATATCGGTCCGCCGTTTGGCGTTGCTTGTTTTTCCTCCAAACTGTCTCTTCATTTCTGTAATTTCTAGAGCAATGCGTTTTCGGCACAATTCTTTACTCTTCAAAAGTCTATTCAGTTCTCTCTTCTCCGCAGTAAGTTCAGTATGTTCGGTCTTGATTTCTACCTCTTCAAGTTTGCGCAAACTCCGCAGGCGCATGTTGAGAATGGCCTCCGCCTGGGTGTCCGTAAGGTTGAATTTTTTGATGAGTTTTTCCTTGGGTTCATCCTCCTCTCGGATTATGCGGATCACCTCGTCAAGGTTGAGATATGCTGTTAAATACCCGGCCAAAACATCAAGCCGGCTTTCTATCTTATCCAGCCGGTATTTTGTGCGTCGGACGAGGACCTCCATCCGATGATCGAGGAAGGACTGGAGGACTTCGCGCAAGTTCATAACCCGAGGGGTATTGTCGGCGTCGATCACGTTCATATTTAAACTGAACCGAGATTCCAGATCGGTCTGTTTGTATAGTTGTTCCATAAGGAGCGCTGGGTCTACAGTCCGGCTTTTAGGCTCCAACACGATACGGACTTCCTCTGTCGATTCGTCCACTACGTCGGCGAGCATCGGCAGTTTTCGGGCATTCAGCAGTTCAGCAATTTTCTCTATAAGCCGGGATTTTTGAACCTGGTATGGTATTTCCGAGATTATTATATTGTATTGTCCCCGGCCATGCTTTTCAGTTGTCCATTTGGCGCGGACTCGAAAGCCGCCGCGGCCCGTCTTGTACGCTGCGATCACTGAATTCCGGTCTTCCACAAGCGTGCCCCCGGTGGGGAAATCGGGACCTGGTATCATATCGACAAGTTTACCTACGGTGGCATTGGGAAATTTGATGAGGTGTAACAGGGCGGTACAGAGCTCATCGACATTGTGCGGTGGGATGCTGGTCGCCATGCCAACCGCGATCCCAGCTGCGCCGTTAGCCAGGAGGTTTGGAAAGGCGGCTGGCAGCACAAAGGGCTCCTTGTCCTCTCCATCATATGTCTCACGGAAATTGACCGCGTTCTCATCAATGCCCTCTAATAGGGCTTTTGCCACTTGAGTGAGCCGGGCCTCTGTGTAGCGCATGGCCGCGGCGTTATCGCCATCCACGTTGCCAAAGTTACCTTGACCATCAATGAGGGGATATCGGACGGCAAAATCTTGGGCAAGACGCACGAGGGCGTCATATACGGCCTGATCCCCGTGCGGGTGGTATTTACCGATAACATCCCCGACCACTCGGGCGCACTTTTTATAACCGCCTTCCGGATCCAACTTAAGCTGGCGCATGGCATACAAAAGCCGCCGGTGGACAGGTTTCAGACCGTCTCTGACATCAGGCAGAGATCGCGACATGATTATGGAGAAGGCGTACGACAGATACCTCTCGCTGATGGCGTCTGCGAGTCTGGTGTCCCGGATATCGCCGCCCGAGGACGACTTGGGAATGGTTTTAACGATCATGTTAATACCTCAGTATAACTGTAGTCAGCAACTAGATATAGTAGCTTTTTGTGCCAAACGGTCAACAAATCGTGTGCGGGCGGCGGGGGGGCCAGATTTATGATCATTGAAACCCTGCCGCTCTAGGAAATAGCCGGTGAGTTCCAGTCCTTTTGCCAGATCTTGCGGGCTGGATGGCGCTGCATCAGTCGTGCCACCCAGGAGAAAAGATGGCAGGGGCAGCAATCTCTGACGATAGGGAGAGCCGGCTTCCGCCGAAACAGCCTGACCGGATTTCGGGGAGACATAAATGAGATGGTCTCGGCTTCCAGTCGCTGCGCAAGCGGTGAGATTGAGTCCAAAACCGAGATCCGTGAGCATCTGTAGTTCCCAAAGGACATAGCGCTGGATCCAATTGTCTTCCTCAACCGCGGCCACCAGCGTTGACAGACTTCGGTAATGTTCAGGAAATGGCTCACGTTCAGGCAAGGCCCGTTCGGTTACAGCACAGGCTGAACTGAGGCCGGCCAACCTCAGGGGCGAGTCCAGCACCATAGCGGCGTTGGATTTTAGAAGTTCACACGTGTAGCTGCCCAGATGGTCCTCTAACCTGGCTCGCCAGTCAGCCATGACAAAATTTCCTGCCTCGTAAAGGCCACGGGCACGCCGCCCTGCCCCGCCTCGAACGAGGCCCGCATGGCGGCCATGTTCAGCGGTCATCAGGCACAAGATAACCGACGTTTCTCCGTGTTTTCGCGCTGACAACACGATTCCTTCATCCGACCAATGCATGCGCATAAAAATCCTACTGTGGTTCATTTTGACGGTTAAAGGGTAACCACTCCTCATAAACCGACATAGCAAACTATCGTGGGCATCTTCCTGTAAACCGATTCCCATAAAAAAACCAAATGCAAACCGATATTAACCCAGATATTAACCTTGCGTATTAAACGCACTGGTGGATCGGTTTGGAGTCAGGGGCGCAGGAGCCTATTTCGATAATGCCTCCAGGGTCGATGTTTCTAGGAAATAAATTTGGAAGAGCCGTCATTAATTATGCTAACCGTTAACGCTCCGGGGGCCGCCGATAACATCCTTTTTCAAAGCCCGAGAGACCGCACCCAGGATCACTGATTTTCCGTCCTCTATGATTTGCATTAGGTGGCCCGCTGAGAGATTGTGGCGAGGACCATTTTGTTCATGATATGACGGAGTCAACCCTACAGCCGACAGAATTAGGTCATGCTCAGGATAGCTTGCTAGTCCGGGCAGTCCATCAGTTAAAAGAGACATTGCAGCTACAAGAACTTGCTAAAGGGATGTTTCCGCATGCTAAGGTAACGGCAACCCGACCCTTCGATATTTTCCAAGCCGCAGGTGACAATTTCTCTCGCGTAAGATGTCCCCTCGGCGACCAAGATCACGGGTAGCCGGCGGCCTCAGACGTTGAAGTCAAGGCCCAGGGCGCTGTAGCGGTTGGGATCATCGTCCCATTTCTCTCGGACTTTCACGAAAAGAAACAGATGAACACGTTGTCCCAGCATTTCCTCTAAATCCGTCCGAGCATCGGCCCCGATGGATTTAATACGGCTGCCTTTTTTTCCAAGTACTATTGCCTTTTGGCTTTCCCGGTGAACATAAATAATTTGCTGAATCCTGGCGCTGCCATCTGCCTGTTCTTGCCAGGACTCTGTCTCGACGGTTGCGGCATAAGGTAATTCCTTATGAAGTTGCAGAAAGAGCTTTTCACGCGTGACCTCGGCTGCCAAAATTCTTTCGGGCATGTCGGAGACCTGATCCCCTGGAAATAGCCACGGCCCACTTTGCATTTTGGTTGTGAGATGACCAAGGACATCTGGAACCCCATCGCCGCGTTCCGCCGATACCATGAAGATCTCCTCGAAAAGGCCGGTTTTGCTAAATTCAGTTGCCAAGTCCAGTAACTTGGATTTCTCCACCAAATCAATCTTGTTGAGGATCAAATCTCCCCGCCCACCCTTTTCTCTCAGGCGCTTGATGATGGCTCGGGTATTTAAATCCATACCCCTAGAGACGTCTGCCACAAGGATAATGTGGTCGGCATTGCCTGCTCCATCCCACGCGGCCGCTACCATGGCTCTATCCAAACGCCGGCGCGGCACAAAAATCCCGGGAGTATCGATAAAGATGAGTTGAGCATCGTCTTGCAAGCAAATGCCGAGAATTCGGGTCCGCGTAGTTTGAACTTTCGGACTGACGATGGAGACCTTCAGGCCGACAAACTGGTTTAGTAGGGTAGATTTGCCCACATTAGGGGCGCCCAAAATGGCGATAAAGCCACATCGAGAGGTGGCTTCAGTCATTGCCCAACCCAGCTTGTTTTAAAAGTGCAGCTGCTGCCGCTTGCTCCGCGAGCCGTTTGGAACCGCCTCTTCCGCTTGCCGGATTCAGACCATTGACGGCGACTTCCACGGTGAAAACTGGGTTATGATCCGGCCCATCCCGGCCCGTTTCTGTATAGAAGGGCAAGGCATGCCCCTCTCCTTGCGCCCATTCTTGAAGTGCAGTCTTAGCGTCCTTCGGTGGAAGTGAGTTTTCCTCAATCAGCGGAGCCCAATGTTTTTCAACAAATGCCCGCGCCACCTCAAGACCACCATCTTGATAGAGTGCGGCAATGACTGCTTCGCAAACATCTGACAGCAAGGAGGAATTCTCGCGACCGCCATTGTGTTCCTCGCCAGGGGACAGTTTAACATGCCTTCCCAGGTCCAGATCTCTCGCGACACGGCCCAACGTCTCCATCCGAACTAGGGCGGCATGTCGCCGAGAGATATCACCTTCGTTTTCATTTGGAAAACGGGCCATGAGCATATCGGCAACAATCAGACCAAGCACGCGATCACCCAGGAATTCCTGCCGTTCATTGGATTTTATATGCCGACTATCACCTCCGAGGAGACTCGAATGCGTCAGCGCGTGGCGCAACAGATCAGAATGGTTAAAGATGTGGCCGATTTCCGCCATTAACAGGCTGAGATCGGTCTTGTGCAGCGGGGGCTCAGCCATCAGATTATTTTATCAATGAGAAGACCCTATTCCCCCGGAGCGCGGTCCACCAGGAAATAGGGTTCCACCAAACTGAGCTGCCATTTGTTGAGAAAAATAAAATCTCTGCTCTGCCCACAAGATTTTCTCGGGGCACAAAACCGACTTGGCTAATCACGCGACTATCTTGCGAGTTATCTCGGTTGTCCCCCATAACGAAGTAATGATTTTTTGGTACGGTAAAGATTCGGGTGTTGTCGAGATCACCCTGATCCAATTGAACTTCCAAGGTAGGCAGCTTACGGCCATTTGGAAGTGTTTCTTCGTAACGAGTGACGGATCGGGAGCGGCCATGATCCAGTGTTTCAGTGTAATTTTCTATCCGCTTGCGCGGTACGAGGTTACCATTGATATTTAGGCGACCCTGTTTCATTTGAATTTTATCACCCGGCAACCCGATAATGCGTTTTATAAAGTCGGTTCGATTGTCGGAGGGAGTTTTGAAGACTGCAACATCACCCCGCTCCGGTTCAGTGGCTAAAATGCGCCCTGGTATCAGTGGTATGCTAAATGGCAAAGAGTGCCTTGAATATCCGTAAGAATATTTCGAAACAAAAAGATAGTCGCCCACTTCGAGGGTCGGCAGCATGGATTTCGAGGGAATGTTAAACGGTTCAAACGCCACCGTCCTGACGACGAGAGCAATGGCTACAGCGTAAATTATTGTTTTTAAGAAGTCGAAAAACCCCTCAGAATTTTTACTAGCCATAGCAACGCCCATAACTCTTCGAAACTTACGCCAGAAAATACGGAGGTTCCGGCCCCGTGATTGGGGCCGGATCAAGCCAGCGGGACGGCTCTCTGTCAAGGTACTTTACACCATGCATCTTTGAAACTGGCATCATCCTGTAAGTTCGTTGACATGAACTAGTAATTTGGAGACCTGCCCGCTCCAAGCAAACCGCTTCAGGGTATTAGCAGCTGCCATACCACGGGCAAGCGCGGTTTTTTGGTCTTCATAGATTTGTGTAAGGTGTGAGAGTACTTCCTCCACGTCAGGCTCCCCCCAGCCCTCCACACCGGTGTACGGGGCGTATGGGACCACTGGAGTTTGCCTATGGAGGACATAAGAGTTCCCGTCTTCGATCAGGTCCAAGTGGCCGGTGTTGGCGGATAGGATGACTGGCAATCCAGATGCCATTGCCTCCATGGCAACCAAATTGGTGCCGGGCTCACACCGATTGGGAAAGATCGCGGCGTTCGACGCTGCGAGGAAGGCCCAAACGTCCTTGTTCGGGGGCATCCCCAGATCAACAAAGGACCCAGGAGGCAGTCCATTGGCGAGCAGCCAAGTTGAGATATCCAGAGATCCGTCCCTCCGAATATCTGGCGCGCCCACAATATGGGGTGAACGAGCTATTGTTGGCATAATTCGAGGCCATTGGTTAGCCCAAGCACAGAGCAACAACGCGTCCTCGTGCGTCCTTTGAAATTCCCGGAAAGCCGCTATTACAATATCCTGAGCTTTGCGGTACTCGAGCTTTCCGCCCGAAAAAATGACAAATCTTCCCGGATAGCCGGCCGCCTCGTTCTCTGCACGGAACAGGGTGTCGTCTATGCCTTGGAATACTGTGACCACGTGCTTGAGGCCGCGGGCCTCGAG
>PBNV01000036.1 GCA_002723345.1 Rhodospirillaceae bacterium
CCGTCTTTTTGGTAAAGATATTTACCACAGCCGGTGCAGCTTTTTTCACCAAGGGTGCGAAGGAGAAATGCAACTCAGTCTGAGAAGGTGGAAGCCGTCTCTGGGACAGAGCATCCGACGCCACGCTCTCAAGCCCGAGAATAACCATCAACATAAAAATTGACCGTATCAAACACATTTTTCCAGCATACCTATCTAAACAAAAAAGGGGCAGCCAGTAAGCCACCCCAATTGATCATTTCAATTGCAAAATCCTTTATTCCCCCCTTACGCAGGCACAGCCTCGTTCTCCTCGGCTTCAAGCATGGCTTCGTGCCTCTCACGATCCTCGGAGCCTTTGGCGTCGGGGTCCCGGTCTACCAGCTCGATCACCGCCATCGGAGCCGAGTCACCATAGCGATAACCAGCCGCGAGGACCCTGGTATACCCGCCCTGCCGGTCCTTGTATCGCTCAGCCAGGGTGTCGAATAACTTCGACACAACAGCCTTGTCCTGAAGAAAAGACATTGCCTTTCTGCGGGAATGAAGATCTCCCCGCTTGCCGAGGGTTATCATTTTCTCCGCAAAGCTGCGCAAATCTTTCGCTTTCGGTTTGGTCGTCTTAATCTGTTCGTGCCGCAGTAGCGACGCCGTCATGTTGACGAACATTGCCTTACGATGGGACGATGTCCGATTCAACTTTCTGCCACGCATTTTATGGCGCATACTTTTATCCTTTATCCCTCAAGTCGTCGGAACCCAGGTAATTTAGAAGGGCTCTTCCAGTCGTTTCGCCAAGTCTTCTATATTTTCTGGCGGCCAAGTCGCTATTTCCATACCAAGATGCAGCCCCATTTGAGACAGCACCTCCTTAATCTCATTCAACGATTTCCGCCCAAAATTTGGCGTACGCAACATCTCCGCCTCGCTTTTCAGAACAAGATCGCCGATATAAATAATGTTGTCATTTTTGAGACAATTGGCAGACCTGACAGACAGCTCCAGTTCATCCACTTTTCGCAATAGGTTTTTATTAAACGGCAGTTCATCGCGGGCTTCTTCTCGGATCGCCAACTGGGGCTCCTCAAAGTTGATGAAGAGTTGCAATTGGTCCTGCAGGATCCGGGCGGCCAACGCGACTGAGTCTTCGGGTGAAATCGTGCCATCTGTGGTTACGTCAATCGACAATTTATCATAATCTGTCACTTGACCGACCCGAGCATTATCAACTTTATAAGCCACTTTTCGGACGGGGGAGAAAACCGCATCAATAGGGATCAAACCAATAGGACTCTCTTCCTGCTTGTTTTGCCCGGCCGGAATATATCCCTTACCGGTTTCAACAGTTAATTCCATGCGAATGGATGCATTGTCATCCAAGGTACAGATAACTAGATCCGGGTCCATAACGTCGATATCGTGGCCACCATCAATCATTCCAGCGGTGACCTCACCCGGCCCCTCGGCCTGCAATAAGACCCGCTTGGACCCCTCACTGTGCATCCGAATACCCATGGATTTGATATTGAGAACGATATCCGTCACGTCCTCATGGACCCCCGGAATGGATGAAAATTCATGCAGCACGCCATCAATCTGAATTGCTGTGACGGCTGATCCTTGGAGGGACGAGAGTAAGACGCGGCGAAGCGCATTACCTAAGGTTAGGCCAAAACCCCGTTCGAGAGGTTCAGCCACGATACTGCCCCGGCGTTCCGGAACTGTGCCTTGAACAACTTCAAGCTTATTCGGTTTAATCAATTCCCGCCAATTTTTCTGGATCACGAGAGCGCCTCAATCTTGCAGGTTAAAACAAAATACCAGGTTTCGGTTTTCCGTTTCCGGAAGACCGGCTGATGCGAAAATAATTTAAACGCGACGGCGTTTACGGGGCCGACAGCCATTATGAGGTATCGGTGTTACATCTTGTATAGACGTAATGACGAAGCCTATGGCCTGAAGTGCACGCAAAGCAGACTCGCGTCCAGAGCCCGGACCCTTAACCTCGACTTCAAGGGTTTTCATACCGTGTTCCAACGCCTTCCGACCGGCATCCTCCGCCGCGACCTGCGCCGCATATGGGGTCGACTTGCGGGATCCACGGAACCCTTGGCTACCTGCCGAAGACCAGGAAATCGCATTTCCCTGGGCATCGGTGATAGTAATCAGTGTATTGTTGAACGTCGCATTTACATGTGCCACACCGGAAGTAATATTCTTCCGCTCTCGGCGACGAGGACGTACGGTTGCTGCTTTTGCCATCTCGAACTTTCGATCCTTATTGCCCGTTGCGCGGGCCTGCGCCGGGTTACCCCAGATAAACTAAACCTCATGCACCCTGTTATTGGGTGACTTTCTTTTTACCAGCTATCGCCTTGGCCGGCCCTTTACGGGTGCGCGCATTAGTGTGCGTCCGTTGCCCGCGGACTGGCAGCCCTCGGCGGTGTCTCAGGCCTCTGTAACACCCCAGATCCATCAAGCGCTTGATATTCATCGAGACTTCTCGGCGCAAGTCCCCCTCCACCTGGTAGCCATTGTCGATCTCATCCCGAATTCTAGCAACTTCATCATCGGTCAATTCATGCACTCTCCTCTCCGGAGGGAGCCCAACTTTCATGCAAATATCCTTCGCAGCAGTCCGCCCAATCCCATAAATATAGGTAAGAGCTACCTCTATCCTCTTTTGCGTCGGTATGTTTACGCCAGCGATACGTGCCAAAGCAATATCTCCTTAGCTTTCAATAGGTTCTTACGTGGTGGAGAGCCGGGAAGCGCCGGATTATAGGCCCAAAGCTGATGAAGTCAACTCGATATAGCAGCTTCACTCCCCCTCAATAATCCCCCTGATTTCAGCAAATACTATTTCCATCCCATCCAGCCCATTTACCCGTTTCAAAGAGCCTTTCTCTTCATAATAAGGCAAAATGGGTGCCGTTTGTTCATTATAGGCTGCTAGCCGGGCTCTGACTGTTTCAGCGTTGTCGTCCGAGCGACGGGAAAATTCAGTGGCGCCACATTTGTCGCACACCCCTTCTACCTCCGGTTTGGCATAGATATCATGATATCCAGTCCCGCAAGATGAGCAGGCAAAGCGACCTGATAACCTGGCGACAATAGCGTCTTCATCGACTTCCAATTGGATCACATGATCCATCTTGATACCTTTAGTATCCAGCATATTATCCAGGGCTTCCGCTTGTCCCGTCGTACGCGGAAAACCATCCAATATAATGCCACCGGAACCGTTTTCGGCGTCAATCTGCCTGGAAATCATCTCAATCATGAGATCATCTGGCACCAGTTGTCCATCATCCATGATTCTTTTGGCACGCACCCCCAGATCACTGCCGGATGCCACCTCCGAACGGAGCATGTCTCCGGTCGAGAGTTGAACCAAGCCGTAGGTATCCACAAGCCGCTGAGCTTGAGTACCTTTACCGGCGCCTGGCGGACCAAATAAAATTAGGTTCATCCGCGCCGGCCTCGCAGCTTGGATTTTTTGATTAGTCCCTCGTATTGGTGCGCTAGTAAATGCGACTGCACTTGGGCAACCGTATCCAACGTTACAGAGACCACGATAAGTAAACTGGTGCCGCCAAAAAAGAACGGAACCGACAGCTCGGAAATCAACATCTCTGGCAGTAACGCAACTGCCACTAGATATATTGCACCAACCACCGTTAATCGCGTCAGCACATAATCAAGATAATCAGCTGTATTTTTGCCAGGACGGATACCCGGAATGAAGCCACCATACTTTTTTAAGTTGTCCGCGGTTTCCGATGGGTTAAACACCACGGCGGTATAAAAGAAGGCAAAGAACGCTATCAACACCCCAAAAATAATAAGATAGCCCGGCTGTCCACGGCCCAGAAATGTCGTGATGGTTGTGAGAAACTCTGGACCAGAGCCCGCCGATAATTGGATGACTGTAATTGGCATGAGCAGCAGTGAGCTCGCAAAAATTAGTGGAATTACGCCTGACGTATTAATCTTCAGTGGTAGATGGGAGGTCTCTCCGCCATACATTTTATTTCCCTGCTGACGCTTTGGATATTGGATGATAAGCCTGCGCTGGGCCTGTTCAACGAAGACGATGCCATAGATTACTAGTACCGCGCCAATCAAAAGCACAGCTATCAACAGGGATGAAAGAGCGCCTGTGCGTCCCAATTCTAGCGTGGCCGCTAACGCACTCGGCAACTCGGCCACGATGCCAGCAAAGATAATTAGGGAAATACCATTGCCAACGCCCCTTGCAGTTACCTGCTCGCCAAGCCACATCAAGAATATGGTCCCGCCGACGAGAGTGACCACGGCCGTGAAACGGAAAAATGCGCCTGGATCCATTACTGCAGATCCCTGACTGCCCGACATCCCCTCTATGCCGACCGCAATGCCATAAGCTTGGGCCGTGGCAATCAACACTGTCCCATACCGCGTATATTGATTTATCTTTTTACGTCCCTGCTCACCCTCTTTCTTAAGTTGACTTAAAGTTGGTGAAATTGACGTCATTAGCTGCATAATAATTGCGGCTGAGATATAGGGCATAATATTCAACGCAAAGATGGTCATACGCCCAAGAGCTCCCCCGGAGAACATATTGAACATGCCCAGAATGCCACCTGCTTGCTGGCGGAATATATCTTCGAGAATCACCGGATCAATACCCGGCAGAGGAATATATGTTCCGAGCCGGTAGACTATCAATGCCCCAAGGGTAAACCACAGCCGCTTTTTTAGCTCGGTCGCCTTTGAAAAGGCCCCAAAGTTCAAATTGGACGCAAATTGTTCAGCGGCTGAAGCCATTTTAACTCCTGGGCTCTAGGAACCTCCTAGCTTGGTAGGCGCTGCCCACCCAAACTTTTAATTCTATACTTCACCAGTAGTATCATTTTCACTGGTCGGGCCTGCAGTTGATTTATCCACCTCTGCGGCACGTTTCTTAGCTTGCGATTTGGCCGATTTTTCGCGGGCCTCGAGCTCGACCTTAGTGGGTTCAGGTAAAACCACAGCTCCACCGACTTTTTCAACGGCCGCGACCGCACTTTTTGAAGCCCCAACCACCTCGATGATGACTTTAGAGAGTAATTCGCCTTTTCCCAGTAAACGCACGCCATCTCGGTTGTTACTGACCAAGCCCGCCGCAGCCATGGTTTCGGCTGTGATTGTCGCCGAGGCGTCCAACCTCTTGTCGTCAATGGCTTTCTGCAACCGGTCCAAATTCACAACCTCATAATTCTTGCGGAACAGATTATTAAAACCGCGTTTTGGAACTCTGCGGTAAAGGGGCATTTGACCCCCTTCAAATCCAACAAGTGAGACGCCACTCCGCGATTTCTGGCCTTTTTGACCTCGCCCCGCGGTTTTACCCTTGCCGGATCCCTCGCCGCGTCCAACCCGCATACGAGCACTCCGGGCACCTTCATTGTCACGTAGTTCGTTTAATCTCATGGCCTTATTTCCTTCGGCTTCCGTGCTTCGGCGCCCGCTTATGCGTTTTCCTCTACGCGAACAAGGTGCTGTACCTTACGAATCATACCACGCACGCTTGGCGTATCTTCCAACGTCCGTGTCTTATTCATCTTGTTGAGACCCAGCCCAATCAGGGTGTCTCTTTGATCACTCCTTCGACCAATCGGACTACCTACCTGGGTTACCGTCACCGTTTTACCATTTGCCATGACCGTTTAATCCCTCGCTTGCGCGCCATCCCGGCGGCCCACGATATCGCTGACCTTCTTGCCGCGCTTTGCGGCCACGGAGCGCGGCGACATTAAATTCTCCAAAGCGTTAATGGTAGCCTTCACCATGTTGTGGGGATTTTGACTACCTGTCGACTTCGCCACAACATCCTGAATACCCAAAGTTTCAAATACTGCCCTCATCGGGCCACCCGCGATAATGCCAGTTCCGGACGGCGCGGCTCGGACAACAACCTTACCAGCACCGTAGCGTCCTGTAGTATCATGGTGGAGTGTCCGTCCCTCCCGAAGCGGCACACGGATCAATTTACGTTTGGCTGCTTCTGTCGCTTTCCGAATAGCTTCCGGCACCTCTCGTGCCTTGCCACTGCCATGCCCAACACGTCCACGACCGTCTCCAACTACAACAAGAGCTGCAAAACCAAATCGACGGCCACCCTTTACGACTTTCGCCACACGGTTAATGCTAACCAGTCGATCGACCAACTCCTGTTCATCGCGATCACGGTGATCACGTTCTCCGCCGCGGGCCCGCCCGCCTTTTGGGGATTGTGCCATCTCGTTTTGCTCCTAAAACGCCAGGCCGGCTTCACGCGCGGCTTCGGCGAGGGCTTTTACCCTGCCGTGATAAAGATAAGGTCCGCGGTCGAATACAACCTCAGCAACACCAGCATCCCTGGCACGCGTCGCGATTAACTTGCCGACTTCACCCGCGGCATCAACGGATCCGCCGCTCTTCAATTTACTTTTCAAATCCCTATCCAAGCTGGACGCAGATGCAAGTGTTGCCCCTTGGGTATCGTCAATGATTTGTGCGTAAATATGCTGGCCTGATCGGAAAATGGACAACCTTGCACGGTCATTAGCCCGCTTGCGGAGCCTACCGCGAACACGGCCGCCTCTGCGCTCGGAGAGCTGCTTACTCGATTTCATGGCTACTTCTTCTTCCCCTCCTTACGCACGATCTGCTCTTCCCGATATTTGACACCCTTCCCTTTGTAGGGTTCTGGTGGCCGGAAAGACCGTATTTTTGCTGCAACACTGCCGACTAGTTGCTTGTCCACCCCGGTAATCACAACTTCTGTCTGGGTAGGACAATCTATCTTAATATTATCCGGGATAGGGAAATTTATGTCGTGGCTATGACCGAGTTGCAAGTTGAGACTTTTACCCTGAACAGCAGCCCGATAACCAACGCCGTTGATATCCAGAACCCTGGTAAACCCCTCACTAACTCCGATCACCAAATTTTGGGCCAGGCTTCTGTAAGTACCCCACAAACTCCGCGCTTTAATTGTATCATTCAGCGGCTTAAAATTCAGTTGATCGCCGTCAAGAGACGCTTCCACCTCGTCTACCACAGTGAGACTCTGCTCCCCGAGCTTGCCTTTCGCGGTCATCTGGCGTCCGATAATATCCACTGTCACACCTTCTGGAATGGCGACGGGACTTAATCCAATACGAGACATCTATCGTGACCTCCTTATAAATCTATCTCTGATCGCTAAAACACCTGACAGAGAATTTCACCGCCCACGTTGGCCTCACGCGCCTCAGCATCGGACATTACACCTCTAGGCGTGGACAAAATGGCTATACCTAAACCATTGTAAACTTTGGGCAGGTCCTTAATCTTTGAATAGACCCGACAGCCCGGACGGGACACCCGATTGATCTCACGGATCACAGGTTCACCATCATAATATTTGAGCTCAATCTTAATCTCATCAATACCGGTCCGAACGTTATAGCGCTCGAAACCACGGATGTAGCCCTCACGCTCAAGAACACCGAGAACATTCTCTCGGATGTTGGACGCTGGGGCCGTTACCGACTCTTTTTTTGCCTGTTGACCATTACGAATACGGGTCAACAGGTCCGCTACAGGATCGCTCATAGACATTGGCGATATTCTCCCTTACCAGCTTGACTTGACCATCCCGGGGATCTGACCCTGGGACGCCAACTCGCGCAGTGCAATTCGCGACAATCGAAATTTGCGATAGTTACCGCGGGCCCGACCCGAGACATCACAGCGCAACTTGACCCGTGTCGGGGATGAATTCCGCGGCAGTTCAGCCAGCTTCAGCCAGGCATTAAACCGGTCTTCCGGGGACGCACCCTCATCTTTCGCAATCGCTTTCAGCGCGGCCCGTTTGGCGGCATATTTGTCCGCCAACCGTTGACGTTTCCTATTTCTCTCGATGACGCTCTTTTTGGCCATCCTATATCTCCGTCTCTGTCAGACTTAATTGTTAAATGGCATGTTGAATTCCCTGAGAAGCTCGCGTGCCTCATCATCGGAGTCCGCCGTGGTGCAGATCACCACGTCCATACCCCGGATTTGGTCAACCCGGTCGTAATTGATCTCAGGAAAAATAATCTGCTCTTTGATGCCAAGTGAAAAATTACCGCGCCCATCAAAACTTTTACCCGAAATTCCCCGGAAATCACGCACACGCGGCAAGGCGACGTTGATCAAACGGTCCAGGAATTCGTACATCCGCTCACCGCGGAGAGTGACTTTACAGCCAACCACCATACCATCGCGCAGCTTAAAACCCGCGATGGACTTCCGGGCGCGGGTCATGACCGGTTTTTGACCGGCAATCAAGGTCATTTCTTCAACCGCAGATTCAATTTTCTTGCGATCTTGCGAGGCTTCTCCGACCCCCATATTCAAAACAATCTTATCGAGCTTGGGCACTTGCATGCCATTGGCATAGCTCATTCGTTCCATAAGTACCGAACGAATGTCTGATTCGAAATAATCCCGTAGGCGAGCCATTCCAAATACCCCTATAAATCAATCACTTCGCCGGAGCGTTTGGCAAAACGGACACGACGTCCATCCTCCAGCTGTTTTGTTCCGACGCGCGTACGTTTGTTGTCGCTGGGGTCCAGGTGAGCGAGGTTTGAGACATGAATTGTTGCCTCTTTCTCGACAATGCCACCACCGCCAGCAGCCTGCGATGGCTTCGTATGCCGCTTAACCATGTTCACCCCTTGCACTACGGCCCGGTCGTCGGTCGGGAACATCTTTAAGACTTCTCCAATTTTTCCTTTATCACGACCAGCAAGGACCATCACCCGGTCACCTTTTTTAATTCGTGCGACCATCACAGGACCTCCGGTGCGAGAGAAATGATCTTCATATAATTTTTGCTCCTTAGCTCTCGCGTCACGGGGCCGAAAATACGGGTACCAATCGGTTCATTTGTCTGATTGATCAGCACTGCTGCGTTCGAGTCGAACCGAATGGCACTACCATCCGCCCGCCGAATTTCTTTTGCCGTCCGAACAACGACGGCCCGGTGCATCTCGCCTTTTTTGACGCGCCCCCGGGGAATAGCTTCTTTCACGGACACCACAATGACATCCCCGACGGAAGCAAACTTCCGTTTTGAGCCGCCGAGCACCTTGATGCACTGCACCCGCCGTGCGCCAGAATTATCGGCGACCTCCAGGTTGGTTTGCATCTGAATCATGGCTGGGTACCTTTACTCTTTGCCGTGGCTTTCGTCACAACGCCTCAGGCGCTAGAGACGACTTCCCACCTTTTGGTTTTTGAGAGCGGACGGCACTCCTGAATGCTCACAGTATCACCGACCTTGTGGGTATTGTTCTCATCATGGGCGTGATAGCGCTTGGACCGCTTGATGTATTTCTTATACAGCGGGTGCGGGAACTTGCGCTCCACATTAACAACCACTGTCTTGTCCATTTTGTCGCTAACCACGACACCTTGCATAATCCGCTTAGGCATCTCTAACATAAACTCCTTAGGAAGCCGTGTCCTGGGCTTTCTGATTCAATACGGTCTTTACTCGCGCCATATCACGGCGTATCGCCCGCACTCGGGCGGTATTTTCCAATTGGCCACTTGCCTTTTGAAACCGGAGGTTGAAGGCCTCCTTAGCAAGGCTGTCAATTTCATCTCTCAACTCATCGACTGTCTTAGCGCGTAAATCTTCTGCTTTCATTGTTTTTCCATTCAATCGCCTATTCAGACGACTAGCCTCCTACCCGCTGTACAAACCTAGTTTGATTGGGCAGTTTCGCAGACGCCAGTTCAAATGCTCGGCGTGCAACACTCTCTGAAACACCGTCAAGCTCAAACATCACACGTCCCGGCTTCACCCGGGCAACCCAATACTCAGGCGTTCCCTTACCTTTACCCTGCCGCACTTCCGCAGGCTTGGTAGAGACTGGAATGTCGGGAAAAATACGGATCCAAACCCGTCCTTGCCTCTTCATATGACGGGTAATCGTCCGCCTTGCTGCCTCAATTTGCCGGGCCGTAACCCGTGCAGGCGTCAGAGCCTTGAGACCATAGGCACCGAAGTTTAGGCTAGCCCCTCCCTTGGCCAGACCATGGATCCGCCCTTTATGGGCCTTCCTGAATTTTGTACGTTTTGGCTGAAGCATAACTTCTCTTCCTTAAACTCTCGGCCTATCACCCGTTTTATCGCTGTGGTTGCTGTTCTAACGCACGTTTTTCAACGGCCATTGGATCGTGGGCCAGGATTTCACCCCGGTACACCCAGACTTTGATGCCGCAGATGCCATAAGTCGTCATGGCCTCGGCAGTGCCGTAATCAATATCAGCGCGCAACGTATGTAGGGGGACCTGGCCTTCCCGGTACCATTCCGTTCGAGCAATTTCTGCACCACCCAAGCGTCCCGCACAGTTAATCCTGATACCTTTTGCCCCCAAACGAACAGCTGATTGCACTGCTCGCTTCATAGCGCGACGAAAGGCGATTCTCCGTTCAAGCTGCTGAGCAATATTCTCTGCAATCAGCTTAGCATCGATCTCGGGCTTGCGAATTTCAACAATGTTAAGGCTTACATCACCGCCAGTTTTCTTTGCAAGCTCACCACGCAAGATTTCGATGTCAGCGCCTTTCTTCCCAATGACTACTCCAGGGCGAGCGGTGTGAATAGTAACACGTGCGCGTTTTGCAGGACGCTCAATCACCACCTTGCTGAGCCCAGCCTGTTGTAGCCGATTGCTCAAAAATTCTCTGAGTTCAAGATCTTCATGGAGAAGGTCTGCGTAGTTTGCTTTACTGGCGTACCAGCGGGAGTCCCACGTCCGGTTTATGCCAAGACGAAATCCAACTGGGTTAACTTTCTGACCCATTACGCAGTCTCCTCGCGCTCTCGAACAACAATGGTCAAATTACTAAAGGGTTTTAAAATACGGCCAACACGCCCGCGGGCCCTCGCCCTCCAGCGCTTCATGACAAATGGGCGGCCAGCTGTTGCCTCCGCCACAACCAAACGGTCTACATCCAACTGTTGATTATTTTCCGCATTGGCGATAGCAGACTGCAGGACTTTTTTCACCTCGACAGCAACACGGCGTCGCGAGAACGTTAGTTGGTTCAGAGCCTCCTCACAGGGTTTTCCGCGAATGGACTGCGCAACCAGATTTAACTTCTGCGGACTGACGCGAATAGACTTTGAAAACGCCCGCGCCTCATTATCGGCTAGCCGGCGAGGAGTGGCACTCTTACCCATGACCTAGTCCCTCTTCCCTTTTTTATCTGCCGTGTGGCCGATATAGGTCCGCGTTGGCGAAAACTCCCCCAACTTGTGGCCGACCATGTTTTCGGTCACCAGAACGGGAATAAATTTTTGGCCATTGTAGACACCGAATGTCAGACCAACGAACTGCGGCAAGATGGTGGAGCGCCGCGACCATGTTTTGATTACGTCGTTACGACCAGACTCCCGCGCCACCTCCGCCTTGCGCAGGAGATATCCGTCAACAAACGGGCCTTTCCAAACTGAGCGAGCCACTGGCCTTCCTCTCCTCTATTTCCGGCGCCGGCGCATGATGAGCCGGTCGGTTTTCTTGTTATTACGGGTCCGTTTGCCCTTGGTCGAAACCCCCCAAGGGGTCACAGGGTGACGGCCACCAGACGACCGGCCCTCACCACCACCGTGCGGGTGATCGACCGGATTCATAGCAACACCACGAACCGACGGACGTTTTCCGAGCCAGCGATTACGACCCGCTTTACCCAATTTAGTATTCGCCTTATCCGGGTTAGACACGGCTCCAATCGTCGCCATGCACTCCGCTCGCACCAAACGAATTTCCCCAGACGTCAGCTTCAACTGCGCATAACCCTGGTCTTTACCTATAAGCTGCACATAAGTCCCAGCAGACCTTGCAATCTGCCCCCCACCCCCGGCCTTCATCTCCACGTTGTGTATGATTGTTCCCACGGGGATGTTGGCCATAGGCATGGCATTGCCTGGTTTAATGTCAGCGCGCTGGCCCGAGATCACCTTATCCCCCTCCTGCAAACGTTGTGGGGCGATAATGTACGATAGCTCACCATCTTCATATTTAATAAGGGCGATAAAAGCACTGCGGTTGGGATCATATTCCAGCCGCTGCACCGTCGCAGGTACATCATGTTTTCGGCGTTTAAAATCAACTACCCGATAGCGGCGCTTGTGTCCCCCTCCCCGGCGACGTGCCGTAATCCGGCCTTTGTTATTCCGACCGCCCTTGCTGCGTAAGCCTTCGGTCAGAGTTTTCTCTGGCTTTCCCTTCCAGAGGTCAGACTTGTCCACTAGCACCAGACTGCGGCGGCCCGGAGATGTCGGGTTAAATGTTTTGAGGGCCATGTCTAGACTCCAGTGGTGATATCGATCGAGTTACCTTCAGCCAAGGTGACGATCGCTTTTTTTGTATCATTACGTTTACCGAGTCGGCCACGGAAACGCTTTACCTTACCCTGCTGACGCATGGTATTGACGGAGGTAACTTTTACGTCGAAGAGCCCCTCTACCGCCGCCCGGATTTCCGGTTTTGTCGCCGCCAGAGGTACACGGAAACTGACCTGATTGTGTTCCGAAATAATAGTCGACTTCTCTGTGATTAGCGGAGAGCGTATTATTTCATACATGCGTTCTCTGCTCACAGTGATCTTTTTGGCGCCGCTATATTTGCTCATTTTAACCGCTCCTGAAGCTGCTCCACAGCATCCCTGGTTAAAACCAACATGTCACGTCGAAGAATGTCATAAACGTTGGCGCCTGTCTGTGGAAGCACGTCCACCTCGCGAATATTGCTGATCGCACGCGCGAAATTTTCGTCCACAACCCTACCGGCAATAACCAATGCTGACTCCCAACCAAGCCCCTTGAATTGCTTCGAAAGTGCGCTCGTTTTGCCATCCTGAGAGACCGCGGACTCCAATACAACAAGCTTACCGGCAGCGTGTTTGGACGACAGTGCTGTTTTTAATGCCAGCCGCCGAACCTTTTTAGTCAAGCCATGAGCGTGGCTTCGAACCTTGGGACCGAAGGCAACACCGCCACCCCGCATATGTGGCGCTTTTTTATCGCCCTGGCGAGCGCGGCCCGTTCCCTTTTGGTTAAACGGCTTTGCCGTGCTCCCTCTAATTTCAGCCCGCTCTTTAGTCTTGTGATTGCCTGATCGCCGCTTAGCCAGCTGCCAATTGACGGCACGATGCAAAAGATCAGCGCGGGCAGGCAAACCGAAAACGGAGTCGTCCAATTCGATATCACCGGCACTCTTGTTCTCTAAATTGACGACTGGGCATTTCATGACGCGCTATTCCTTCTCGTCACCATTATCGCCGGAGGCGGCAGCGTCAACCTCTGAGACCACTTCCACCGCAGCTTTTGCTGGCTCCACCTCAACCTCCTCGAGACCCCCTCCACGAACGGCTCCCGGCAGCGGTGCATCTTTTGGTAACATTTTTTTTACAGCGTCGTTAACAAATACAAAATTTCCAACGGAACCGGGCACAGAGCCCTTGACGAAAATTAAACCCCGCTCAACGTCAGTAGAGATAATTTCGAGGTTCTGCTGAGTGACCCGGACACTTCCCATTTGACCAGCCATTTTCTTGCCTTTGAAGACTTTCCCCGGGTCCTGGCATTGGCCCGTAGACCCCAAACTGCGGTGATTAATTGAAACGCCGTGCGAGGCACGCAAACCTGCAAATCCATGACGCTTCATACCACCAGCGAAGCCCTTGCCTTGAGTCGTACCTGCGATGTCAACCATTTGACCTACAACAAAATGATCAGCCATTAACTCAGAACCAACATCGATTAGCGCATCCTCTGTCACGCGGAACTCAGCCAGTTTTTTCTTTGGCTCAACCTTGGCTCTCGCGAAATGTCCGCGCATGGGTTGAGATATATTTTTCACCTTTGCTGTGCCAACCCCCAACTGCAACGCCGTGTAGCCGTCAGTGTCCTGCCTGCGTTGAGCAACAACCTGGCAGTTATCAACCCGCAACACGGTTACGGGTAAATGTCGGCCATCTTCTGCGAAGATAGCGCTCATGCCGAGCTTCTGTGCAATTAATCCGGTCCTCATGGAGCTGTCCACCTAGAGTTTAATTTCAACATCAACGCCGGAGGCCAGATCAAGCTTCATCAACGCATCAACGGTTTCGGGGGTCGGATCCAGAATATCCAAAACACGTTTATGGGTGCGGATTTCAAACTGTTCCCGGGATTTTTTATCGATATGCGGAGACCGCAACACAGTAAACTTCTCGATCCTGGTAGGCAGTGGAATAGGGCCACGAACGTCGGCCCCTGTGCGCTTTGCGGTGTTAACGATTTCGAGTGTCGACGTATCGAGCACACGATGATCGAATGCCTTAAGCCTTATTCGAATGTTTTGACTGTCTACCATTTTCCCAGCCTTAAAAGTCAACAGCAACCGTAACGGGGCACTGATAAAACATTAAAATTACTCGACGATGCTTGCCACGACGCCAGCGCCGACGGTGCGGCCACCCTCACGGATAGCAAAGCGCAGACCCTGGTCCATCGCAATTGGCGTGATCAA
>PBNV01000037.1 GCA_002723345.1 Rhodospirillaceae bacterium
CCGAGGTCCTCTGCGATGCGAGCAGAGATGGGGTCAAAAACTGAGCCAGGCCTAAGGCAGGTGTTGCCCTCCATATGTTCGCGAAACCGTGTCCGCCGTTCATTCCAATCCATATTGTCGTCTCCGTTAGGCCGTATCCAAAGAAGCGCCTTGGGCAAATGTCGACGTGCTCAAAGGGTAATCTCTTTGTGCACTCCCGGGTGGATATTTAATGCCGAATTAGCGCCGGGAATCCTCTGTCACGCCCCATTGGGTGGCAAAACGCGCCCCGTAGGGGTGCACGCCGGTCGGCGATGACGCGTTTAACAAATCGCCGTCTGTCCAGTGCTCTACCCGATTGCCGAAAGGATCAAACCAATAGTCAAATATCTGTGCGCCGAGGATATGGCGGCCTACCCCCCAGGAGTGATCATAACCGTGTGCTTTGAGATGCTCGTGGCCTACTTGCAGAGCGTTGATGTCTCGAACTTCGAACGCGATGTGACCGAGCTCTGGTTTTCCCGTTGGTGCAGTTAGTAGCGTATGGTGGTCGACAAACTCTTCACCCCGATCTACCCGGTTAAATGACAGCATTACATTGTCCTCGTCACCCTCAAAGCAGACATCCGAGTCCAAGAAGCCAAAATGGGATTTGTAAAACTGATTGCTCTCCTTGAAGTCTCTTACGCCGATGACCACATGGCCTAGGCGGAGACATTGGGCGGGCCCGGGCTCCAGGCGTACGAACTCTCCCTTGCGGCGCGCTTTCCCGCCAGTGTTCACGTCGTAAGCATTGCGGGCTGGAATTTCGGGCAGCTGCTCAATGCCGTGGACGGCCTCCACCAGGAAACCGTTGGGATCGGTGAGCCGCACGCGTTTGCCTCCACCGGGCTCTTCCCGCCCCTCTACGTCTGAGGCCGCAGGTGATTGGCTTAGTGTGCGAAGGTCTTCTTCGCTCGCTGCATGAAAGGCCATACCGATGAATGCAGGATCACCCACCTCGGTAATATGGACATGGTGGTCGGGTCCACACGCCCGCATATAAAGCGCGTCTTCTGTGCGTGCAGAACACTCCAGTCCAAAATCTGTAAGGAACGTCTCCATAGTATTCAGGTCTGGGGCTCGAAACCGGGCATAAGCCACGTCAGTTACTTTTATCATTATTAAACCTCCTAGCGATTATTGCGGCACCTTCCAGCATATTTAAAACGAGGTTCTTCGAGTTTATAAGTCGCTCAGGCGAACCGCCTCCTTGTGAAAATACCTGACAACGACTCTACTCCGATGCTTGGGCTACGTACCGATACTTTATGCGAAAATCTTGATTATCTTTGCAGAACAGTCCGATGTGTCCAGGCCTGGCAAAGGGGCCTGCGACTCATGCAAAAAATGCCGTACTGAACGACCCGAGCATCTCATCTCAGAGGTTTTGGCAGGGTAAGCTAGTATTTTTCTGGTACATATAATGCATCGGGTAGTGTCTTCCGCTCATAGTCTGGGTCAGACTTTCGCTCCGGCAATTCTATAGCCTCATGCGCGACCTCCTCATAAGGAATTTGTGTCAAAAGATGGTCAATGCAGTTCAGGCGTGCCTGTTTTTTGTCATTGCCCTCCACAATAAACCAGGGTGCCTCGTCGATATTTGTCCGCTCAAACATTTCTTCCTTGACGCGAGTATAGTCCTCCCAGCGCACCCGGGACTGGAGGTCTATCGGGCTTAGTTTCCATTGTTTTAGCGGATCATGAATGCGGGTCAGAAATCGAAGCTGCTGTTCCTGGTCCGTGATTGAAAACCAGTATTTTATTAATTTTATACCTGATCGGTTAAGCATACGCTCAAATTCTGGTACGTCATTAAAAAACTGTTCCACCTCATTTTGGGAGGCAAATTCCATGACCCTCTCTACCCCTGCACGGTTGTACCAAGAGCGGTCAAAAAGCACGATTTCACCGCCCGCCGGGAGGTGGGGCACATAACGCTGAAAATACCATTGTGTTTTTTCCCGATCAGACGGCGCGGGGAGTGCAACGGTCCGGCACACTCTGGGGTCTAAGCGCTGCGCAATCCTCTTGATGACCCCACCTTTGCCTGCCGCATCCCGGCCTTCAAAAATTACGACGAGCTTATAGCCGGTCTTGATTACCCAATCCTGCATTTTGACCAGTTCGGCCTGGAGTCCCAAAAGATGGCGGAAATATTCTCGCCTCTCTAAAGCAGAGTCGTGTTTTAGGTCTGTGATTTTCTGAAGATCGCCATATGCCCGCAGGTCATCGATCTCCATTTCAAATTCTTCGTCAAAACTATCTTCTAGTTCTGCGTCAACCCAACTTTTGTCGCCCCGCCGCGGATCTTTCGAACTCATATCCATTGCCTCGCTTCCATTACTTCGCCCATGTGCCTTCGGTTGGTCCTCACGCTTTTTCGATTGCCGGTCCATCACTTTTAAAATTTGATACTAATTTCACGACTTCTAATTCCCTGCCGCTTCTTGCATATCTGACCAGATCATGGCTTGGCATGGGCCAGCCGACAAGTGGAACCAATTATAAGATTTCTATCTTTGTTTTGTGAACCCCAGGCCATGAGCCCGAAAATGGCTTGGCTCTTGAAGCTGTTTACACGTGATGCCATTCCAAATTTGATTGGCTCTATTTAAGTCAATAGGGCATATCTCCCATTGATTTCATCGCGGTGTCAGACACAATAGGCACCCACATAAAGGAATACTAAAATGGAAGAGCAGCCTCCCTACGAACCTCCAGAAGTTTGGGTCGCCGACGAGGAAAACGGCGGAAAATTTGCAAAGACCAACCGTCCTGTCGCAGGGCCGACACATGAAGAGGATTTGCCCACTGGTGATCACCCATTGCAACTGTATAGCTTGGGGACACCCAACGGCGTAAAGGTCACGATTATGTTGGAGGAATTGCTTGGTCTCGGTCATGCGGGCGCTGAGTACGACGCGCACATCATCCGTATTGGGGATGGGGATCAATTCGGCAGCGGTTTTGTGGGTGTTAACCCTAACTCAAAAATACCCGCTATGATCGATCGGTCTGGCGCGGAACCGGTTCGAATATTTGAGTCTGGCTCCATCCTCCTCTATTTAGCAGAGAAATTTGGGGCTTTTATTCCGACGGATGTGAAAGCTAAAACAGAGTGCATGTCATGGCTGTTTTGGTTGACGGGCAGCGCCCCATATTTAGGTGGTGGATTTGGTCATTTTTACCATTATGCCCCCGTCAAAATAAAATATGCTGTCGACCGATTTGCCATGGAAACAAAACGGCAGTTGGACGTTCTTGACCGTCACCTCGCCGACCACGCTTATTTGGCGGGCGATGAGTATTCCATTGCTGATATCGCGACATGGCCATGGTATGGGGTATTGGCGCTGGGTCGAATCTATGACGCTGCTGCGTTTCTGGATGTTCAATCTTACCACCATGTTCAACGCTGGACACTAGACATTGGCTCCCGAGAAGCCGTTATCCGCGGACGGATGATCAATCGGACGTCCGGCGAACCAGAGGAGCAAATGGAGGAACGTCACGGTTCCGGTGATTATTTGGGCAAGACCGGCGTGCGGATTAATAGCTAAGTGTTTGAACGACTTATCTGGCGGGCACGGCATTGACCGGGTCTGGGACTCAAGAGCTGTGATAGAGACTTTTCAGGCTGTCCTCGAGCTCCGGCTTCTTTGGGCTGTCGGAATTACGTTCCTGGGCGGGGTTATGCTGGGATACACCGGATGGGGTGGCGCTCTAGTGTCTATGCCACTTCTAGTTTTTTTCTTCGGCCCAATTGAAGCGCTCGCAATTTTAAATATTGGCGTCCTCGTGCTGACGGCGCATTTATTCCCGGCTGCAGCGCGCAAAACCGATTGGCAAATCATGACACCGATGCTTATTGCCACGGTCATTTGTGCGCCCATTGGCAGCTGGTTTTTATTTTTTCTCGACCCGGGAATAATCCGCCGGATCATCGGGCTCATCATTATTAGTTCATCGGTTCTTATTCTGTTTGGATGGAGTTACCGGGGGCCGCAGGGGTCCGCACCCTCTGCTGCCACCGGTGCGATCGCAGGCTTAATTAACGGGTTTATTGGATTGGGTGGCCCTCCCATGGTGATCTATCTTATGGCAATCGATAAGTCTGCGGACGTACAGCGCGCTTGTATCCTTGTTGGTATGGCTGTGGTCTCGGTTGTGATTTTCATTACGCTCTCAATGGCTGGTGTCTTTACTTTCGAAACCGTTTTACGTGCCCTTGCGACGACACCCCTTCAATGGGCTGGCGGGATCTTCGGTGCTTGGTTGTTTGTGCAGGTGCCCGCGGAAATATTTAAAAAATTCTCGCTTTATGCGCTTGTATGCCTGGGCGTGTCCGTGGCTATTTTCTAAACTAAGCCAAACGAAACTACTGACGGTTCACAAACAGCTGTTATTTGTTACTCTCATGATTTTATGCAAATAAATTTTTGGAGGCTATGAAATGGGCACACCTGCAAAAAACGAGACCTATAATTACTCACGCTTTAGAATGAGTGTCTATGAGCTCGGCTATTTTCCGGGGCCGAAGGCTGGTGAACAGGTGGATTACGGTTACACGCTTACGGATTTGAACGGCAACACAGTAAATCTAGAGGACTACAAGGGTAAGTGGCTGGTGATCGAGTCTGGTAGTCTTACTTGTCCGATGTATGTTAAAAACGTAAAGCCCTACTCGAAACTTAAGGAAAAACACCCTGATGTTGAGTGGCTAGTGGTGTACGTTCGAGAGGCTCATCCCGGCGAGAGGGCCGCCCAGGCGAAGTCTATCGAAGAAAAAATTAATTATGCGAAGCGGAGCCGAGACGATTATGGGGAATCCCGTCCTATTGCGGTGGATTCGGTGGATGGCAAATGGCATCACGATTGGGGGCTCTTGCCCAACACAGTCTACGTTATAAATCCCCAAGGTATGGTGATCTACCGCGCGGACTGGTCCTTTGCTCATAACGTAGACCGGGTGCTTCAAAACCGAGATAAAATTAACACCAATGAGCATATCCCCATCATAGGGGCAGCGCCATGGATCACCATTCCGGTAACGCTCAAAGGAGGCTGGATTGCGCTGTTCGATATCTTGATCATTTTCCCCAAGGTTTATTATGAGCACTTCAAATTAGACATCCAGACATGGTGGGCCGAGCGAAAAGCGCGCAAAGAGAGTGCTTAGGCCGCAGAATAAGCTACTTAAGTGTAACTCAATAATTTATTGACCGGTTACGGTCTCCCAAATGTCGTTATCTGGCATTGTTTCTCCGCGCCAGCAGACATATTGATCGGGGCGGATGAGGGTAAATGGCGCTCCATAGAGTTCGCGGATAGCAGCTGGGGCCGTCAAGGTTTTGAGCGGAATGCCGCGGGCCCGCGCAACGTCCTCCACATTACTGGTATCGATCTCATTAAACTTTAGGAGCGTAAAACCTTTGCCAAAATGATCGAATAGGGCACTGCCCTCTTGCCTCTGATTGTCAGAAAGCCAGGCGTGGGGCGCGTGGCAGCCTGGTGTATCGCTTGGCGTAAATACATAAGGGTCATCATCCGGCGGTTTGCTGCCATCGTTCACCACAGTCGAGGATCCCGTATACTGGGCGCCAAGCTGAATACCTATGCACCCATATTCTTCCGCTAGATCGGACATGAACCGCGCACCGTAGGTGCGGCGTTTGGCGGCGCCGCCAGGGCTGTCCTCTTCCAGGCCTTCTGGTACGCTGATGGCAGATTTAATTTCAGCCAGAGCATAGGATTGCGCGAGGTTGCGGACGGCAATGGGCCTGCGTTCCTCCTCGTAATTGGCCAGGAGGCGCGGGCCGCCCCAACCCTGGTGGAGAGCGGCCAGCTTCCAAGCCAGGTTAGCTGTATCGTCCACACCTGTGTTCATGCCGAAGCCTCCCGTTGGCGTGAAAAGGTGGCAGGCATCACCGGCGAGCCACACCCTGTTTTTGCCATATCGGTCAGCGACCAGTGACAGACCGGCTGTCCAGGGTTTGGAGGAAATAATGTCAATCGGGAGGTCTTCACCCACAGCTGCACGGAGTATTGGTCTCGGATCAATGCTGTTAGGGTCTACGCCCTCCGGCAGCTTGGCCCAGGAGAGAAAGTTGCCCCTCCCATCCAGCGCCACGATGGAGGTGCGGCCATCTTCGTTTACGCAGTGAAACTGCCAGGGCGCGTCTGTTTGCATAATATCGTACAGCGCCGGCGCCCGGAAATAGATTGAGAGCATTTGCCCCATCATGAAGTCCACTTCACGGCCACTTTTTCCCGCATACTGAATCCCTAGGCTTTTACGGATGTTGCCTTGGCCCCCGTCGCAGCCAATTAGATGGTCAGCTTCTACCGCTAACTTATCGCCGGTTGAGAGGTTTTCGATCTCTGCCCGGACACCATTTTTATCTTGTTCAAATGAAAGCATGCACCAGCCGAATCGCACATCTATGAGCGGATGGGCATCGCTGTGACGTTTAAGGACGGCCTCTACAAACATTTGAGAAGCCCGGTGATTGGGTTCGGGCGTGAGGTCAAGTTCCGAGAACCCAGAAGTGACCCGTTCGCGATTGGTGGGCAGCACGATGCGGCCCATCTCGTGGCCGTTGATGCGGGTGACACAGATTGCATCGCCGCAATGGTCTGGGGGTAGGCCAACGGCGCGTATCTCTTCCGCCAATCCGAGTCGCCGATAATGCTCCATGGTCCGCGCGTTATGAGAGTTTCCCTGGGGATGATTTGCCGTAGCTGGTTGGTCATTGACCAGCAGACACGGTGTGTTCCAGTAAGCCAGATTAAGGGCCAGATTCATGCCAACGGGGCCGCCGCCAACGATCAGAACGGGAGTTATAACGGGGGGGGTCATGGGCGTTACTCTAGCAATTTAGTCCCGCGTCGGCACGCACCCTTTTTTGGACAAGGCGCCGTCGACCCTCCGGGATCGGCTGGAATTTTCGAGAAATTCGGCGCCGGTTAGAGCGTCAACTGAGCCCTGCCTTTGGCTTCCGGGAACCAGTATTCCTCGAGATTGTTGCCAGGTCCGCCACGATCGATAACCATGAAATCGTGATCTGGTTCAAGCACCAGTAATGGATGATGCCAGATGCCTTTGGCGTAGTTAATTCCTTGTGTCCCGTCGGCCCGAAAGGCCCGTAAATCCGCAAGCGTTGGCGGACCTTCCGTCTTCGCGGTCACAATCAGGTAGGGGTGAGGTTTAAGGGGATAGAACGCTTGAGAGCCCAACGGGTGGCGTTCCATCATTCGGATCTGGACCGGTCGTTCGCGCGGTTGGCCGCGAAATATATTGAGCAGCGTCGCGCCGTCCTCGTCTGTCACGTCCACCTTTGCTAGATTGTGAAAGCGTTGTGTTGTCCCCTCATTGATGGAAATAGTCTCCGCGCCACTTGCTGTAATCACATCACCAAAAGGCCAAAATGTCTCTCGCGTTAGCGGGTTGATATCGAGTTCAAGAAGCATTTTTGATCCTACGCCTGATCGAGTCTGCCAAAGGCCCGAAAGCGGCTGACGCCCCCATCGGGGTAAATCGATAGCCTGAGATGTGTGACGGGTCCAATTGCGTTTATAACGTCGCCTTCGAAGGTGTGGATGCGGTCCATTTCCAGTTTTTGCTCGCCCATCAGCGGCTGCCAGTCCGTGGCGTTTTCCAACAGCTTCGTATCGCCTTGGTCTGTGAGTTTGACAGCTTCGACAGAGCAGCGGTCCGGATAATTTCCCTTAAAGTGCGCCGTATCAATTTCGAGGCGCTCAACCACACCCCTTGCACCTAAAGCGACGACAATCCAGTCATTGCCGGCCTCCCGACGGCGCCGGGTTTCCCAGCCGTCGCCCATGTCAGTGCCCCGGCCCGGTGCCAAAATAACCCAAGGGTTGCCGTAGTGGGCGTCGTTGTATCCAATAATTTGTCCACCGTTTGTTATAGCGGAAAGTTCGTGCACGCCGTCGGGATCTTGGCGCTGCCAGGCGCTTTGCGGCTGGCCGTAAACGCGTAGCCGGGCAACGCCGCCGTCCGGGTAAATGTGAAGCCGCAAATGATTGAAGTGCTGGCTAGATGCAACCTCGACGAAGTTATGGGAATCCGCGTCGAGGGCTCTCTTTGGAACAATCTCGGCCCATTCCGTTGTCTCGTCTGGGTTGGTTTCTGACAAACAGCCCTCCAAGGAAGCATGAGGCGGGTGGTTCCCAGTGAAGTTAGAGGTATCAATATTTACGCCGTCGATAATGCCCTGCGCCCCTAGCCGGAGGATGCAGTGGTCGTGGCCAGGAACCCGTCGGCGCCGGGACTCCCATCCATCCATCCATTTGCCATTGTCGTCATACTTGTCTGGAATGAACACCGGATCCGCGTCTTGAATCAGTCGCTCCTTGGAAGCAAAAAATTCGTCGGTAGCATAAAGGACCGTGGCGCCCAGCTTTGGTGAGGCTAAATTCACGCCGTTCTCTGCAAACCATGGAAGAGTGGCGGAGGGATCTGTATTGGACACGTTTGTTGTTCCTTCTTGGGGTTTTTAGGTTATGTCCTCGAGCCGCAGGAGCGCGATTCGGTGCACTTGCTCCAGCGCAATTCTAAACTCGGTCTCCCGGTTATTGTTGATCCTTTGGCGGAAAATTTCCAGAATCTCTGTTCTATGATAGCCGCGGACCGCTAGGATGAAAGGGAAGCCGAATTTTTTTTTATAGCTTTTGTTTAAAGTCTGGAAGGCGTCAAACTCCTCTGGCGTGCAATTGCCAAGATCAGCACTCGCCTGCTCTGCGGAGGATTCCGACGTGAGTTTGTCGGCGATAGCTAGTTTGCCTGCGAGGTCAGGGTGAGCGCATAAGAGTGTGCGTTTGGCGTCGTCGCCTGCACGGTCCAGGACGGCCCGAAAATCTGCAAGGAGGGCGTCTGCTGTGTCCCAGTCTGAAGTAAACCCAGAGCCCGGCCTCATCTCCCACACGTCTTCTGCCATCCAAGCAGAATGTTCGTATACGCCGCCAAAGACAGCTACAAAGTCGTTTTTGGCCAAACGGCTTGGAATGTTATGTTGATATTTATGGATCATGCGGCGCCAAATGGATGATGTTCCCGCCAATGCCGCGCGATGTCGATGCGACGGCAAAACCAAACGTCTTGGTGAGAGAGGGCGTAGTCGACAAAATTTTTAAGGGACGCGAACCGGCCGGGCCGGCCGATGACTCGGCAATGCAACCCGACGGACATGATGCGGGGTATTTCCGCACCTTCTTCGTACAACGTGTCAAAGCTGTCTTTTAAGTAGTTATAAAATTGATCCCCTGCATTAAATCCCTGCGCTGCCGCAAACCGCATGTCATTGGCGTCTAAACTGTATGGCACCACCAGGTGCTCCTGGCCGCCGACGACAGTCCAGTATGGTAGTTCATCATTGTAATCATCGGCGTCATATAGAAATCCACCTTCTTCCACTACCAGTTTTCGAGTATTTGGACTTGTGCGGCCCGTGTACCAGCCCAATGGACGGTCACCAGTGACGGCGGTATGAATTTCTATTGCTTTTTGCATGTGCTCACGTTCTATGTCCTCTGGTACGTATTGATAATCAATCCAGCGCCAGCCGTGAGAGCAGAATTCGAAATCATTTTTTAGGGCGGCTTCAATTACTTCGGGATGACGCTCCATAGCCATGGCGACCCCGAAAATAGTGATAGGAATTCCCCGGGATTTAAAGAGGTTGAACAGGCGCCATACGCCCACTCGGCTACCGTATTCATAGAAACTTTCCATGCTCATGTGACGCACCCCTTCCCGGGCGTCCGCGCCAATCATCTCTGAGAGAAAAGCTTCAGAGGCCTTATCGCCATGTAGGATGCAATTCTCGCTACCCTCTTCATAATTAATAACGAACTGCAATGCGACGCGAGCACCGCCTGGCCAGTTTGCCTGCGGAGGATTGGCACCATAGCCATGCAAATCTCTGGGATAAACCGCATCTGTCATGTGTCAGTCTCTTTCTGTGGTGTTTTTAAGCGCTTATTCTTTAACTTAAAATACTTTCACACACAGCAATAAAGTGAGTTTTTCTGTTAAAGTGGGTCAAATCACAGTTCGATCTCATTTCGCATTTATTTGAGGACGTCTTTCTTCACTATATACGGTTTACCCACCCGTCAGCCCCCCACTCCCATATAGCAGGAATAGCTTCGTCAATTTCAAACTCCTTTTTTATCAATGGGCATACGGCAAGATTTTGCTCACGTAATCTGCACAACGTCCAAAGAATGTAGCATCCCAAATAGACTACAGGCCGCTAAATTTATAATAAGCAGAGAGTTGGGGAATGCTGCGAATCAGCTTCCGCTTGGTGCCAAAAATATTGAATGTAACTGCCCATGTCATTTAAGTAATCACTCAGGGGTTTTTTCTTAGCTGGATCTCAATATGTTACTACAGATCCGGTCATGATGAGTATTTCAGAGATCTGCCGAGATTTTTTCTTAAAGTGGTTTCTTAGCTAAGTGATTTAAAAAATATTAGATTAACATTTTTATAGTAATGGGACTTTGCAAGTACTTTTCCCACATGACAAGTCTATATAACTTATCATCCGCCGATCACCTTAAAATTGGAAAATTTAATTCGATTGGGAGATTTATTATTGCTTGAATTGTGACAATTGAGCGAGCCTACTCATTACCGTAGCGTTAAGCATTTTGCCCTTTTTTTTATGTGAATAACAGTTAGGCCTAGTCTGTTTGGTATGGGATTTCTAACCACTCACGTTCTAGATACGACTCACGGGTCACCTGCCGGGGGTTTGCACATCGAGCTTTTTCGACTTTCAGTTAAAGGTCGTGAGCTTATCACGGATGCCGTGACAAATGACGATGGGCGATGTGACAAACATTTGTTAGGAGGCGAAAACTTCATCAAAGGCATCTATCAACTTGATTTCCACGCAGGAGATTACTTTCGTGCCATCAATTTTGGGTTGGAAGATCCCGCGTTTTTAGATGTTGTTCCAGTCCGGTTTGGTATCGCCCGGTCCGATGATCATTACCACGTACCTCTGCTTATATCGCCCTACAGCTACTCAACTTACCGGGGAAGTTAGCTTATTATAATAAACCGGGGGGAAAATAACTGAACCTGCGCGCAAAGATGTGGGATTTTACAAACTAACCTTCGCAAATTTAACAGAAATGGGGATTATCATGAATGACCAAGATACTGCGACCTCGGCCCAACTGGCCGATGTCGATTACACGCCTCCCATGGGACAAGCCATACCCCTGGGAATTCAGCATGTGCTAGCTATGTTTGCGGGTAATATTACTGTGCCGTTGCTTATCGCTTTGGCGGCCGGGCCGCAATATATAACTGTTCTGATCCAGATAGCTCTTCTTGCTGCAGGGGTAGCCACGCTAATCCAGACCGTTGGTATTGGGCCGATTGGATCCCGCCTGCCGGTTGTTCAAGGAACAAGTTTTGCTTATGTCGGCATCTTGACCGCTGCGCTAAAGGGAGGAGCAAGCCTCGCTGCTGTTTTCGGAGCGTCCATCGTTGGCGGAATATTCCAAATGATTCTTGGATATTTTATTCCGCAAATCCGGAAATTCATTCCACCGCTGGTCTCAGGAATTGTTGTTATGACTATCGGTTTCACGCTAATTCCGGTAGGAGTTAAGTATTCAGCGGGATGCGGTGCCTATCCTGCAGCTTTCTGCGAGAAAATTGGATTTGGGGATGCCAGTAACTGGCTGATGGCGCTCTTTGTCATTATCGTGACCCTGCTTCTTCGTCGTTATGGTAAGGGAATTTGGTCTGCGGCCTCGATCTTTATTGGTCTGTGTATTGGCTACTTAGTGGCTATTCCCCTTGGCATGGTAAATCCAAAGAAAGTGGAAGCTATTGGGGCAGCCGACTGGATCGGCCTCCCGGGCACACATTTTGGTCTCGACTTCACGAGTTCTGCGGCGATTGGGCTGATGGGTTTGATGATAATCATGGCTTTCATCACTACCATCGAGACTGTGGGCGATATCTCAGGTATAACCATGGGCGGTGCAAACCGGGAAGCGACAGACAAGGAGCTTAAAGGCGGTATTATGGCCGATGGACTTGGTTCTGCGGTGGTAGCTCTTTTTGGCGGTCTCCCGAACACGTCTTACAGTCAAAACGTGGGTCTTGTCTCCTATACCAAGGTAATGAGCCGCCATGTGGTTACCATAGGTGCGATTTTCCTCATACTTGCCGGCCTTGTGCCCAAACTAGCGGCTGTTGTCGCGGCTTTGCCTCAACCTGTGCTTGGTGGCGCGACAGTAGTGATGTTCGGCATGATTGCTTCAGCGGGAATGAAGTTGGTGGCTCAAGCAGGATTCAACTCGCGTAATATGCTCATCGTAGCCGTATCGCTCGGTCTTGGTCTTGGTCTGTGGCAGGTTGATCAATTTGCGCGTGTGGCCGGTTTTGGGCCAATCCCAGCTGATCAGTTTGCGTCGTGGTCAGTGCCGTTATTTGTTTCCGGTATTGTTGTGTCTGGTATTATCGCAGCTATTTTGAACGCGTTTATGCCGGAAGAATCAGACGCATAAATTAAAAAAAACGATACAGATCTCACCTTGATATGCCCCCGGCCATGATACATGGTCGGGGGTAATTATTAGTGCTGATATGATTGGCTGAAGCTGGTATCTATTGAGCACATATCAATCGAGGTCGAGAGATGGATATCGCGTTTGCGGATTGGTTAAACCTAATTTTTAGATGGTTGCACGTGATTGCGGGCATTGCTTGGATTGGCTCATCTTTCTATTTTATCTTCCTTGATCTCTCCCTTCGTAAACGGCGCGAGCTGCCGCCGGGTGTCGGAGGCGAGGCCTGGAATGTCCATGGTGGTGGTTTCTACTTAATGCAGAAATACACCGTAGCGCCGGCCGAAATGCCAGAGGAGCTGCACTGGTTTAAATACGAGGCTTACTTCACGTTTCTCTCTGGCTTCGCACTCATGAGTGTCATTTATTATTGGGGTGCTGATGCCTATCTGATAGATCCTGAAATTGCCGACCTCACTCAATTTGAGGCCATCGTGTTGAGTATAGGTTTTTTGTCGGGAGGATGGATCGTCTATGATATATTATGCCGCCTCCCACTTTTAATTAAGCATGACTGGTTGCTCTCAGTAGCGGTTTTTGCGTTAATTTTGCTCGTGGCTGTTGGAACAACAAATGTATTCAGCGGCCGGGCTGCCTTTGTTCATGTTGGCGCTGTTGTCGGAACGATCATGGTGGCTAATGTTTTCTTCATTATTATTCCAAATCAAAAGATTGTCGTGGCCGACCTGATTGCTGGGCGTAAACCTGAGGCCAGGTTGGGCCAAGAGGCTAAACAGCGTTCCACTCATAATAATTATCTCACGTTACCTGTCTTGCTGATGATGATAAGTACGCATTTTCCGATGATTTTCAGCCACGAACAAAGCTGGGTGGTGGTGGCACTGATTCTCGTTGTAGGCGGTATTATCCGAGACTATTTCAACAAGAAGAATGCGGGCCGGAGCGGAAACGCTCTGAAATGGCAATGGCCCGCCGCCGCCACATTCATGGCAGGACTTATCTTGTTTGTGAGCCATGATCCTGCAGCTGGTTCCCGTCAGGACGTGACGGTTCCCGACCCCTCGGTTGTTCTGGCGATTTCGCAGACCCATTGCGCCACCTGTCACGCGGCCCGACCGTCGGATCCAGATTTTGATGAGGCGCCTGGCGGGGTGCACCTGGAAACGGTTGACGATCTCCGCAAGTACAGCGCGAAGATTCTTCAGCAATCCGTCCTGACCCGGGCCATGCCATTGGGGAATCAATCGAAAATGACGCGTGAAGAGCGCGACCTGCTGGGCGTATGGATTAGAGCTGGAATGCCCGATGGTGCGTCGGAGTAGGAAAACAACCATCCCGTTTTTGATCAATCTCAAATAATCGGTGACGAAAACCAGGTCCTGAGTAGAGAATAGACTTCAGAGAGAGATAAAGACCTAAATGCCAGTCCAATTTAACCTAAATGGTGTCCTATGTGTGGAAGATGGCCTTCCACCGACGACCTCTGTGCTCGATTACCTTCGTCAGCATAAGGGTAAAACCGGTACCAAGGAGGGCTGCGCAGAGGGTGACTGTGGCGCTTGTACCATCGTGCTGGCTCGTGAGGACGAGAGCGGTACTGCCATTTATGAGGCGGTGAATTCATGTTTACTGATGCTGCCACAACTTGATGGTGCCAACGTTGTCACGGTGGAGGGGATAGCGGACGCTGATACGCTCGATCCGGTGCAGGCGGCTATGGTGGAAACCGACGGTACCCAATGCGGCTTCTGCACACCGGGGTTTATCATGGCGCTCTATGCGTTACGCAAAGGAGGCGAAAAACCGACGGATGAGGTAATTCATGAGGCATTGGCAGGCAATCTCTGCAGGTGTACGGGCTATACCCCTATTGTTGCGGCGGCAAAAAAGGCTTGTGGGAATGCACCACCTGACGTGGTCGGAGCGCGCGCTACTCTAGTGCCCTCAAGCAGCTATGCAACGGAAAACCAGAGGTTTTCTGCGCCGACCAGTCTGGAGGACCTAGCTGCGTTGCGAGCGGCGAATCCCTCGGCTCACCTGCTAGCAGGTGGCACAGATCTCGGTATTTTGACCAGTAAAGAGCGTCAGCCATTGCCGGAGATTATCTCTACTGTGCATGTCGAGGAACTCTTAGAGATCACGGAGACGGATGATTATCTGGAACTTGGGGCTGCCGTGACCTACACGCGCGCGCTACCTTACGTTAAGCGGCTCTATCCGTCTCTCGCTACTCTCATCACTCGAATTGGTTCCCGCCAGATTCGGAATATGGGCACCTTTGGCGGAAATATTGGCACGGCGTCTCCCATTGGCGATACCTCACCGTGTCTTATTGCCCTAGATGCCACGGTAATTCTCCATTCTCTGTCTGGGGCGCGGTCTGTGCCGCTGGAAGATTTTTTTATCGGGTATAGAGAGACCTGTCTTGGACCCAGCGAATTCATTAAAGCCATCCACATTCCCAAGCTCTCAAGTGGCCAGGCGTTTCGGGCTTACAAGATTTCCAAACGCTACGATCAGGATATTTCCTCTGTCATTGGAGCGTACCGGGTTGGTATATCGGATAACAAGGTGGCAAGCATTAGAGTGGCCTTCGGCGGCATGGCGGCGACGCCAAAAAGAGCATCCGCATCGGAGGCTGCCCTCGCTGGGAAAGATTGGACGGAAGAGACTGTACTGGCGGTTGCAGCAGCTGTCGCAGAGGATTTTACGCCCCTTTCCGATCACCGAGCGAGCCAGGCTTATAGACTTCGCGTAGCCGAAAACCTGTTTGTTCGCCTTTACCGTGATCTCTCAGAATTTGAGGATCTAACCGACGTGGTGGCAGCATGACACCCATCTGGACGAACCAGCGCCATCCATTGTCCAGAGAGGTGGCAGGAAAGGGCCTGCATCGAAGCGGCGCAGAGAGAGGCCAGAGATGACGGGCGGCGGGGACACAGTCGACATTCGGGGTGCCGCGCACGCAAAGGTTAAGCATGATAGTGCCGTTCGCCATGTTACTGGGAAAGCGATTTATATCGACGATATGCCAAATGTGCCGGGTACATTGGAAGCATTATTTGTTACCAGTCCACACGCGCATGCGCGGATCATATCCATCGACGGCGCCCGTGCCTTGGCTATGGCAGGTGTACATGCGGTGCTGACCGCTGAAGATATTCCGGGACATAATGATATCGCACCGGTCTTCTCGGAAGAACCAGTTCTTGCCTCCGGCACCGCTGAGTATGTGGGGCATCCCGTTGCCCTGGTCGTGGCGGAAACCTACGACATGGCCTTCGCAGCTGCAAAGGCCGTACGGGTAGCCTATGAGCCCTTGGAACCGGTCCTGTCAATTCAAGAGGCACTGGCTAACAAGCACTACACGTTTCCCGAACAAATCATGGAGCGCGGAGACCCTGATGGAGCCATCGAGGGGGCCGTTAATAGGGTATCTGGGAGAGTATCTTGCGGCGGGCAAGATCATTTTTACCTTGAGGGTCAGGTCGCTCTGGCCCTGCCGGGGGAAGATAATGACATGCTTGTCTACTCCTCGACCCAGCATCCTAGCGAAGTCCAGCATGGTGTTGCACATGTTCTTGGCATCGCAAGCAACCAGGTCACGGTAGAGGTGCGCCGTATGGGCGGCGGCTTTGGTGGCAAGGAAAGCCAGCCCACCATTATCGCCGCCGCCGCCGCGCTCGCCGCACACAAAACCGGTCGGCCCGCAAAATATCGTATGCGTCGGGATGACGACATGGTGGTCACGGGCAAGCGCCATGATTTTGATTTTACCTATGAGGTGGGTTTCGATCATGATGGCCGGATAGAGGGGATCGACGTTGTAATGGCCATGCGTTCGGGTAATGTGGCTGATTTAAGTTCCGGCGTTCTTGCTCGCGCGCTGTGTCATGGAGACAATTGCTATTATCTTCCGGCAGTTCGTTTCCAGGGGTATCCGTGTAAAACGAATACAGTCTCCAACACCGCGTTTCGAGGCTTTCGGGGCCCACAAGGCATGTTCGTGATAGAGGTTGTTCTCGAACATATTGCCCGCGAGCTTGGTAAGCCGGTCGAGGATATACGCTCGGTCAATTACTATGGCACGGACGATCGCAATACCACTCCCTATGGCCAGACAATCAAAGACAATATCATCGCCGAGCTCACGGAAAGTCTCAAGAATGCCATCGATTATGACCGTCGGGTGGGGGAGGTGGAGCGGTTTAATGCCCATCAAACCAGCTTGAAAAAGGGTATTGCCCTGATGCCCGTAAAATTTGGGGTCTCGTTTAATACGCCTCTACTCAATCAGGCCGGTGCGCTGGTTCACGTATTCACGGACGGCAGTGTCCATTTGAACCATGGTGGCACGGAGATGGGACAGGGGCTATTTACTAAGGTCGCTCAAGTGGTCGCAACGGTTTTCCAGATTGACATCGACAATATTAAAATCTCATCAACACGCACGGACAAGGTGCCAAATACTTCAGCGACGGCCGCATCCTCAGGCTCCGATCTCAACGGTATGGCGGCCTTGAATGCTGCGGAGACGATAAAAGACCGAATGGCTGGCGTTGCGGCCGATCATTTTGAGGTCGCAGCAAACGAGATTGAGTTCCGCCAAAACAGGGTCTATGCGGGCAATGAGAGCCTATCGTTCGCGGCGCTAGCTCAAATGACATGGGCGGCGCGTGAATCTCTGTCCTCAACCGGATATTATAAAACGCCGGAGATAAATTGGGACGCCAAAACGCTCACAGGCAATCCGTTCTATTATTTTACGTACGGCGCTTGCGTTTCCGAAGTGGTGATCGATACGCTCACAGGCGAGTCGCGCGTGCTGCGTGCCGATATTCTCCAAGATTGCGGCAAGTCCCTGAACCCGTCCGTCGATTACGGCCAGATCGAAGGAGCCTTTGTGCAGGGCATGGGATGGCTGACATCGGAGGAGCTCGTTTGGGATGATGGAGGAAGACTTTTGACTCATGGGCCCTCAACCTACAAAATCCCCGGTAGCCGGGACGTCCCCCCGGAGCTTAATATTCACATACTAGAGGATGCCCCTAACCGTGTTCCCACTATTTTCAGATCCAAGGCTGTCGGCGAGCCGCCCCTTATGCTTGCGCTCGCGGTCTACTTGGCGATCCGAGATGCGGTCGGCCGTCTTGGAGGCGGGCGACTGATGCCAGTGCTCAATGCGCCCGCGACGCCTGAGGCTATCCTGACGGCCGTGGACGATATCAGGCGACGAGCCGAAGCGGGTGCAAAATAGATGATTGAGCCGAGACTGGAACTCACAGGGATCACGAAACAGTATCCTGGTGTCCTCGCTAACAATAATGTGAACCTCAAAATTATGCCGGGAGAAATACATGCGCTGTTGGGAGAGAATGGCGCCGGCAAAAGCACGCTCGTGAAATTCATCTATGGCGTACAGAAAGCCGACTCCGGCCAGATACGCTGGGAAGGGAAACACCAAGAAGTAAGCAGTCCGAATGTCGCCCGAAAACTCGGAATTGGGATGGTGTTTCAACATTTTTCTTTATTCGATGCGATGACCGTTGAGGAGAACATCTCTGTTGGAATTGTGCCGGAGCTGGCAAAAGGTGACCTTGCAAACAGGATCACTGAGATTTCACGGCAATACGGTCTCCCGCTTGATCCCCAACGATACGTTCATACTTTATCTGTCGGCGAGCGTCAGAGGATCGAAGTGGTGCGGTGCTTGCTTCAGAGTCCGAGGCTATTGATCATGGATGAGCCCACATCCGTGCTGACCCCGCAGGAAGTCCGCGAGCTTTTTAAGACACTGCGCAGCCTATCTGAGGAAGGGGTTTCAATTCTGTATATTAGCCACAAACTGCAGGAGATAATAGATCTGTGCCATAATGCGACTATCATGCGAATGGGGGAGGTGGTGGCCACGTGTAAGCCCGAGAATGAAACGCCTCGATCTATGGCGGAGATGATGATGGGCGCCAATCTGATCGCACCAGAACGGCCCGATAGGCGCATGCCAGGTCCGGTTCGGTTGACCGTTAACAGTCTATCCGTCGTTTCTTCAAATCAGCATGGTGTTGATCTAAAGGACATCAATTTTGACGTTCATGCAGGGGAAGTGCTTGGTGTTGCCGGGATTGCCGGGAATGGTCAGCGGGAGCTAATGGATGCACTCAGTGGGGAGGTGCCCGTTGACGCCGAAGAATGTGTAATTATTGACGACCACAAAGTGGGCCGGTCCGGACCTACGGACCGCAGAAATGCAGGTATGGGGTTTGTTCCAGAGGAACGGCTCGGGCACGGTGCCGTGCCAGAGATGTCTCTGTGGGAAAACGCCTTTCTGTCTGGTGCTCAATCCATGAGCCTTTTGGACAAGGGTTTCATCCGGACCAGAGAGTCTGCTGATTATGCGAGTAATATTGTTCGGGAATTTAACGTGAAAACGCCCGGGGTTGAAAATGCAGCCAATTCTCTCTCAGGTGGTAACCTGCAAAAGTTTATTTTTGGACGCGAGATTTTACAAGGTCCCGGCGTAATTGTTGTGCTCCAGCCCACATGGGGTGTGGATGCAGGTTCAGCCGCAGCAATCCGGCAGGCTCTGATTGATTTGGCGGGCACGGGCGCCGCGGTGCTAGTTATCTCCCAGGATTTGGAGGAATTGTTTGAAGTGTCGGACCGGATTGCCGTGATATGTGAGGGCGTAGTCTCCAGTCCTCGCGCAGTATCAGATATTACGGTTGATGAAATCGGACTTTTGATGGCCGGGATTTCCGAGCCATCTAGTTCTGCGCGGGAGGCTACGTATGGCCATTAGACTTGAGCCCCGCGGTGAGGTCTCGCAGGGTATGATTTATGGTTCTCCACTTGTGGCAGTGGCTGCCACTCTTGTTTCTGGCCTGGTTCTATTCGCCATCCTCGGTGTGAGCCCGTTGGACGCGTTATTTACGTTCTTTATTTCACCGGTCTCCAGCTTGGACGGCTGGACGGAACTATTTGTGAAAGCAACGCCGTTAGTATTGATCGCGGTGGGGCTATCGTTTGGCTTCCAGGCCAATGTCTGGAACATTGGAGCCGAGGGCCAACTTACAATAGGTGCCCTTGCCGGTGGTGGTCTCGCCTTGTTATTTTTTGAGGCGGAAAGCGTGCTTCTCCTGCCTGCTATGATGATTGCCGGAATTTTGGGCGGCATGGCTTGGGCCGCCATACCGGCTTTTCTTAAGACAAAATATAATACTAACGAAATCCTCACGAGCTTGATGTTGGTATACGTGGGTCTCCTTGTATTAAGCTGGTTAATCCACGGCCCGTGGAAGTCACCGGATGGTATGAATTTCCCGGAGTCAAGATTGTTTCATGATCAGGCTACGCTCCCAGTGTTCGTGTCCGAGACGCGTCTTCATATCGGCTGGCTCATTGCGCTTGCCGTTGTTCTTACCAGTTGGATTGTGATGGCTCGACACATAATAGGCTTCCAGGTCAAGGTGATCGGCATGGCTCCGATGGCTGCAAGATTCGCCGGATTCAATGAAAACAAGGTCATCTGGATAGCCCTTATGATTAGTGGGGGGCTGGCAGGGTTCGCCGGAATGATTGAAGTGTCCGGTCCAATAGGCAAGATCCAGCCGATGATCTCGCCCGGCTACGGCTTTACCGCGATAATAGTAGCATTTTTGGGAAGGTTGCACCCTGTAGGCGTGCTGTTTGCTGGTATGTTAATGGCACTCACCTATCTCGGCGGTGACGCTGCCCAAATCGAGTTAAACTTGCCCAACGCCGTTACCGGCGTATTCCAGGGCATGCTGCTGTTTTACCTGCTTGCCTCAGATGTTTTGGTAAAATACCAAATAAGACTGGGTCCCTCGGCACCCATTGTATTTAAAGCTGGGCCCAGCAAATGATTCCGGATTGGCTTACACCGGCGATCATGACGATCATAACAGCCTCCACACCTCTTGTTTTCGCAGCCGTTGGCGAAATCATGGTGGAAAAATCGGGCGTTCTCAACTTGGGTGTTGAGGGCATGATGATAATGGGGGCTGTTGCGGCGTTTGCCATTGGTGTAACCACTGGCAGTGCGACACTTGCGATCCTATTTGGGGCGTTAGCAGGTCTTGTACTGGCTTTAATTTTTGGTCTACTTACGCTGAATTTACGCGCGAATCAGGTAGCGACCGGATTGGCGCTAACCCTGTTCGGTCTCGGATTAAGCGCTCTAATCGGCCATTCCTTTGTGGGTGAGACATTCTCTGGGCTTCCCAAGCTTGACATTCCTTTCATCTCTAAATTACCAATAATTGGCCCGCTAGTCTTCGGCCAGGATGTTTTGGTTTATATGTCGGTCGCGAGTGTTTTTTTTGCGGGCTGGTTTCTCAATAAAACCCGCTGGGGTCTCGTGTTGCGCGCCGTAGGTGAAAACCATGATGCAGCCCACGCGATCGGCCACCCGGTGAATTTTGTCCGCATGATGGCGGTTCTTTTCGGTGGCTCAATGGCAGGCCTGGGAGGTGCATATCTCTCTTTGGCATACACGCCGCTATGGGTTGAGAATATGACCGCTGGGAGAGGTTGGATAGCGCTTGCGCTCGTTGTCTTTGCATCCTGGAGGCCGGGTCGAGCGATTTTTGGGGCCTATCTTTTTGGCGGGATAACAATTCTCCAATTGCATGTTCAAGGATTTGGTGTTGCCATAGCACCCCAGCTTATGTCTATGCTTCCATATCTAGCAACAATTGTTGTTTTAGTGTTAATCTCGCACGACGTTAATCGATTCAAGCTAAGTGCGCCGGCTTGTTTGGGTAAAACTTTTCACCCTTCTCAATAGAGTATCCTGCAAATAGGAGGTTTAATTGAATAAAAGTAGTCTTATTGGTATTGGTCTCGCGGTCGTTTTGATAATTGCCTTATTATCATCTGTGGGCCAAGGGCCATCAGAAAAAGCAAAAGATGATGGTAAGTTGAGTGTTGGCTTTGTTTATGTTGGTCCGATAGGTGACCATGGATGGACATACGAGCATAATGAGGGGCGCCTTGCGATTGAAAAGGCTCTTGGCGAAAAAGTGAAAACGACTTACGTCGAGAAAGTTCCCTATGGCCCTGATTCAGAGAGGGTAATAGGTAAACTCGCTTCCTCTGGAACTGATCTGATATTTACCACCTCTTTTGGTTATATGGATCCCACGATCAAGGTAGCAAAAAAATATCCGAATGTGAAATTTGAACATGCAACTGGCTACAAGCGCTCGGACAATACTGCGACATACTCCGGGCGCTTCTACGAGGGTCGTCACGTTGCGGGGCTCATCGCGGGAAAGATGACTAAAACCAATACAATCGGTTATGTCGCCTCTTTCCCTATTCCAGAGGTTATTCGGGGCATTAATGCGACGATACTCGCAGCCCGTTCCGTAAATCCGGACGTGAAAATCAAAGTCATTTGGGTCTCTTCCTGGTTTGATCCGGGTAAAGAAGCCGATGCCGCTAAAGCGCTAATTGATCAGGGTGCTGATGTCTTATTCCAACACACTGACTCCCCAGCACCCGTCCAAGTTGCAGAGAAACGCGGTATCTGGGCATTGGGACAGGCATCGGATATGAGGCAGTTTGGGCCTAAAGCACACCTTACGGCTATTATTGATGATTGGGCACCTTATTATGTCGCTCGCACAAAAGCTGTCATGAATAAGACCTGGACGTCTGGTGATACCTGGGGTGGATTTAAATCCGGAATGGTGCGCATGGCCCCCTATAATAAAGCGATACCGGCTGATGTAGTGGCACTTGCCGAAAAGGCCCGGAAGGGTATTATCGATGGATCCGTGCACGCATTCCAAGGTCCGATCAAAGATCAGGCCGGCAAGGTTGTCGTGAAAGCAGGCGAGCGGGCCTCAGATAAAATGCTACTCGGTATGAACTTCTATGTTGAGGGCGTGGACGGTAGTATCCCCAAATAATAATATTTGATATAGATAAAGTTGCGAGGGTGGCAGGGCACAACTAGGTTCTGCCACCCTTTTTTGAGAGTAGATAGTTTTGCCCGGCGGACGAGTACTTAAAGGTCGAGTGCTGAGCTTTAATGGGGATCCGTCTCTTGAGGGGCCCCAGGCAGTCTCTTTTTGGGAGAGAGGTGCGGTAACAATTGAAGATGGGACAATTTCAGCAGTTGGAAATGATCGGAGTGTTCCGGAATCAGTCAGCGTAACTGACTATGGTGATCGACTTATTTGTGCCGGATTCGTAGACGGGCACGTGCATTATCCTCAAATCAATATTGTGGCGTCCTATGGTAAGCAATTATTGGATTGGCTAACCACCTATACCTTTCCCGAGGAAATACGGTTCTCAGATCCGGAAATTGCCCGAGAGGCAGCCAAATTTTTCTTAAATGAGCTGTCAAAGAATGGATTTACGACAGCTGCAGTTTATTGCAGCAGTCATCCAGTATCCGTTGATGCTTTCTTCACCGAAGCTAGTGTGCGGAACCTCAGGATGATAGCGGGCAAGGTCATGATGGACCGCAATGCGCCCGAGGAACTGTTGGATACCGCCCAGTCTAGTTATGACCAGTCCAAGGCTCTAATTGACAAATGGCATAGAAAAGGTCGCAATCTCTACGCAATCACGCCTCGTTTCGCACCTACCTCGTCGCCGGAACAACTAGAGTTAGCGGGTGCATTATTCAAAGAGTCAGAAGGTGTCTATGTTCAGTCTCATGTATCTGAAAATTTAGATGAGATTACATGGGTTCGTGATCTTTTTCCTGGGGCAACGTCGTACTTAGACGTCTATTCCAAGATGGGGTTGCTGGGCCCTTGTTCTCTTTATGGTCATGGAATTCACCTTTCCGACAAAGAAATTGCCATGGCAGCTGAGACTGGAACCGGCATCGTGCACTGTCCAACCTCCAACCTTTTCATTGGTAGTGGCCTATTTCAGTATCAAAAATTAAGAGAGGCAGGCGTGTTACTTGCGCTTGGGACAGATGTTGGTGGCGGGTCATCTCTCTCGCCGTTTGCGACGATGAAAGCTGCATACGAAATTTCACAGCTTCAGGGAATATCATTGTCGCCAGAGACTTTGTTCTACGCAGCAAGTTTGGGAGGTGCAATAACACTGAATTTGGGCGACAGGATAGGCCGGGTTTCGGCAGGTTATGAGGCGGATCTTACGGTGATCGATCTCGAATCGACCCCGCTTATACGCAATCGAATGAAAACAGCAGAAACATTACGCGATCAGCTGTTTACACAAATAATTCTTGCCGATGACCGGGCCATTCGAGCAACTTATGCCAGTGGAGAACTAATCTACGACCGAGGCGCGTGATCCTATTTTTTCTGGAAATCAGTTAGCACGACTCTCGAGGGCGTTAATATATCGTCATAATCAAAAGCTTCGAGAACAATTCTCTGTTTCAAAACCGTTACATTTTTTTTGAAAACTAGGCAGCGTCGCTTGGTGACTCGGCGAGCGGTGCGACATATTGCGGTTCGGTATCCCAGGGAAAGAATACCCAATGGTTTTGAGGGACTTCATGGACAAATGTATCAACATAAGGAATGCCCTCTGGTTTGGCATAGACCGTCGCAACATGGCATTTTGGTAAAAAATCGCGAGCCGTTTTCATCGTCGTGCCCGTATCCACCAGATCGTCAATCATAAGCCAACCCTCACCCCCATCAGCGACAGCTTCATCAGGTTTTTTTATGATATTCACGTCACCTATAAATTGTTTGTCATAGGTGGCTATACAAAGAGTGTCTATCCGCCGGATTTCCATCTCGCGGGCAATGATCGCTGCGGGGACCAGCCCACCGCGGGTGACTGCAATGATACCTTTCCACTCACTTTTTCCGATGAGCTTACGAACTAGGGACTTACCATCTTGGTGTACTTGGAGCCAATTTACATGGTGATCAACCACATCTGTCCTGAGTTCGCTCATGTTTATGTAAGTCCTGCATGCCGTTTTTCGTAACGGTCAAATTACTCGGAATACTATTCGCTGTAATCTTACCATGGTGTCGGGTGAGAGCAAGGCAGGGGCTGCCTGAATTCTTATTTGATGCTCTCGACAAGTTGTCAGAATATGGCTAGTAGATTGGTGTGGCGCCGTTCCCTAAGAGGGTCAATAATGAAATACCTGAATTCTATCGTTTACGTTCTCCTGATCGTTTTGGTGAACTGGTTATTTACTGTGGTGCCCCTGGTGGAACTACCTGGTGGGACCATGTGGCCGCCGGTTTCGCTGCTGGTTGGTTTCATCTTCGTGGCTCGTGACTTTGCCCAACGAGAGGTTGGTCATTGGGTTTTAGCCCTCATGGCCATAGGGGTGGTGCTCAGCTATTTCATGGCGTCTCCGCAAGTAGCATTTGCAAGTGCGACCGCATTTTTGATCAGTGAACTCCTCGATTGGGCGGTATATACATATACGAAACGTCCGTTGTCGGAGCGCATTCTCTATTCCAGTGTGCTTGGCACCCCCGCCGATAGCATTGTGTTCCTCAGTATGCTGGGATATTTCTCGATCGCCGGGGCAACCGCAATGACCGCTAGCAAACTTTTGGGTGCCCTTATTGTTTGGTGGCTGATCCGCAAACGTGAAGTCACCACGGCGGAAGTCTAGTACCGGGTGTCACGCTTTGCTAACCTGCTCCCGGGGGAGCCTTAAAGGCCAATATCCCGATCGAGGCGGCGAGATCGACTCGGGCTATCCGGGCTACCGTGCCTGGATGGGTGCCATCTCCCGAGGCTAGACCAACACCTTCGAGCGATAAGCAGTTTTGGAGACCTGCGCCATTGCGTGCAGGTCAACCGTCCCTTTTATGCCTTGACCTGCCGCCGCTGTTAACACTTGAGGAATAGATTTCAGATTGCCGAATACAGGTGAGTAAGTAGTTCCTACCATCCGGGGCGGCATTCCGCTGCCACGCATCCATTTTATGCTGTTAAAGGGGCGCGATGTCGCCTTCACTCTTGTCGTTGTGAAACCGTTCGGTGAAAATCGTCAGGGTTCCTTCGTTGATTGATTTTCGCAAACCCATCATGAGATCTTGATAGTAGGTTAGGTTGTGCCACGTGAGTAGCACTGGACCCAGTATTTCGTTGGCTTTGAAGAGATGATGAAGATAGGCACGGCTGAAATCACGGCAGGCTGGGCAGGTGCAATGATCATCTAATGGTCGAGGGTCTTCCGCGTGTCTGGCATTGCGAATGTTAAGCTCTCCACGGCGGGTGAATGCCTTCCCCGTGCGCCCGGAGCGGGTAGGCATCACGCAGTCGAACATATCTATGCCGCGTTCGACTGCGCCAACAATATCCGCCGGCGTGCCCACCCCCATAAGGTAGCGGGGTTGTCCATGGGGCAGGTGCGGCACGGTGAAATCCAGTGTCATGAACATCTCATTCTGAGGTTCACCGACGGCGAGACCGCCAATGGCGTATCCATCAAAGCCGATCCCGGTGAGACCTCTTGCGGACTCCTCTCGTAAGTCCTCAAAAATATTACCCTGCACAATGCCAAATATTCCGTATCCTGACCTCTCTTGGAAGGCGTCTCTCGAACGGCCCGCCCACCGGTGGGTTAATTCCATGGAATGGGCTATCTCGGATTTCGGGCGGCCGTGCCTCGGGCACTCGTCCAGTACCATGGTGATGTTGGAGTCCAAGAGATATTGGATTTCAATGGAGCGTTCGGGGGTGAGCTCGTACTTGGTCCCATCCAAATGGGACTGAAAAGTTACACCCTTTTCATTCATTTTGCGAAGTTGAGCGAGCGACATAACCTGAAATCCACCAGAATCCGTTAGGATTGGTTTGTGCCAATTCATAAAATTGTGGAGGCCGCCAAGTTTCGCAACTCGCTCGGCTCCCGGGCGCAGCATCAAATGATAGGTATTGCCAAGAACGATGTCGGCTCCCGTTGTTGCCACGGCATCCGGCATCATGGCTTTGACGGCGCCCGCCGTGCCCACAGGCATAAAGGCTGGTGTCTGGATGTCGCCGTGTCTTGTCGAGAGTAGGCCGGTTCGAGCGTTTCGGTCCCATGCCGATATCTTGAAGGACAAGCCGTTCATGTTTTTTCCCGCTCCAGTAAACAGGCATCCCCGTATGAGTAAAACCGATAGCGATTCTGAATGGCGTGACCATAGGCCGATTTCATCTTATCTAGGCCCGCAAAAGCTGCGACCAACATAAAGAGCGTTGACCTCGGAAGATGAAAATTGGTGATCATTTTATCCGCGATCTTGAACCGGTGGCCGGGTGTCATAAAGATATCGGTTTCACCGGTAAAGGGCCGGAGTATACCGGTATCATCCGCCGCTGTCTCTAAGAGCCTTAAAGATGTGGACCCAACGGGCACCACCGCCGCCCCCGCCGACCGGGTATCGTTGACCAACTTCAGGGTTGCCGCTGGAATGGTACCCCATTCACTATGCATTTGGTGATCGGTGGTTTCTTCCACCTTAACCGGTAGGAACGTCCCGGCTCCCACATGAAGGGTCACAAAGGCAGTATGAATACCTGCCGATTTGAGGGTTTTTAGAAGCGTTTCTGAGAAATGCAGGCCTGCTGTAGGTGCCGCGACGGCGCCTTCGTTTTTGGCAAATACCGTTTGATAGTCCGTCGGATCGCTGGGAATCCCGGCCTTGGGACGTTTGATATATGGCGGCAGAGGCATGATACCATATTTTTGAAGTAATGCGACCAGGTCGCCATCGTTTTGCTGAAAGCTCAGAAGAACCTCGCCCCCGATGCGCTTATCCACCACGTCCGCCGAAAATTCCTCTGCAAAATTTAACTTATCTCCGGCCGTAAGTTTGCGGGCTGGGCGGGCAAATGCCCACCAGGTGTTAGCGCTCTCCTGCTTATGAAGGGTGACTTCCAGATCGGCTTTCCCGCGTTTTCCGCGCAAGCGGCTGGGGATGACTTTGGTGTTGTTGAAGACCAAGAGATCGCCGGGCGACAATAGACACGGCAGGTCCCGTACGTGACAATCCCCGATTGTATCACCGATATGAAGCAGTCGCGCCGATCCCCGGGGTTCCGCCGGTTTCTGGGCGATCAAATCCGGCGGTAGGTCAAAATCAAAATCGCTCACTTTCATAAATCGAGGCATAGCGCATGGAAGGTTTGCGAGCAAACGCGCTGCGGACTATTTTATCCAGAACATGATAGATAATATCTACAATAAAGACGTTCTCCGGCTTGCGGCGGACATCAGCCGGGTGGAACCACTGGATAGTCCAGATGCCCAAGTATCAATGCGGGCACCGCTCTGCGGCTCCACCATTCAGGTTGAACTATGCATTAAGAAAGGGCGCGTCAGTCGTTTTGGCCAAAACATCAAAGCCTGCGCGCTGGGCCAGGCAGCGGCCTCCGTCCTTGCGGCGCATGTGATCGGCAAGTCTGCCGAGGACATTCTGGCCGTTCGTGATCAGGTTAAGGATATGCTCGCCGATAAAGGGCCGTCACCAGACGGAGATTGGTCTGCTCTCTCCGCCTTAGCACCTGCCAAAGATGCCAAATCTCGGCATGGCGCGATTCTCCTTCCGTTTAACGCCGTGCTAAAGGCGTTTGCATCCTAATTACACCACTGTCACGTGGGCCGCGCCGGCCTCCATTGATCCGATCTGCTTGGCAAACGAGTATCCCTGTGCATGAAATTGACTGATAATCTCGTCCGCTCGTTCTGGCGGACAAGAGACCATGAGACCGCCTGATGTTTGCGGATCCGTAAGCATGTTCTTTTGCCACTGCTCCATAGTTTCGGGGATCGTAATGTTTTTACCAAAGCTTGCCCAGTTTCGATTGGCAGCACCTGTGTTATAACCTTGCTTGGCGTACTCTAGGGCGGATGGGAGGATCGGGAGGTCATCCCAATTCAGCGTGGCTGTTAGTCCCGCGCCGTCGCAGAGCTCCAGCAGGTGACCCACCAGGCCAAAACCGGTCACGTCGGTAACGGCATGAACGCCAGCCATGTCTGCGAGGTCAGCACCGATGGAATTGAGTTTGGTCGTACTTTCCACCATCTCCTCATAGCCCTTAGACGACAGCTCATTTCTGTTCATGGCCGCGCCCAAGATGCCTACGCCGAGACCCTTGCCCAACACCAGCACATCACCATCCTTAGCGTCATCATTGCGTTTGATTTTGTCTGGGTGAACAAGCCCCACAACAGCGAGACCATATATAGGCTCCGGAGCATCAATCGTGTGACCGCCGGCGATTGGCACGTTGGCGTCGGAGCATGCTTGAGTTCCGCCCGTCAGGATTTTCTGCACCTGATCCGTCGACATCTTATCCATGGGGAAGCCGGCGATGGCGAGCGCCATGATAGGTTTGCCGCCAATGGCATAGACATCAGAGAGAGCATTCGTGGCCGCAATCCGCCCATAGTCAAATGGGTCGTCCACGATTGGCATAAAGAAATCTGTCGTGGCGACCACCCCCTGGTCTTTATTCACCTTATAGACAGCGGCATCGTCGCCTGTCTCGTATCCGACTAGTAATGCCGGGTTTGCTGCCTGTGGCGGCAGTTTTGATAGCATTTCCGTTAGCACCGACGGTGCTACTTTGCAGCCTCAGCCACCACCGTGAGATAGTTCAGTCAGGCGGACAAGATCTCCATCCATTTTTCTTTTCCTAAATGTTGATGAGGTTACTTCGTTATAGACGCTTTTGATCCATCTGGGAAATCCTATCCAATTTGATGGGATTGTTGATCCCAACGGCCTCGCGGTGCCAATAGGGCCGTTCGTGCTATACTCTTTGAGGGTTTCCTTGCGCTTTAGCGCATCAGGCCGCACCGCATCTGTCAAAAAACGCTCCCAATTACTCTGGACCTTTTCGAGGCATTTTCCACAAACGTCCGATAGGGAAACCAAATTCTATCAAAGGTATGTTCTAGACATACGGAATAACTTCCTCAGCAAAAAGGCGCATAGAATCTTCCGCAACCTTTAAGGGCAGGTCGCTGAAGCTGACTTGAAGGGAGGCAATATCAAAGCCTCCGGTGGAGTCTTGATAGGATTTGATTTGTTCAATTAGTTTTTCTGGGGACCCGACTAAAGCGGCAGACTTTTCGATCTGTGTGTCCGCCGTTTCTTTGGCAAGCTGTTCGATAATTTTGTCGTAACCGGGGTAATCGTTGGAACTGCTGCCCTCTAGCCAGCTGGAAGCACCATTCACAAGGGTTTTAAGATATTGGTTTAGAGGTGCCCGTGCTATCTCCAAGGCGGTTTCGTGATCTTCGTGGCAGAACATATGGTGGGCGAGCATTACCCTGCCATTTCCTGCGAGGCCTGCGCTCTTCCATGCATTTCTATAGACTTTTATGAGTTCCTCCATCTTCGAGCCTATCAAGGGAATCGCCATGAGGTTATACCCGTTTGCCCCTGCAAACTCGAAGCTTTCAGGTGTAACAAGAGCGGCAATCCAAAAAGGAGGCCGGGGCTTTTGCGTGGTCCGAGGTAGAATCGTGACGTCCCTAAAGCTGTGGAATTCGCCATCGCAGGTTACATTTTCCCCTTCCAATAATTGACCTACTTGTTCGATGCCCTCCAGAAACCTGGCCTTAGATTCATCCAAGGGCCGATTGAAGGCATCGAACTCAACAGGCAAGAACGCCCGCGCAAAGCCGCATTCCAGCCTGCCACCAGAAATGGCATCTAACATTCCAATTTCGCCTGCGATCTTAAGAGGGTTGTTGAAAACAGGTTGAACAGCACCTGAAACTAACCGCATGTTTTTGGTCTTCATGGATGCCGCGGTCAGGAAAATATGGGGTGAGGGAGAGTAGCCGCCGTACTTTTGAAAGTGATGCTCTACTGTCCGAACATGTGTATATCCCAGTTGGTCTGCGAGTTCTGTTAAGTGTAGGCACTCCGCCCAATATTGATCCGCCGGTTTATCCTCTGGTCCAACGACTGGGAAAAATTGCAATCCAAATTCCATAATTGTTCCTCTCACACCAACAATTTTATACTTCAGCACGCTAGGTTGTAGCCTGACAAGTATCGTATTGGATAGCCTCGTGTCATGGCCTATATATCTCAAACGTTGAACACCCCCGAAGGAGCGTGCACATGAGAGCTATGCTGCTTGATCAGCCGAACCAAATGTCTCTGGAGACACTGGATGACCCCAAACCAGAGGAGGGCCAGGTCCTTATCAAAATGACCCATGCCGGGATCTGCGGAACGGACACAAAAATTTATCAGGGGAAAATTCCGGCAAATTATCCGTTGGTCATGGGCCATGAAATCGTCGGAGAAATTGTTGGCGGCGATACCACTGAAGAATTTAAGGTTGGAACTCGGGTCTTGGTTGACCCGGTCCTTTTTTGCGGTAAATGCTTTCACTGTTGTCGCGGTGATACCCAACTGTGCCCAAACGGCGGGATTATGGGCCGTGAGGTAAATGGTGGATTTGCTGATTATTGCGTTGCCGGTACTACGCATACCTACAAACTACCTGATGAGATCGATGGTAAAACAGGCGCCGCCGTTCAGGTCCTTACCACTGTGCTGCACGCGCAAGATAACGGGGGTGTGGGTGAGGGTGATACCGTTACTGTGACGGGCCTGGGCGTGACGGGGCTAATGCATATCCAATTAGCGAGGGCTCGCGGGGCCAAACACGTTATCGGTGTCTCTCGAAATGCCCACAAACGAGAAGTGGCCCTGGCATTGGGCGCAGATGCCGCGGTGACGCATGGAGCGGATGCAAAAAAAGCGGTGTTAGATAATACGGGTGGCGTGGGCGCGGATGTCGTTATTGAATGCGTCGGTGCCATGCCCGTTCTCGCTGAAGCAATGGATCTGGCAAGGCTTGGTGGTAGGCTTATTCCCTTTGCCATTTATCCGTCGGGAAAGGCTGAGCTCCCATTCTACGATCTCTATTTCAAAGAACTCCAGGTGCTCAATGCTCGTGCGGCCAAAGGTAGGGATTTTGAAGAATGCATTAAACTGGTTGGGGATGGCAGCGTTGATTTGGGCGCTTTAGTGACCCACGCTCTTCCCTATACAGAGCTCAATAACGCTATCCAGATGCTCATTGAGCCAAGTGACGAGAGGCTGAAAATTATACTGGAAGGGGTGTAAACCTCAGACATACTAGGTTTGCTTTTATTTAACAGAATTTGACCTCTCGGCCATGTATTGTAGGCCGTCCTGGCAACCTCAATCACTTCTTCGATCAGCTCTCAGGTCACTCCCCAATTAATAGGGCCGCACGACCAGTAATCTCACCTTTCTCAACAAGTTCGTGAACGGCTTCCGCCTCCTCTATGGGCCGGATGTCAGATACAATGGGCCACACATCGCCGCGTGCTATCAGATCATAAGTGGCTAAGAGTTCCGCTCGGGTTACATAACGGCTTCCCAGCAAATCCTGCTCTTTCAGCAGCATGGCAAGAGAGTCCGCATTAAAACTCTCTCCCGCACCTCCAAGCGTGACCATACGGCCATGATGTCCTAAGCTTTTACAAGCCGTTTCCAGCGTGCTGGTATGGGATACGTAGTCGATAGCAACATCGACCCCTTGCCCGTCGGTGAGGTCCATGAGCGCTTCCACCGCATCAACTTTGGCGGGGTTTATAACTGCGTCTGCTCCAGCTTCCCGACAGGCGTCAAACTTGCTCTCTGCAACATCGACCGCGATGACACGAGCCCTAGCCCATTTCGCCATCATCACTTGATGGATGCCGACCCCGCCGCCAGCTCCAAAAACGGCAACTGTCTCTCCAGCCTGAACGCGGCCTCGGCTCAATACTTTGTATGGGGTTGCAAGCGCATCCATAGCAACACCCATCTCGGCAGGGTGTTTCTTATAGTCGATACCAGCCGGAAATTTTACAAACAGATGAGCCGGCAATTTGATATATTCTGCATACCCTCCGTCACAGTCTTTACCCACATTTCCGCCCGAATTCTCGCACAACGGCTCGAATCCTGAGAGACACCGCCGGCAATGACCGCAGTTTATATAGTAGTAAGACGTCACGCCATCTCCGACCTCTAGGCTGGTGACCCCTTGACCGACCTCTACGATCTCAGCAGTGATTTCATGACCGATGATACGTGGAAACTTGGCTGTTATGCGACCAGCCTTGACGTGTTGTATCGTCAGACCGGCTCCGCAGGCATAGACCTTCGCAACTGCTTCTCCCGGACCAGCGACCGGGTCCGGAACATCCATCAGTTTAAATGGCTGGGTCGCACCCTCAAGTACAAGTGCTCTCATCGGGCACCGCGCCTCTAGTTATTATTGTAATCTGGTACGTCGTACATGAAATTTGCGGCTTTGAGGAATAATGTTCTGTTGACCCCGTCAGAGTGAAGGAAACATGCGGCATCCCTGAGAAGTTTTGCGACCCCAAACTCTTTCATGTATCCATGACCCCCATGTATCTCCAACGTCCAAGTAGCGATTTTCCATGCTGCCTGAGAGGCCATGGCTTTTGGGAGGGCCCCCAACGTTTTGTCCCACCCTTGGTCTTGATTGTCCGCAAGATAGCATGCTCGATGAATGTATGAACGCGAAGCATCTATAAGCATCCTCATTTCGGCTAACTGAGCACGTATACCATCGTGTTCAATCAAAGGTTTACCGCCTTGGACACGTATTTTTGCCCATTCTTCAGCCTTTGAATAACAGGCTTCTGCTACACCGAGTACGCTGGCACCGGCGTAAGCGTTGGATTGCGGGAAAAACTCCGAGAGTGTCTGGAAGCCTTTATGGACCTCCCCGACCACATTTTCATCGGGGATAAAACAATCTTGAAAAACCAACTCAGCATTATTAGCTAAGCGTTCGCCCATTTTATCATGCACTCGGCCAATCGAGAATCCCTCGCGTCCGCGTTCCAGGAGAAAACATGTGCTGCCCTCGGATAAACCGACCCCTTTTTTTGTTTGGACAAAAAGAAGGTAGAAACTCGACCGGTTACCATTTGAGATGAAGTGCTTCATGCCGTTTACGATCCACCCACCCTCGGTTTTTTCCGCCGTGGTACGGAAAGAGGACGGATAGGGGAGGAAATAGTTGGACGCATTATCCGGCTCTGTGATCCCGATCGCGAGGCAGCCCCGGGGATCCTCTGCAAATGCTGGTAGTACGCGTGATTTCTGATCTTCGTTGAGCGCTTTCTCCATAATCTGCGCAAGCTTCAAGGTTTGGGCCATGACGACCGAAATGCCCAGATCGCCCTTGGCAAGCTCCTCCACGACCATGGATGTAGTGAGCGAGTCGGTGCCAAGACCTCCGTACTTTTCCGAGAGGGTCATGGTTCGTATGCCAATAGCATGTGCGGCCTCAATAATCTCCCAAGAAAACCCATCCTCTGGATCCTTTTGGGCGTCTAGTTCCGCTGCTCTTGGCCGAACTTCATTGTCTACAAACTGACGCACGGTCTCAAGAATGGCTCGTTGGTCTTCTGTTTGTATAAATATCTCGTTCAACAAAAAATCTCCTGCCTGTTGACCGGACGCTTAAGGGTCCGGAAATTTTTGATTATAACTCAGATTTGCTGTGGGTCACCATTTTCGGATGAGGAGCCATCTCTGCCTGTTTATTTACTGTTAGACTGTCTGGGCCGCTTCCGCATGGAAGTCCCCGCCTGCACCAGCGATATAACTGGGATTATATATCTCTTTAAACGTTGCTAATATCTGCTCGAAGGGAACATCTAGGAACGGGCCTCGGTCTTCCAAATACTCCATATGCTTGTTGCCGGCCTGGTCAAATTCGTGGAACAAAGAGTCCGTCTCTCCGTCAAACTCGAGTGGTTTAAGACCAAATTTCTCACAAAGCGAGAGATTGAAGGCAGGGGTCGCCTTTACCCATTTCCCATCAATCAAAATGTCGCAATAGGAATGCCAAGCAAACAAGTCTGTGCCTAAGAGGTCCAAGAGACGCTGCGTAGCCAGGTGATTTTTGACGTCCGCATATCCCGGTCTTGCTGGAATATTATAGATTCGGCAGCAGGCCGCCATGAGGGCTGCTTTTGGGACACACCAGCCCCGCCGGGTTAGGACAGAGTCGCTGGCACGGTAACTGGCAGGATCGGCAACGGGTAGATAGGGGTCATACCTGATATCGTCTCGAATGGCGTAATAAAAGTTAAGAACTTGTTGTTTGTCCGTTTTCGCGTTACCCGCAATTTCATGTGCGTACTCAATTACGGCCGGGTGGTCAGAGTCAACAAATTCGCCGGGTTCCAGAAATTCGTTTTGGTTCATCTCGATATTCCTGCCTCATTTTAATTGCCTTAGTACTCTGACTATAAGGAGCTGATTACTGGGAGTAAAACATCCGAACTCGAAATTTTCTGCATGATTTTTCCCCTAAAAACGCTTATTTCGCAGCAGATCTGGCATGGGCTTTTCCCGTCGTCAGGTGTATGAAATATATTTGACGGAATCGTCGCCGGGAGCATGGTTCGCAAAAAAGGCTAAAAACTCAAATGATGATGTACGTCTACGTATGCGCCGGGTTTCTATTTTTGCTTGGCGGTGCCGAATTAATGGTCCGTGGTGCCGTTGGTCTCGCCGAAAAGCTTAGCATATCAAAGATGGTGATTGGTATGACGGTGGTTGCCTTTGGCACATCGGCGCCCGAACTTCTGATTGCGCTCAATGCAGCCTTATCTGGTTCCTCCGGACTGGCAGTTGGTAACTTGGTCGGCAGCAACATCGCCAACATCCTACTCATCTTGGGCGTCTCGGGCTTAATTTTGCCGATTGCTGTGGGCTCAAAAGTATTCACTCGAGACTGGTGGGTGTTGGCTGGCGGCACCGCCGTCTTTATGGCCCTCTCCCTCCCAGGTGAAATTGATTTTTTCGGTGGATCACTGCTGTTGCTGCTGTTCACTGGATTTCTCTATTACTCCTACCGCCGGGAGACCGTCGGCTCCGTTCTGGCTTCTCCCGCATTTAATGAAGAAGTGGATGACATTGGGGGGGTACCGGAAACGACCTGGTTGTCGATTGTTTTACTGGTTATCGGATTAGCGGGTCTGATAGGCGGGGCTGAGCTATTGGTCAATGGCGGCTCAGCCATAGCCCGATTGTTCGGTGTCAGCGAGGCCGCCATCGGCTTAACCATTATTGCTTTTGGAACATCTTTGCCCGAGCTGGCGGCCTCTGTCGTCGCGGCGTATCGGAAGCATGCAGACTTGGCATTGGGGAATGTCGTCGGCAGTAATATTTTCAACATTTTAGGGGTTGCCGGCGTCGTTGCGTTGGTATCGCCCCTGGATATTCCCGCACGTATTGTCAATTTTGATATGATTATCATGGCAGTATCGGCACTGGTCCTAATGCCGTTTATGATTGGTAATAAGGAAGTTATCTCCCGGCCCGTTGCGGGCTTTTATTTGGCGGCCTATCTCGGTTACATTGCCGCCATAGCGGCTGGCCTGGAAAGCTTCAGGTACTGAAAATACCGATATCCTCTTAACAGATAATTTTTCAGCAGTCAGAAAGATCAAACGGCTCTCATGACGATACCTCAGAAAAATGTTGCCCTGGTAACGGGCGCCGGTGCACGGATTGGCAAAGAACTTGCGCTTGCTCTTGCGGCTGATGGTTGGGCTGTCGCCGTTCATTATAGGGCGTCAGAAGGTCCCGCCCGGGAGGTCTCGGAGCATATTATTAGGCATGGCGGGCATGCCGCTATGTTTCACGGAGACCTAGCGAATGAAGAAGCAACGGCAGCTCTTCTGCCGGCGGTTGCTCGGAAGTTGGGTCCCGTCACCTGTCTCATCAATAATGCGTCGGTTTTTGAGCATGATAGTGTGGAGTCCGCGACACGGGGGTCATGGGATTTACATCTGGATGTCAACCTGCGAGCACCCTTCGTCTTGAGCCAGGTGATGGCCCAAAATTTGCCCCGTGCAGCTTCTGGATCTATCGTCAACATCATCGATCAGAGGGTGGAGAACTTGACGCCACATTTCATGTCTTACACTATCAGCAAGTCGGCGTTATGGACGATCACGCAAACATTGGCACAGGCATTGGCACCCGCGATTCGAGTGAATGCTATCAGCCCTGGCCCCGTACTGCCGTCACCTCGTCAGTCTAAGGACGCGTTTGCGCAACAATACTCCGCCACGCCTTTGGAGCGGGCGGTGGATACGGCGGAAATCTGTGCTGCTGCGAAGTTTATTCTTGCCGCACCGTCTCTCACAGGGCAAATGATTACCATCGACTCCGGCCAGCATCTCGGATGGAGCCAGGCACCTAAATCGGGCGGACCATCTGAATAGCAAGCGGGCCACAAGTTCGACAAGGAGGCTAAACAGTGCCGATATCAGGCTCAAATACGGCGCATGTCCGCAATATCGCGGATGCCGGGAACTCGATCCGGCACGTGTTTATCCGTGACTTGGTGCTCACCTGTTTGATCGGTGTCTACAAACGAGAACAGAAACAACCCCAGCGCATCCGCATCAACTTGGACCTTGCCGTCCGCGAGGGAGCGGGTCCGCAGGATGATAAACTCTCCGAGGTAGTCTGTTATGAGGATGTTGCCACTGGCGTGCGGTCGCTTGTTAGCGAAGGGCATGTGAATTTGGTGGAGACTCTCGCGGAACGAATTGCGGAAATGTGTTTAACGGATGACAAAGTGCGTGCTGCACGTGTAAGGGTCGAAAAATTGGATGTCTTTGAGGACGCTGTCAGCGTTGGTGTCGAGATTGAACGGTTTAATATGAGCTGAGTTTTAGGGCCCTCTCAAAGTTCCAGAATATAGCCAAGTTATTGGAAATTAGTCATTTTTTGGCTAATTGGATGATGAGTTTTGCACATATAACATATTTAGCCTCATTTTGGGTTTGAATTGGGAGGAGCTGAATTTGTTTCTTTTAGGATCCTTTAAAATTCAAAAAAAATCATTAACATCAATGACTTAAGAGAGATACGCGTTGACTGGCAATTCGTTTCCTATATGTTCTAAAAGGGTGAGAGGGTATTCGAGGATCGTCTTTTCAACAAAGTTATACACAGGCGGAATGGTTGGCAGATACGGTTATAAAATTACAATTTGACCATCGTTCGCGCATAAAGAATGATGACTTTAACGCCTGTTTGCATATCGTTAAAATATTCGAGCATAAGAGCCAGTGGCAGAAATCAAACAAAATCAGATAGTTGAAGAGCCGGGCATATCGAACGCGCCCCTTAAAGGTGTCGATGTCATCAAAGGCTACCTCAAATCGCTGACGAGTGACCCTGGCGTCTACCGGATGATTAATTTAGAGGGGGACGTTTTGTATGTGGGGAAAGCCAAGAATTTAAAAAAAAGGGTGTCCAATTATGCCCATCCGGGCCGGCAGAGCATTCGCATCCAGCGGATGATCAATCAGACGCGGTCTATGGAATTTGTTACCACACATACAGAAGCCGAGGCGCTGCTGCTAGAGGCAAATCTGATTAAAAAGCTGACGCCGCGTTATAATATCTTGCTTCGCGATGATAAAAGTTTCCCATATATCCTGATCACGGGAGACCATGCCTATCCGCAAGTTCTAAAGTACCGGGGAACCCGTAAACGTAAGGGAGAGTATTTTGGTCCATTCGCATCAGCCGGAGCAGTGAATCAATCGCTCGCCATCCTGCAACGGGCATTTCTCCTGCGATCCTGTACAGATGCCGTTTTTACCTCTCGGACCCGGCCCTGCTTGCTATATCAAATCAAGCGTTGTTCTGCGCCGTGCGTCGAAATCACGACCAGACAGGACTATGCCCGCCTCGTCGAGCAAGCACGTTCCTTTTTAACGGGCAGGTCGAAAACAATACAAAAGCAGCTCGCTGAGGAAATGCAGGATTTGAGCGAGAACCTCCAATTCGAGAAGGCTGCCGTGCTTCGGGACCGCATTAAGGCCATGACGAACATTCAGTCACATCAGGATATTCAGGCACCCAATATTGATGAGGCGGATATCATCGCGCTCCACATGGAGGCCGGCCAGGCTTGCATCCAGATTTTCTTTTTGCGTTCTGGCACGAATTATGGGAACCGGGCCTATTTCCCGACCCACACGGCCGATGCACTGCCAGAACAGATTATGGAAGCTTTCTTGGGTCAGTTCTATGCGAACAAAATACCGCCCAAACTAATACTACTCAGCATTAGTGTGATGGAAAAGCGTGTATTGGCCGATGCATTGTCAGAGAGGGCAGGGAAGCGGGTCGATTTGAGAGTGCCAAGCCGGGGCCAGAAGCGGGGTCTCGTGCGGCTCGCTCTGGAGAACGCGAGGAAAGCACTCAACCGTCGCCTAGTTGAGAGTGCCTCCCAGCGCCAGTTGCTCGATGGGCTGGCCGAGAAACTGGGACTTGACCATGCACCGGACCGGATCGAGGTTTATGATAATTCACATATTTCGGGGACGAACGCTATCGGAGCGATGATTGTCTCGGGGCCAGAGGGATTTATCAAAAACGCCTATCGGAAGTTTAATATTAGAGCCGATAAAGAAGATACAGAGTTTCAGCCGGGAGATGACTATGCAATGATGCGCGAGGTGCTTACACGCCGGTTCGCTCGGGTTCAGAAGGAAGACCCTGACAGATCTCGCGGACAATGGCCCGATTTGGTACTAATCGACGGAGGTGCAGGTCAACTCGGAGCCACATTGGAGGTGTTTGGAGAACTTGGTATCGCAGATGTTAGCGTGGCCGCCATTGCAAAGGGTCCAGACCGCAATGCGGGGCGAGAAAGGATGTTTTTGCCGAATCGGGCGCCCTTTAGTTTGGACAGTCGAGATCCGGTCTTGTATTTTTTGCAGCGCTTACGAGATGAGGCGCATCGGTTTGCCATCGGCACACATCGTTCCCGACGGGCCAAAGACATGAAGCGGTCACCCTTGAATGAAATTCAAGGTATCGGTAGCGTGCGAAAGAAAGCGCTGCTCCATCACTTTGGCTCCGCGCGGGCCATTTCAGAGGCTGGCCTCGCCGATTTAGAAGCTGTGGACGGAATAAGCAGGTCAATCGCCGAACGCGTTTATGACTGGTTTCATCCAGAAGACTGAGCCCCGGATAGGAAATAAGTTAGATGTTGACCAATATTCCAAACTTACTGACCCTCTCACGGATCTTTGCAATTCCGTTAATCATTTTTACATTCTACATCGACGCGCCCTATGGCAATTGGATCGGCCTTGGTGTGCTCGCGTATGCTGGTGTGACAGATTTTTTCGACGGATACGTTGCCCGGGCCATGTCACAGCAATCTGCTTTTGGAAAATTTTTGGACCCCATAGCTGATAAACTTCTAGTCGGTGCATTGCTGGTGATGTTGACAGCGTTCGACCGCATTCCGGGTGTGGCTGTATTGCCCGCGGTTATTATTCTTTGTCGGGAAATTCTTGTGTCCGGACTTAGGGAGTTTTTAGGAGGGGTCAAAATCAGCGTCCCGGTTTCTAAGCTCGCGCAATGGAAGACGACCTTGCAGATGTTCATGCTCGGGTTTTTGCTTGTTGGTCCCGTGGGTCCAATGTTTGGCCCCTTTTCAACAACTGATGTTGGCGTAATCGGTTTGTGGATCGCCGCAATTTTGACGCTCTTGACTGGATACGACTATCTCCGAGCGGGCCTGCGCCATGTTGAGGGAATGGACGTGGCGGCGGCTGCAATGGAGAAGGAAAAATCGGATCCGCCTCCCGCAACAGGTTCGCATTAAGGCCCGTACCCATGAGAGTATTTGGCCTTGCAGGTTGGAGTGGTAGCGGCAAAACAACGTTAATGGTAAACTTGCTCCCTGAAATTATTGCTCGAGGCATCACCGTATCTACAGTTAAGCACGCGCATCATGAGTTCGACATCGACCGGCCGGGTAAAGATTCTTATGAGCATCGACGGGCGGGTGCGACCGAGGTTATGATTAGCTCGGCTAGTCGTTGGGCGCTCATGCACGAACTGAGGGGCGTGAAGGATCCGCCTCTCGAAATGCTTATTGACCATATGTCGCCGGTGGATTTGTTGCTAGTAGAGGGATTTAAATGGGAGGCGCATCCCAAAATCGAAGTTCACCGCCCGGTAATCAATAAGCCTCTTTTGCAACCGGACGATCCGCATATAATTGCTGTGGCCAGCGACAAAGATCTTCCAAAAGTTAATGTCCCCGTTTTGCCATTGGGCGATGCAGTTGTGATCACGGATTTTATCCTTGATGCGGTCGCTCTGAATGTGGTTTGAGGCGAAAAGGGATGGCTGACTTAAACGACTGTTTTGCTGAAGTGGTTGGGCGTCTCACGATTGCCGAGGCAATGGAGAGGTTTGTTTTGGGTTTGGACTGTATCGTCGCTGGTGAGGATGTCCCGTTAGCAGAGGCTTTGGGGCGTATTCTTGCCAATGACGTGACGTCTGGTATCCAGATTCCGCCACATAATAATTCTGCCGTAGATGGATATTTGATCTGCTTGGATGATTTGGAAGGGGCCGGTGAAAGCAGATTACCCGTGGCCGGGCGGATTGCTGCAGGCCATCCATTGGAAACAAAAGCACTTTCTGGGCAGGCCTATCAGATCTTTACGGGCGCTCAAGTGCCTGCCGGAGAAGAGGGCCGGGGTCCCGATACAATTTTCATGGTTGAGGATGTCGAAGTAGAAGGTGGATATGTCATCCTACCCCCAGGGCAAACACGCGGCGCAAATCTCAGATTGGCGGGCGAGGATGTGAAAATTGGAGATACAGTGCTACGCGCAGGGACCTCGCTCCGCCCACAGGATATAGGTATGGCAGCCTCAATTGGACGGTCGTATCTGACAGTTCAGCAGAAATTACGCGTCGCCGTTTTTTCAACAGGTGATGAAATCAGAAACCCCGGCGATGAACTTGAGCCAGGAACAATCTATGACATCAATCGTTTTACGGTGCCGGCGCTGCTGACCAATCTTGGCTGCAGAGTTACGGATCTTGGAATTTATCCAGATAACCTGATGTCTATTCAAGAAGGCCTAGCTGGTGCCTCGAAAAATCATGACCTTATTCTTACCTCAGGCGGTGTGTCTAAAGGTGAGGAGGATCACGTTAGAACAGCGGTCGAAAATTTGGGTGCTCTTCATACGTGGAATCTGTTGATCAAACTAGGCCGCCCCATTGCTCTTGGACACATAGACGCCGCTAGCCGTCAGGTGCCATTCATCGGTCTACCTGGAAATCCCGTTGCCGTCATGGTGACATTTCTTAAATTGGTGCGGCCAATCATCCGGCTCTTATCCGGAGCCAGTGAGCTTGACCAGAATTTGTACCAGGTACCTGCCAAGTTTAACTTTATCAAAAAACCAGGCCGGCGGGAGTGGCTTAGATGCCGACTCGAAAAGGATGGAGGTGGCCCCCCGTGTGCCATAAAGTATCCCGATGACGGTTCAGGCATCTTAACGTCCATGGTAGCTTCCGATGGTTTGGTCGAGTTGGCTGAGGACTCGGCAGGTGTGACGCGAGGTCAATTGGTGGATTTCCTTCCGTTCAATGAGGTTATGTAATGAAACTATTTTACTTTGCGTGGGTCCGGGACAAGATGGGAAGGGATGGCGAACAAATCCAACTTCCCGAAGGTATTCATACAGCTGGCGAGTTCATCGAGTGGTTCAAAGATCGGGGGACTGCCGAAGCGGAAGTTATTGGCGCGTCAGAGATGGTTAAAATGGCGGTGAATCAGGAGTATGCCGGTCCCAGCCATCCTATATCTGATGATGATGAAGTCGCACTTTTCCCGCCCGTTACCGGAGGTTGATAAGTGATCCGGGTTCAACGAGAAGACTTTGATGTCGGCCAAGAGATAAATCGGTTTTCAAATGACAAACACGATATTGGAGCGGTCTGCACATTTTTAGGACTAGTCCGGGATCTGGCCGGGGATAGCATAAAAACCATGACGCTCGATTATTATCCCGGTATGACGGAAAAAGAACTTTCTAAGATCGAGGCAGAGGCGCGGGCGCGATGGCCTCTCACCGACTGTGTGATCATACACCGTTATGGTATATTGGAGCCAGGAGATCGAATTGTAATGGTGGCGACTGCCTCTCCGCATCGGCAGGCTGCGTTCCAGTCATGCGAATTCCTCATGGATTACTTGAAAACACGGGCGCCGTTCTGGAAGAAAGAAGATACCGGCGATGGCGAACAATGGGTTGAGGCGCGTGCCTCAGATGATGTCGCCGCTGACCGGTGGACGGAGAACATCGAATAGCCGGGCGTTAGGGGTGCCGGCCCAGAAAATCTGCACAAATGTTTGCAAACAGATCGGGCGTTTCGATCAACGCCACATGCCCCGAGCCTGTTAGAATTTTCAGCTCTGAGTTTTTAATGCCAGCCTGCAGCTCCTGAGCGCGGTGAACAGCGACAATGGCATCTTTGTCCGAACAGGTAATAAGCGTCGGGACATTCAATTCCTCCAGGCGTGCGTGGGTATCGCCTCTGATGCAGGCTTCGAGTTGACCGATCCAACCATCCATAGTAGCCATGCTGGTGATCATGGCGTCTCGTATGGTGGCCATGTCGTCCAGATGATCGTGGTAATACTGTGGCTCATACAACATCAGGAGGCTGATGTCTGCGAGTTGGTCCCGCAATCCCCTCTCAGCGAGGGTTTTCCGCAGGCTTTGGAATTTGTGCAGGCGGTTGCAGTTCCGGCTCCAGCTATGGTGGATGCCGAGGGATCGAACTAGACTGGGATGATTGAGAGCAACGCATTGAGCGATGTGACCTCCCATCGAGAACCCCATGACATGTGCGGTTTTAATGCCCTCAGCTGCGAGGACCGCCACGGCGTCTTCTGCCATGTCGGAGAGTGAATAGCCGGGTTCTGGTGTACTGCTTTGTCCGACGCCCCGATTGTCGAAGACAAAGCATTGGTAATGCTGGCTCAAAAGGGGTAACTGACCGGCCCAAAAAGTATGATCATGGCCAGTGCCGCTGATTAGAAGCAGAGGGACACCCGACCCATGATATTCATAGTATATTTTGCTGTCTAGAGCTGTAGTCGCGATCGGCATAAATTTTGTCCTCAATGTCCACTTATTTCCCCGGCTCTATGACCGGCTCCTCGGAATTTACAATAGATCCCATCGATCTTAGAAGCTTTGAGCCTCGGGCCTCAATTTTGGCACAAATGGAATATTGAGGTTGAGCTTTATAGCTCGGTCAGTAGAAACCAAATTTCGGTTTTCCCCGGCAAAAGAGATCGGTTTATCAGCATAGTGTTCGTGCCCAAATATTTGACTTTGTGTGACAAGGCGGCAATTTCTGGAAACTTATCTGCGCCAGCAAAAGACATATGCATCGGCATGACCACGCGGGGACTGATTTGACTGATGATGTGCATGGCTTCCTCGTGACTGACGGTCACGGTGCCATCGATTGGGACAAACAAAACGTCTATTCTGCCCACCTGAGCGATTTGCTCTTGACTCAGAAAATGATGGAGGTGGCCAAGGTGGGCAAAGCACAGGCCGACCGCCTCGAAGATAAAAATAGAATTGCTATTAGTGGCCCCCTGACCAAAGTCGAAAATATTTGTGGGGAGATTGTAAACTCGTAGATCCTTAACGCGGAGGTTGTGAATAGCAATCCCAGCCTCGGGGTGCCAACCCCGCAGAATATGTTTAACCGCGGGATCGACGAAGTCCGTGTGGTGACTTGAATGGGAGTTATTCATTGTCACAATGGTTGGCACCCGACCAGGTATATGAAATCCGGCATAGTCTGTTGCCGCAGAGATACCCTGCGGTGTCTCGATTTGAAATGTTGAGTGATCTACAAAGGTCACCCTCACACTACCCGGCGGGACCTGAGATGATGCTTTACTGGCATTATGTATTGATGGTTTAGGGTTTATTCTCTCAACAAGCCCGAGACCGCACGGATGAGGCTTTATTGGTTCGGCCCTTACCTGTCCTAATATTCCAAGAAGTATACAAAGGCCCGATATACTGGAGAGGACCTGTGCAATAGGAACACCCATAGTATTATAACCGGGGCTCTAATTTGCTGCCCGGTCGCTGGGGCGGCAGGAGCAGGACCTCTGTTTTTATCGGCAAGGTTGAGCGGCTAAGCATCATTGTGTGGGTACCGAAGCGTTTCACTGTGTATACCGTGGAAATATCCCTAAGAAACGTTTTTGCCGTTGGCATACCATCAAAATGCATTGGAATTATTAGCCTAGGATTTATGCCCTTGATGTTGTGTATCAATTCGTCATAGCTCTGGGTTACAAGCCGGTCAATTGGAATCAGTAAAACGTCGATCCGTCCGATATCTGTAAGCTGCTGCTGATCCAAGATATGGCGCAGATGACCCATATGAGCAATACATAGGCCTTGGGATTGAATGATGAAGACGGAGCTAAAATTAGAGAACCCGGCACCAAAGTCCGTAATGTTAGTCGGCAGGTTATAAACCCGGACGTCTTTCAGGGTGACATCGTGCCTCTGAAGGGTAAGAGCCTCGGTCCATCCTCGTAAAACGAAAGAAATATTGGGGGAGATCAAATTCGTTGAGTGGCTGCCGCCCTCGACGTCCATGGTTACTATGTCTGGCTGTACGTCCGCTCGAAAATAATCGTTATAATCCGTGATGACTCTAATATTTTCCGGGGATTGGATGAGAAACGTCGAGTGGCCTATAAACGTTAGACTGAGTTGGCCTGACTGAAGGCTCTTTGGGTCAATGTTTACTTGGCGTACGAAGCTACTTTTAGCACTGATATTTGTGACTAAATACTGGGACTGATGCTCGTAATTTACGATACCGCTGCCGCAGGGCATTCTTATTTGCGTGTTTTTATTCTGGGCGGCAACAGGTTGGAATGCTGTGTTCCCTGCTAAAATTAAAAAAAATGCAATCAGGTATTTTAACATTTTGTTCCTAAAAATTATTTTGCAGGTTCTCACAAATGCCACTCCAAGGCATTTTTTTCGAAATCAGGGTCGTTCAGCAAGTGTCGCGATTAATGTAAGGCGATTTTAATTTGTTAAAATAAATGTACACATTCCCAGAGACATGTGGGTGTCTAAATTTTTTGACGGCCTCTAATAAGTTATGGGCTGCTGTCGTGTTAATCCAAGCAAATATGTTTTGGACTCGCGCAGTTATCGTTCGATAATTATAAATCGATTCTCATGTTGTCGTGGGCTAGACGCAGTTCGCCCTTGAAATTGGCTCGGATATCTTCTGCCACTTCATTAAGTAGGGCAGGCCCTATAATGTCCTTTGGCATGTGAACGCTCATAATATCCTTAACGACTGGATTGCAAGTGTCGTAGCTCGCGAAATGGGTGGCAACAAGGCTCTTGGCATTGGCCTTTTGTGCAATTTTACCCAGTTCCTTTGGACTGGTGTGAGACCAGGTGCCGACGTTGGCTTTTTGCCGAAATTTGATGGCACTCTCTGGGAAGGTACATTCGTGAATCATAAGGTCAACATTTTTGGACAACTCGATAAATCTGTCGCAGGGCGCCGTATCACCACTGAATGAAACCGATAAACCGTCTATGGTGTCCATGCGAAGACCAAAGCAAGGTGTTATCTCCTGGGGAATGTGTTCCACATAACAGGCGGTGACTTTGACAAATTCGTCTTCGAAAACCGTTCCAGGTTCACACTCCCGAACGTCGGGAACCAGGATTTCTGTATTTTGTCGGCGCGGATACTGCCGACGAGCCTCGATATCTTTCGCGAACGCTCCATTCTCAAACAGGTGGTCAACGAAATCTTGAGTGCCTGGCGGGCCGACCACTACTGGTGCTCTCTCTCTGTCACAAATCCAGGTAGTGAGGAGAAAGTAGGGAAAATCTACAATGTGATCATAATGAAGGTGGGATAAGAAGACCGTATTTACATCGACCGGGTTGATGTTCGACTTGATCATGGAGCGAGTTGCATTGGCGCCACAGTCAAAAAGGTAATGTCGGCCGCGAACTGTCAAAAGAATCGCCGATCCACCGCGGTCAGGGTCCGGGGCGGCGGCGCTCGTGCCAAGCATAGTGATACGCATAAATCTGGCTCCCATATGTCAAAAAATCAGGTTAGTTGATTAGCCGTAATCTGAAATTCGATGGTGATGCCGTCGGGATGACGCAGATACACATTTCGGTTCCCGTTGGGGACCGTTTGCGGGGCGCTGTAGGGCACGAATCCGCTTTGGGTAACAGCAGCGACGGCGGCGTCGATGTCATCCACTTCCAGCGCCAAATGAAAAGCGCCGGCATCACAGTTCCTGAGATCGGAGACCTTGCGCCCATCCTTGGTAATGTATTCCAGCAACTCCAGGCGATGGTTCGGCATGTCCACGTAACCCAGTTTCACTTCCGCGCCGGGAACGCCGGTGAGGTTCTCCACCATCTCTCCCTTTTGGTGAACAATTTCCGTCGTCTCAAAGCCGAGCACGTCCCGGAAGAAACCCAAGGTCATCTCAACATCTGACACGGTGATGCCGGTATGGTTGGTGCGGAGGATGGTGAATCCCGTCATCGGTTTACTCCGTCGATTTAATGAATCAGTTGCCCAGCAACATAGTCGCCGATAGCCATGGAGGCCGTAAGCCCCGGCGTTTCGATGCCGAGCAGGTTTACGAGGCCCGAAACACCATGTTCGACTTCCGTCTCGATCAACCAGTCCCCGCCAGGGTCTTCCGGGCCGTAAGCGCGCGGTCGGATGCCTGCATAACCGGGCTGCAGGCGGTCCACATCCAGCCCATTCCAGTATTTTCCTACAGCCGCCACGAAGGAGGAGGCTTTGGTCGGATCAACCGTGTAGTCATGCTCCGTTACCCACTCCAGATCAGGGCCGAATTTGCCCTGGCCGCCGGGATCAATGGTGAAGGAGCCGCCTGCAGCCAGCGTTTCACCCAAAGGCACGACGATATAGCTGAAAGGAAGTTTGCCGGTCAGGGTGAAGTAGCTGCCTTTTGCATAGCGGATATCGGGAGGGGGGATGTCTCTCTCGCTTGAGTGGTAATTTGCGATGTCCCGCGCGCCGAGGCCGGAAGCATTGATGAGTGTATCCCAGGCCAGTTCGAAGGGCTCTCCATTTTCGTCCTCAACCGTGAGAACTTTTCCCTGACCCCCAACCACGGTGCTGTTCAGAGATAACACCGCGCCAGCATTCTCGGCGTCGCCTTGGAGGGATAGCATGTAGTCATGACTATGCACTACAGCCGTGTTTGGTGAATAGAGTGCCATCCGGCAGGTGATTTCTGGTTCTCGCTCTTTGACCCCCTCCGCCGATAGGAGTTGGAGTCCCTGAACGCCATTGTCTTCTCCAAACGCCATCATGGTCTCCAGCAGGCCGTCCTCGTCCTCCGTTAGCGCAAGAGTCAATTTGCCGTGCACGGCGAGGCCGATGCCTCGCTCCCGGCAATAGTCCCTCAACATCTCCGCGCCCGGCCGGCAGAGAGTTCCCCGCAGGCTATCCGGCGGATATAGGAAGCCTGCGTGAACCACCTCGTTGTTCCGTGAGCTGGTTTCATTGCCAATCATGGGGTTCTTCTCAAGGATCACGACTTCTCGCCCCCGGAGTGCCAGGGCCCGAGCAATGGCCAGTCCAACTACGCCGGCGCCAATCACGATGCATTCGACTTTGTACAAAGAAGTTGCCTTTTCACCTCATCCCAGAACGCCACAGTCACAGGCCGGTCGATGTTGAAGGCGTCGACGATGACGACCTTCTCTCTGAAATTCATTTCATCACAGGCCCTAACGATTTTGTCCCGATACTGGCCGGTGCTAAACATGTGGCAGCGGCGCTCAACGTCCATTATATCGTATAATATTGTAAATTACAGGACAGGGGGAAGGCGGCTGTGAATAGTTTGTATGTGGACATAGCTGCAACGGACGGTGGCAGCTTTAAGGTTTATTTGACAAGCTCGGACGCCGAAAACGCGCCCGGGCTAGTATTGATGCAATACATCTGCGGCATGAATGCTGTCATGCGCAGCCTCGCCGAAGATTTTGCTGCCAAGGGCTATCTGGTCGCGGTGCCTGATCTCTTCTGGCGACAGGAACCAGGGATTGAGTTGCTCAATGACCCGTCAAAACCCAATCCGCAAGAACAAGCTCGCGCACTTGAGCTCAACGAGGGTTTTAATGACGAGGCTGCTATCTCAGATCTTCAATCCACCATTACGTATCTTCGCGGTCACGAGAATTGTAGCGGACAGGTTGGAGCCCTTGGTTATTGCCTTGGCGGCCGAACCGCTTACCTAGTAGCCACCCGAACCGATGCCGACTGTTCCGTCGGATATTACGGTGTAAATATTGATCACTACCTTGCCGAGGCCGACAACATATCTAACCCGTTGATGCTCCACATCGCCGCTAATGATGAGCTATGCGAACCGGAGGCGCGTGAGAAGATCGTCCGAACACTAAAAAAACTGTCCCCGGTTACGTTGCATGAATATGAAGGCGCGGGGCATGCTTTTGCCCTAGTGGGAGGGCATAATTACAACGAAGCGGCCGCCGCTGCTGCCAACGAGAGATCTCACGAATTTTTAGCTCACCACTTGGCGTGAGTTTGTAATAAATTTTGTTCGATTGTTAGCACCTGTATCTTTTCGCTGAAGAAATTCGCCAAATATTGCGGGAAAAACGTGCGATTAACTCCCTTGACCGGCGGAGGGCATTGTAAGCTGCAACCTTGTGTCTATACGATTTTGCCATCGAACTCGTAGAGGCCTTTTGGGTCTTCTATCTCCAAAACCCAGAGATCAGGGTCAATTTTTAGACGACGACCTACGTAATCGTCTGCATGGCCTTCCTCCACAGGGGATTTGTCTTGTGACCACGATTGCCAGGCTGGTATGCCATTGGCTTCCCGAACCTGGCTGAAAATCTTACAACGTCCATCTGGCAGCACGATCTTAATAATGACAGAGCCGGCGCTCTCTTCTCCCTTGTGCAATACATAGATGGGGAGGTTGAGTTGAGTGCAACGCCATTGCTGGCTCTGCACCCAGATGTAGGTTTTTAGCCGCTTTTCCACCATTCTGTCTCATCCAAAAAAACTTACGTAGCCTACAGACAGTAGGCGAGAGCCGTGGACTTGTTGGTTTGTGGGCTCGGAATGCTAGGCCGCTGATGCAGAATCTTGCGTGTTTTTACCGACCAATTGGTCGTAAGCGGCCATAAGTGTTTTGGTAACGTCGCCAACCTTGATGACCATGCCGTCAATTTCGCCCACAGGCGTAACCTCGGCCGCAGTGCCCGTCACAAAAATTTCCTGTGCGTCTGATAGTTCTTCCGGCTTGATGTGGCGCTCAACAATTTCATACCCATGATCTTCAGCAAGTTGCATCACTGTCTGGCGAGTGATGCCGTTTAGAAAGCAATCTGGCGGCGGAGTGTGAATTTTGCCGTCCCGCATGATGAGGAAAATATTAGCACCTGTACCCTCGGCAACATATCCGCGCCAGTCCAACATCAGAGCATCATCGTAGCCCTCTGCTTCTGCCTCGTGTTTTGACAGAGTGCAAATCATGTATAGTCCGGCTGCCTTGGCGTGGACAGGTGCTGCTTCTGGCGGAGGCCGACGCCATTGCGACGTTTTCAAGCGAATGCCCTTTAAGCGTGCCTCCGGTGAAAAATAAGAAGGCCATGGCCAGACGGCAATAGCCAAGTGTATTTTAGTGTCCTGGGCCGAGACACCCATCATCTCGCTGCCGCGCCAAGCAACCGGACGGACATATCCGTCAACAATGCCGTTGGCCTCGCATGCTTGAATGCAGGCGGCATCAATTTCATCCGCGCTGTAGGGAATTTCGAAACCCAGAATTTCCGCCGACTTGATCAACCGCTCCGTATGCTGCCGCAGTTTAAAAATATTCCCACTATAGACGCGTTCTCCCTCAAATACGGAGGATGCGTAATGCAGCGCGTGGGACAGGACGTGAAGACTTGCATCCCGCCAGTCCACCATTTCTCCATCATACCAAATCAGACCGTCCCGGTCATGAAAACCTTCCGAAGCCATATAATTTTCTTTCCTCAGATTCCCTGAAAACGAAATGTTATTGCTTCCCGTAGCAAACCCTGCCATATATGTCAATATCACTGACATATATGCAGAAAGTTGTCCAATAGCCATGGATGGTTTGTCACAGACCAATGATAAGATTGCTTATTCCAATGATGACCTGAGGCTCGGTATGGAACTTCTCTTTTATGCTTATCGGGATTTTATTGGGCCCCCAGACGAGATACTTCGGGAACATCAATTTGGCAGGGCGCATCATAGGGTTATTCATTTCGTGGGCCGCAATCCGGGTATTACGGTGAGTGATTTGCTCTCCATTCTCCGGATCACCAAACAAAGCCTGTCCCGGGTGTTGTCTGACCTTTTGCGCGAGGGCATCGTGCAGCAAGAGCAGGGCACGGAGGACCGGCGTCAACGCCTCTTAACTCTGTCAGATAAAGGTCGGGCATTTGAAATTCAGGTATCGCAAAGCCAACGAGACAGGATAGCTGCCTCGTTCGCGTCTGCTGGGCCCGAGGCCGTCGAAGGATTTAGGAAGGTCCTATTGGGCATGATTTCAGACCCGGCTGACGTAAGTAAATTCCGAGGGAAAGGATAGGCACTGAGATGTTTCAGGAGGTCCCTCATATCCTTGTTGTGGATGATGATGACCGCCTGCGCGACCTTTTACAAAAGTACTTGAGTGAAAACGGGTTTCGCGTCACGGCCGCTGAAAACGCTCAGGTGGCTCGCGCCAAAATGGCCGGCATCTCGTTTGATCTGTTGGTGTTGGATCTAATGATGCCTGGCGAGCATGGACTGGATTTTGCCTCGTCTATTCGCGAGGGGGCGCTCGTAAGCAAAAATGTGCCGATTCTCATGTTAACAGCCATGGGAGAGACTGACGACCGGATTACCGGTTTGGAAACGGGCGCGGACGATTACATGGCAAAGCCATTTGAGCCGCGCGAGCTCTTGTTGCGGATTAAAAGTGTTCTAAAACGTGTTCCGGCGGAGTCCGAGTCTGTCCCTAAAGAAGCCGTCATGGGTGACCTAAGATTTGATATGGCCCGGGCGGAGCTAAAACAGGGTGAGGCGTCCATCGCTTTGACATCCGGGGAGGAGAACCTTCTGAGAATTCTGGCCGAAATGCCGGGTAGAACCCTCAGTCGCGAAGAATTAAGCGCTCGCCTCGCGATGGATGGCGGCGAGCGAGCCATTGATGTGCAGGTCAATAGATTACGTCGGAAGATAGAGCGGGATCCTAAATCACCAAGGTATCTTCAAACCGTGCGCGGGCAAGGATACATTCTAAGACCCGACTGATTTATACCAGAGCAAATTTTACCAGATTAACACGGGGATATTAACAGGCCGATGATGAAACAAATTTTACCGAAAAGCCTTCTGGGCCGGACGGTGTTGATCATCGTGACGCCTCTCGTGCTACTTCAGCTCGTATCTGCTACGGTCTTTTACGAGAGCCACTGGACTAAGGTGAGCCTGGGGATGGCCCGGGGTCTTTCAGGTGATGTGGCTGCCCTGATCGAACTTCTCCACCAAGATCCGTCCCCCGAGGGAATTATGGTTATCCGCCAGCTTGCTGCCCGCACCATGGGGCTTAACGTTAAATTGCATAAGGGCAAGATACTCGCGAATCTGCCAGAAAGTCAGTCCGGGAATATTATTGACCGAATGTTCATCCGGTCACTCAATGAGTCAGTCCGCCGTCCCTTCAAAGTGGATAGTGAAAGCTTGGACAAACGAGTAATCGTGTTGGTGCAACTGCCTGAGGGGGTCTTTGAAGTCATTGCCAACCGAAAGCGACTGTTTAGCTCGACGACCTATATTTTCGTGCTATGGATGGTAGGAACATCGATGATACTGTTTGGTGTTGCCGTTATCTTCATGCGCAATCAGGTGCGTCCTATCCGGCGACTGGCGACGGCGGCTGATGCATTCGGAAAGGGCCGGGATGCGCCCCGGTTTAAACCCGAGGGAGCCACGGAGGTGCGTCAGGCGGCATCTGCCTTCATCTCTATGCGGGATCGCATCCAGCGCCAAATAACGCAGCGGACGGAAATGCTAGCTGGTGTGTCACACGACCTTCGGACTCCAATAACTCGAATGAAGCTACAGCTTGAGATGGCAAAGAGCTCCAATGACACAGAGGATCTGAAAAGAGACATCGTTGAGATGGAACATATGCTGGACGGGTATTTGGCCTTCGCCCGGGGCGAAGGGGACGAACTGCCCAAACCGACAAACATCTCGAGTATGTTGAGCGACATTGTAATGTCCGCCCAGAGAAAAGGTACGGAAGTTGATCTCCACACAGAGGGGGACGTCATCGTGCCTGTGCGCCCGAACGCCTTTAAGCGGTGCGTGACCAACCTTATCGACAATGCCGACCGCTACGCGACTCATGTTTCTGTGCGGGCAGGGAAACGCGGGGACGCGATCGACGTTACTATTGATGATAACGGGCCGGGCATCCCATCAGACAAGTTGGACGACGTTTTCAAACCTTTTTTCCGTCTCGACGAGTCTCGAAACCAAGGGACGGGGGGGGTCGGCCTTGGCCTAACCATTGCTCGAGATGTTATACGTGGCCATGGCGGCGAAATTAGCCTGGAGGCATCTCCGGCTGGCGGATTGCGTGCCCGATTAAAACTGCCGATTTAGGCTATCTGGTGTAGTTTTTGACGTTGACGACTGCATTATTGTGCACGATGCAGAGTGCTGGTGGGAAGGCTATTGATTATTGTTTCTGCGCGTGTAAGCGCCTTATCCAGGGCGGCCATTGTTTTTCCGATATCAGACGTATCATCTGCAAGCCAGATCCGCAGAACATAAAAATAGATGAGCCCCAGGGCTCTTACTTTAAACTGTCGGCACAAACCGCCTGAGGGTTCTCCGCAAAGATCCAATAGTTGCGCCATGGCACGACGCAGTGCACTCGCGCCCGCCGCTATGGTTTTTGGGTTTCCTCGCAGGGTTGCGCGAATAATGCTCGCAACGGCATCTTTGTGAACCCCAAGGATATCCAACCGGATCATAATTGCTTCAAACAGGCGGTCCTTCATGTGCTCATCCATGCTGATAGTCTTACCGCGTGTCTCGACCCTTTCATCCACTTCCCTGCCATAAGCCTCCAAGAGAGAGAGCTTTGTCGGGAATAGGGCCCTGAAGTCATCTTCGGGCATCCGGGCTTCGGCAGCGATGTCGGCGAGGGAGATGCGATCCCAGGGGATCTTCCCGGCAAGACGAAGCGCGGCTTCCAACCCGAGTTGAGAGGGGTTTGCTCTTTTCTTTGATCGCTTTTTTGTTGACGCACTTGCCATTTTACACAGACTCCGCCTCGCGCATCCAAGATACTTAGTTCATCTACTCATCGGGTCAACGGGGAACCCTCTCGATCAAGAAGCTAATATACTGGGGCCTTATGCTTAAGTGCATGAAAATAATTTATTTATAGCTTTTGCCGTTCATTTTGAATTGGGGAAATAGAATATTTGCGCTAAAATTTGCCCCGACTGGGTAAGATACTTGCAAAGGTGTGCAATGGAGCATGACGGTTCGCCTCAACCCTATAAAAGGACCCTTCTTGGCCGGGAGGAAGAGAGAGAACTTGCGCGCCGGGCGGAAAAAGGTGACGCGGCAGCGGCTGAAAAGCTGATCACCAGTCATCTGGGATTCGTGGTAAATGTGGCTAGAGGCTATCGGCGTTCAGGTGTTCCTATGAGCGACCTGGTTCAGGAGGGTGTCGTCGGCCTCGTGCAGGCGGTGAGAAAGTTTAATCCGGACATGGATGCAAGGCTCTCGACTTATGCGAGGTGGTGGATTCGCGCGTCGATCCAAGATCATGTTGTGCGCTCTTGGTCTCTCGTTCGGCTTAGCACCTCAAGTGCTCAAAAATCGCTGTTTCTCAATCTACGCCGGAAAACAGTGGAGTTGCTGGATGGAGCGGATGCCTTAAGTGACACGCTGGCCGCGCAATTGGCAGAACGTTTCGAGACAACAGCTGCTGATGTAAAAAATTTAGCGCGGCGGGTTGCCCAGCGCGATCAGTCGTTAGACACGCCGCTGTCTGATGACAGCTCGAACTCGTGGCTCGAGGTATTGCGCTCGGATGCCCTATCTCCGGAAGATAAACTCGCGGAAGAGAGCGAGACCACCGCCCTTCGCGAGCTAATGACACTTGCTCTTGAAAATTTGCCGGACCGGGAGCGATTCATAATTCGAAACCGTTATTTTGCCGAAGCGAAGCAAACCTTTGCATCGATTGGGAGAGAACTGGATCTCTCCAAAGACCGCGTGCGTCAGTTGGAAGCTCGCGCGTTGGAGCGTTTGCGGGAATTTCTGGAGCCCTGCTTATTGGAACGACAAATTATGGTGAAATAGATGCTAAACTCTCAAGAGCCTGCCAATTCCCTAGACCGTTTAAAGGCCGCCTCCGCCGCTTCTTTTACAAGCGTCTGTAAACCCGAGTCCGCCATAAGAACCATGAGGGCGGCCTCTGTGGTGCCGCCTGGGCTGGTGACATGTTCCCGCAAGATAGCGGCTGTCTCCTTGGATTGAGCCAGCATTTCACCGGAACCGGCGGCCGTCATCCGTCCCAATCTCTCGGCCAAATCGTCAGGCAACCCAAGGGACTTCGCGGCTTCAGCAAGGCATTCCGCCAAGAGAAAGACGTAGGCCGGGCCACTGCCCGACACCGCGGTGACAGCGTCAATTTGGCGCTCAGATGTTAGCCAATGAAACTCTCCAGCGGTTTCCATCAGACTTGCTGCCAGGTCCAACTGATCTTTTTGTACGTTCTCGCTGGCCAGACCGCCAGATATCCCGCGGCCTATCGCCACTGGAGTGTTAGGCATCACTCGAACGATTCTGGCATCCGCTCCTAGACACTCTTTGAAGAAGGCCATCGTCCGACCGGCGGCAATGGACATATACACTGCGCTCTCTTTAAACCGGACATAAGGCGGGACCACATGATCCATGACTTGTGGTTTAACAGCAAACAAAACGAGCGAAGGTGCGAGGGTGCCTGGAAGGTCTCGATCCGAAGCCAAAGCCTGTACACCTCTCGATCTAAGGGGGGCTGGGAGCGGAAGCTGTGGTTCAATGATGGTAATGGAGCGAGGGTCCCGGCCCCCGCTTAGCCAGCCTTCTACCAACGCGCTTCCCATTTTGCCACAGCCCACAAGCAAGATTTGAGACATGGCGACTTAGGCCTCTCCAACAGGATCGATGATGGCCGCCTCCAAGGCCTCCGCCGGCGCTTTTCCACCCCAAACCACATACTGAAAAGCAGGATAGAATCGCTCACATTCCGACAAAGATATGTCCAAGAGATCCTCGAGCTGTTCTGCTGATAGTTTAGAGCTCCGAAGGGGCAAAGCGTGGCGGTACATGGGGAGACCCTCCTCGTGCCAAATACCAAAATGGCCGAGCCATAATTTGTCGTTCGCAAGAGCGAGAAGTTGGTTAACATGACCTTTTTTAGCGTCTGGAATTCGAACATCAAAAGCACAGGTGAAATGGAAGGCGGAGACCTCGTTGGACCAGGCGAAATGCAGAGAATAATCGCACCATTTCCCCCGGTATTCTGCGGCCACTTCATCATCGTGGACGCGCCGGCAGGTCCAGCCCTGCGCGTGGATGAACTGCTCCACCAAATCCAAGGGTAAGTCCTGTGCCGGCTCATGGTGTAAATCTAAAATCGCCATACCCGTGTTCCGTCTAATCCTCTAGCGCATCTGTCGTCAGTTGCAATATTGCACCCAAGGGACAGACATGAGATCAATAATGGATTCTACATGTTGTGTTTAAATTATTCACAACCACTATCGATAGCCTGCCAGATGGACATAATGGAAGCAAGAGGGAAACCGGAGACCCGAGCGATTAAACTGTGGATAAGCGCAAGACGCTTGTATTGAGCCTATTTTTTCGTGCTTTTTCTCGCCGAGGTTGTCTTTTTTCTTGGCCGAGCCTTGGGGGCCAATCTGTCTAATTTGGTCTCCAACTCTTCGATTCTCTTTTCGAGCGCAGCGTGCTCTGTGCGGGCCTTTGCGGCCATGGCTCTGACGGCGTCAAATTCTTCTCGGTGCACCATATTCATGTCGGACATAAATCTTTCCATACGATACCGGACCATGTTTTCGACTTCGTCTTTCAGACCCACCATTGTACCGGCCGCGCTGTTGGCGACTTTAGCCAGATCATCGAAAATTCGATTACGGGTTTGCATGTTATGTCTCCGGTATCTGATACTTTTGTCAGACAATATGGTCCAAATGCGACGGCGCCGCAACGCTATAGCGATTGCTGGCATAACTTGCGGGCACATCGGGCCCGCACTATAACTCTCGGGGTACTAAAAGACGGACACTCAGTTATGAAACTCGTTACCGGCGCCGGCGGCTTTATCGGATCTAACTTGGTGGCGGCTCTCGAGGCCATGGGCCATAAAATTGCTGTCTGCGATTGGCTGGACGCTCCCGAAAAGATGAGGAACCTTGAAAATCGGCGCATTGCCGAGCGTATTTCCCCGGATGGTCTTTTGGCGTTTCTGCGGGAGCGGGCAGGGGAAATTGAAACCGTTTTCCACATGGGGGCGATCTCTTCTACCACCGAGACAAATGCTGGCCTTATCAACGAGACAAATGTCACTCTTCCGATGCAGATTTGGATGTGGTGCCGAGATAATGAAGTTCCGCTTATTTATGCGTCGTCGGCGGCGACATATGGCGATGGCGCCCTGGGATTCCACGATGATGACTCCCTCCAGGCCTTGCAGAGACTCCAGCCGCTAAACCTTTATGGCCAAAGCAAAAATACGTTTGATATTTGGGTGGCAGAACAGGTGGCGGGGCGTGCTGCCGCGCCACCGCAGTGGGCCGGGCTCAAGTTTTTCAATGTCTATGGGCCCAACGAATATCACAAGGGCGGACAAATGAGTGTGGTGCCCCAGATTTTTAAGCAAATCTCTGAAACCGGCCGTGCGCGGCTGTTCCGGTCCCATAATCCAAATTATGAAGACGGGGGCCAGAGTCGCGATTTTGTGTGGGTTGGTGACTGTGTGGAGGTTATGCTCTGGCTAGAGGCGCAACCGACAGTCTCCGGTGTATTCAACTGCGGAACAGGACAGGCGAGGAGCTTTCTTGATCTTGCCAACGCGGTGTTCCAGGCCTTGGGCAAGGATGCACTCATCGACTATGTTCCCACGCCCGAGGCGATCCGGGATAAATATCAGTATTTCACCGAAGCGAATATGGCGAAACTCAGGGCTGTCGGATATGACAGGTCGTTTACCTCTCTCGAAAATGGTGTCGGCCGTTATGTTACCGAACATTTAATGTTGGAAGATGCGTACCTGTGAGCCCGGGGGCCTGATGGCCATGAAATTCTGAGTTGATCCAAGACTACTTTCCAGGATATCGAGGAGCATGACTTTTGCTTTGCCGTTTCCCAGCATTGATCCAGTGCTTATTAACATCGGGATGGTTGGCGGTTTTCCGATCGCTATCCGCTGGTATGGCCTTCTCTGGATAGCGGGATGTGTAGGTGCCTGGTGGTGGGTTATCAAATATTTCGAGCGCTCGCCGGTAGAGGTAGAAAAAAAGCACATCGATGATTTTCTTGTGTGGGCCGTTCTCGCCACGGTTCTGGGCGGACGGATCGGTTACGGTGCTTTTTATTCCGGGGATAATTTTGATTTTTTCCAGATATGGCAGGGCGGCTTGTCTTTTCACGGCGGTCTTGTGGGCGTGATAGTGGCGGTGATCGTTTTCGTCAAGATGCGAAAAATACCATTTTGGCAGTTCAGTGATGCTATCGCGTGTGCTGCCCCCATCGGGCTGTTCGCCGTCAGAATAGCCAATTTCATAAATGGAGAGCTTTATGGTCGAGTGACAAACGTGCCCTGGGGAATGGTGTTTCCGTTGGGCGGCCCTGAGCCTCGACATCCGAGCCAGCTTTATGAGGCTTTTCTTGAGGGGGCCGTGCTGTTTGCTCTACTGAATGTTCTTTCCCAAAACGATAAAGTCCGCGAGCGGCCTGGTCTGTTAACGGGCATCTTTATGCTGGGTTACGCCGCCGCCCGGGGACTGGTGGAATTTATCCGCCAGCCGGACCAACATATAGGCGTATTAGCATTTGGGTTGACCATGGGGCAGTGGCTGTCCATCCCAATACTGCTGTTCGGCTTGTATCTCGTGTTTCGGTCTCATAAAAAAGCTTCGTGAGCGCACTATTCGAACATCTTAAATCACGCATTCAAGCCGAAGGCCCCTTGAGCCTGGATACCTACATGGCCGTAGCTCTTGGTCACCCAGAACACGGTTATTATCGAACAGGTGATCCCTTCGGCGGCGCCGGCGATTTCGTCACGGCGCCGGAAATCAGTCAAATGTTCGGAGAACTCTTGGGTCTCTGGAGTATGGTTTGCTGGCGCCAACTGGGCGCCCCGGCGAGCTTCAATCTGGTTGAGCTTGGCCCTGGCCGAGGCACCCTGATGGCCGATAGTATGCGGTTGGTGAGCAACGTGTTGCCGTTTTACAATGCCCTCCACGTCCACCTTGTGGAAACGAGCCCGCTGCTACGAAAATATCAGCGAGCCGCTCTCGCCGCGATCGATTGTCCGATTCATTGGCATGAGCAGCTCGTCCAAGTCCCGAATGGCCCGTTTGTTCTTCTAGCTAACGAGTTTTTGGATGCTCTGCCCATCCGCCAGTTTGCTGGCAAGGCTGGCGTCTGGCGGGAGCGGCTGATTGACCTGACGACCGCCGGTGATGCCCTCGAATGGACGTCCAGGGCATTATGTGCGACAGACAGATTGGATGTTCCGCCGGCGCTTGCAGCAGGGGCGGAAAATCAAATATACGAGGTCTGCCCAGCGGCCCACGCTATTATCCGTGAAATCTCCCGCATGATCATGATGCAAAAGGGCGTCGCCCTGTTCATCGACTATGGATACGTGTTGCAAACAGGAGGTGATACATTTCAGGCGGTGAAGAATCATAAATATGCTGACCCTCTTCTCCATCCCGGGGAAGCTGATTTGACAGCGCATGTCGATTTCGAGTCCGTCTCGCGTCTTGCGGGCCTTGCTGGTGTTCGCGTCAGTGGTCCTGTGACACAAGGGACGTTCCTGCGAAACCTTGGCATTGGACAGCGCGCAAAGAGCCTAAAGAAAGCCGCTTCGACAGAGCAAAAGAGGGATATCGAGACGGCCTTGGAGAGATTGACTGGTGACGATACTATGGGCAGGCTTTTCAAAGTGATTGCCCTCAGTCATCCGGATTTACCGGAGCCTGAAGGTTTTTGGAGCAATGAAAAATGATGTTATTTTCGAGATGATGCTGCCTGACATGCTGAGGTCCGATTTACTGGCCGATAGGAATTGTATAAAACACGGATTCTTCACGCGCGTTGGAGGCGTGAGCGCTGGTCTTTATGATAGTCTAAATTGCGGGTACGGCTCGAGTGATGCTCCGGAAAATGTGACCGAGAACCGTGTCCGAGCAAAATTTGTTCTGGGCCATGGGACGGGAGACCTCCTGACCTGTAATCAAATCCACTCAGCAGAGGTAATATCCGTTGAGACCCCATGGAAGCAAGATTCCGCCCCCGAGGTGGATGGTATGGTCACCACGCGCTCCGGAATCGTCCTCGGCATACTTACTGCAGACTGTGCGCCTGTCCTTTTTGCCGATCCGGAAAATCGTGTCATCGCTGCTGCGCATGCCGGTTGGAAGGGAGCGCTCGGTGGTATTACTGATCGGACCATAGCTATGATGCTGTCATCTGGAGCGGAACGGGAGAAAATAATTGCTGCTGTCGGACCAGCCATCTCTCAAGAGTCTTATGAGGTTGATGCACCGTTTCGGGCCCGATTTGCGGCGGCGGACCCGGCCACAAAAACGTTTTTCATACGAGGGAAAAAAGGCGGTAAGTTTCAGTTTGACCTGACAGCCTATATCGCCGCTCGGCTCGAGCAGGCTAAAATTACTCAAATTTCAACCTCGAGCAGGGATACGTACTCAGAGGAGGCTTGCTTCTTTAGCTACCGCCGGTCCGTTCACAAAGGTGAGCCCGACTATGGCCGTGCCCTCTCCATGATTGCTTTAGCACCCGAAAGATAGCTGTGGTCAGATTTTTGATATGCCTCATATGATTATCTTAATTTTGTTCAGTTTCGTAGTTCTTCTTTTCAGCTGCGCGGTTTGACATGGAGCGGGGCGCCGGCGATGGCGGTCTTCTTGGTCCGAGGTGGGGCTCTAATCAACTCCCCTTGTGACGAGAGATTGCGGACACCCGCCGACTCCTTCAAGGCGCCAGGTAGCAGGGCGATGCGAGTGCGGACTGATTTCTGCCTCCCCATCACTTCAGAACGGCACCGCCTGTGGCCACTCTTGCGGAATAGTTGGCCGCGAATGGGGCCTGAGAGTATTTGTGGTGGCCGTGGACGGTGCGCCGTGAGGTGCCATTATTTAGCTACACTGGTCCTTGACTCTCACTCTAAAGCTAAAGGGCACCTGAGTGGTGATCTCCCGCCAAGGGTTGCATTTTTTGGTTCAGGGTTTGGTCAGTGTCAGCCAACCGAACCAGGGAAAAAGCGGGGTCGCCATTTCCTGGTGCGTAAGGTCAGGGGATTGCAAGAAATTTGGGGAGATCACCCAGACGAGTTGGGTGCCCCGCGGCGCTTTGAATAACCGCTGAGGCCGATTGGCATTTGCCATCGCAAAAGCAGAACTTGCGGGAATCGATAGCGTTGTTAAACGCGACGGGTATCGTGATGAAATTCCGTCCAGTTACAAAATACCCTTCCGTGAGAAGACGTTAGGACATCCGGAATCTTGACCGTTTACAGTCGTTGGACTCATTGTTACATATTTGCCCAGTCACAGTTTGGGCAAATAACTTGAGTGTCGGGGGTAAGTCCAGGCATCGGCGCATAACGGCCTAGGGGGCCCGAGTTGGATGAAAGTCCTCACCTGTAATAGCAATCGTCCAATCGCAGAGGCGATTTCAGCTTACCTTAATTTACCTCTCACCAGTGCCAGCGTCCGTCGCTTTTCGGATATGGAAGTTTTCGTTGAAATCAACGAAAACGTTCGAGGCGAGGATGTGTTTGTTATTCAATCCACTTCCTATCCCGCGAACGACAACCTCATGGAATTGCTGGTAACATTGGATGCACTTCGACGCGGATCTGCGCGCCGGATTACAGCTGTGATCCCGTATTTTGGGTATGCCCGTCAGGATCGGAAGTCGAGCCCACGTTCCCCTATTTCCGCCAAACTAGTGGCCAATTTGATCACGGAAGCCGGCGCGGATAGGGTGCTTACGCTTGACCTTCATGCCGGCCAAATTCAGGGATTTTTTGATATTCCTCTCGACAACTTATTTGCCTCGCCCGTTTTCAATAAGGATATTTCAGAACGGTATAATGGAGACGGCATCATGATGGTATCGCCGGATGTGGGAGGTGTGGTGCGCGCGCGCGCAATCGCAAAGCGCCTGGATGCTGACCTCGCCATCATTGATAAGCGCCGTGAACGGGCCGGGGAGTCAGAGGTCATGAACATTATCGGCGACGTGCAAGATCGTCGGTGCATTCTTATTGATGATATTGTGGACTCAGCGGGCACTCTCTGCAATGCCGCGACTGCTCTCATGAACTCCGGCGCAAAATCTGTATCTGCGTATGTGACTCATGGTGTGTTATCAGGTGGCGCCGTCGCCCGGGTGACGGCCTCTCCGCTGGAGAAACTTGTGACGACGGATAGCATCATGGCGACCGAGGCAGTGCGAGTTGCACACAACATAGAGCAATTGACCGTCGCGCCGCTTATCGCGGAAGCCATGCAGCGTATTAGTCTCGAAAATTCCGTTTCGAGTCTGTTTGACTAGCCTGCAATTTCCCTTTAAATCACCGCCTCCTCTGACGCTAGCACCCCTGGAGGCTGGCGTCATCAAAGCAAAATGGAGATGACAATGGCTGATGCAGTTAGCATTTCTGCTGAAACGCGTGACCGGGCCGGCAAGGGGGTGGCACGGGCTCAAAGAAGAGCGGGACGCGTACCGGCGGTGATATACGGAAACAAGCAGGATCCCATTATGATTTCCCTTGAAGGTCGGGAAATTGAAAAATTGATCCAAAGTCCCAAATTTTTTACACAGATTTTTGAAGTTGGTGTTGGTGGTGAAAAACACCAAGTGTTGGCGCGGGACCTGCAACTCCACCCGGTGACTGACCGGGCGCTTCACATCGATTTTCTGCGGTTTAATGAAGATACTCGGATCGTCTTGTCTATACCAGTGGTGTTTGAGAACGAGGAAGACAGTCCCGGCTTGAAGCGGGGCGGTGTTCTAAATATCGTTCGCCGTGAGGTCGAGCTATTGTGTTCTCCGCTCAATATCCCGGGCGAACTGACCTTTAGTCTGGAGGGCCTGGAAATTGGTGACGCGCTGCATATAGGCGCCATTGATCTACCAGAAGGTGTAGCCACAACGACTGATCGCGACTTCACTGTGGCAACCATCGCCGCGCCGACGGTAATGCCGAGCGACTCTGAGATAGATGACAGCGAAGCCGATGAAGAGGGTGAAGATGGTGCCGAAGGCGTCGGCGCGAAAAGTGTCGACGAGCCCGAAGATGACGGTGAGGGAGATTAATCTCTTTGCCCGCTAGGCTCGTCAGATGTCAACGCTGATACAATTGATAGGAGGTCGGCCATGCACCTGCTGGCCGGACTTGGAAATCCCGGAGCGAAATATGCTGGCAACCGGCACAATGTCGGGTTCATGGTGGTGGATGAAATCCACCGCCGGTTTGGTTTCGCGCCCTTTCGTCTGAAGTTCGACGGAGATTTGTCTGAAGGGTCGATTGGCGGCCACAAGGTTTTTCTTCTGAAACCCAAGACCTTTATGAATGACTCGGGCAGATCTGTTGCCGCGACTGCTCGTTTTTTCAAAATACCTCCGTCGCGCGTTGTGGTTTTTCATGACGAACTGGATCTTGCACCCGGTAAAATCCGGGCAAGAACCGGTGGGGGCTTTGCGGGGCATAATGGCCTCAAAAGCATTGCTAAACATTTCAGCCGTGATTTCCGTCGTGTGCGCATTGGCATCGGTCATCCGGGGGAGAGGGGTCTTGTGACCGGATACGTCCTGAAGGACTTTGCTGACGCGGATATGGTTTGGATGGACAAAACCATTGAGGCGATTGCAGAAGCCTCGCCGCATATGGTAGCAGACACCGACGCTGAATTTGCGTCCAAGGTGGCGCTATTGCTAAAGCCTCCGGGTCAAAAAAAATCTCCCTAAGCCCCTGAATAAGAACATTAATAGAGCATTAGAAAAATGGGATTTAATTGCGGCATTGTTGGGTTGCCTAACGTGGGTAAATCGACGCTTTTTAATGCGCTGACGTCTACCGCGCAGGCCGAGACAGCAAATTATCCGTTCTGTACGATTGAACCCAATTCAGGCCGGGTAAGCGTGCCGGACTCTAGACTGCGACGCATTGCTGAAGCGGCAAAGTCTGAAAAGATCGTCCCTACCTATCTTGAATTCGTTGACATCGCGGGTCTCGTCAAGGGTGCCAGTACTGGGGAAGGGCTAGGAAACCAATTCCTCGGTAATATCCGCGAAGTGGATGCCATTCTCCATGTGCTCCGATGCTTTGCCGACAGCAACATTACCCATGTGGAGGAGACCGTTGATCCTGTCCGGGATGCCGAAGTGGTGGAGACAGAATTAATGCTGGCCGATCTGGAGAGCCTGGAAAAACGGGTTGAGCCTCTCGCAAAAAAAGCTCGGGCGGGTGAGAGGGAAGCCGCGGCGGAACTCGATCTAATGGAGCGGGTTCTGGAAGTATTGAGGGATGGTCAACCGGCCCGCAGGACGGTTCTGAAGGAAGGCGAAGAACGACCGTTTCAGATGCTCCAGCTTTTGTCGTCAAAACCTGTCCTTTACGTCTGCAATGTGGAGGAGGACAAGGCGGGGGGGGGCAACGTATTTTCGGAGAGTGTTGGTTCATACGCCCAGGCGCAAGGAGCCGCGTCCGTCGTAATCTCTGCCAAGATTGAAGCTGAGGTCTCCCAGTTGGAAGATGCAGAGGAAAAGCAGGAATTTCTCGAGGCCATTGGATTGAAGGAAACGGGCCTGGATCGGTTGATCCGGGCAGGGTACGGGTTGCTGGATCTGATCACCTATTTTACCGCGGGTCCTAATGAGGCTCGGGCCTGGACCGTGCAGAATGGCAGTAGGGCGCCGGAGGCCGCCGGGCGGATCCATACCGATTTTGAAACGGGTTTTATTTGCGCGGAAACCATCGCCGGGAACGATTATGTAGAACTAGGTGGAGAGCAGGCCTGCAAGGACGCCGGAAAAATGCGACAGGAAGGCCGGGACTATCTGGTGCGGGACGGCGACGTGATCTTTTACCGTTTCAATGTCTAGCGGGGTCGTCAGGTTGCTATAAATCATTAAGTAGCCGGAGATAATTTTAGTCGCTAGAACAGCTGTGTCGATAGTTAACCCCGAGAGCAAACCCGTGAGTAATACCATCACCGTTATTATTAGTTACATGTTGAACGGCGGGAGTTAACGAGATGTAATAACCTTTCCTGGCATTGCCAATTTTGTGATCATCCGCCATAAATGACGGCTCCATTTATGAGAAAAAAGGTTATTATCAGATCCAAACGGCGGATAAAATGTCAGGTATAAATACAGGCGGCGAGGACCAAGTGCTCATGGTACAAGATGGCAATGTTGCCACTGTAACCCTCAATCGTCCGGAAAAACTGAATGCTCTCAACAAGAATATGTGGGTTCGCGTGGGCGAAGTGTTCCGAGCACTGAATGATGACGAGGGGGTGCGCTGTGTTGTACTCCGTGGCGCCGGTGATAGGGCTCTTGGACCCGGTGCGGACATTTCAGAATTTCGAAATGAACGAAATAACAGCCGGCAAGCGGCTAAGTATGGCAGGCTGATGCATGCCGCCATGCACGCCGTTCGAGACTGTCGTCATCCTGTTGTTGCGCGCATCCGCGGTCTCTGTATTGGGGGTGCTCTCGAACTGGCTCTGATGTGTGATCTTCGTATTGCTGGAGAGTCTTCGAGGTTCGGCGTACCCATCAACAAGTTGGGGCTCGTCATGGCCTATCCTGAAATTGATGCTCTGGTGACCTTGGTAGGGCCATCGGTGGCTCTGGAGATTCTCTATGAAGCGCGCGTATTTGATGCGGAGGAGGCTAAGGCAAAGGGGCTTCTCAACAAAGTAGTGCCGGATGATGAGGTGGACAGCGAAGTGGCTAAAACGGTTGGCCAGATTTGTGCTGGCGCGCCTCTGGTGAACCAATGGCATAAGAAATTTATTTACCGCACCATTGGCGGCTCGCCCCTGAGTGCCGAGGACGAAACGGAGGGCTTTGACTGCTTCGACACAAACGATTTTAAAGAGGGGGTGCGAGCCTTTCTGGCAAAGGATAAGCCTAACTTCAGAGGAACTTGAATGCAGGGCATGCTCGACGGACTCCGTGTGATTGAACTCAGCCATGTCATGGCAGCGCCTACGTGCGGGCTTATGCTCTCTGATATGGGGGCTGACGTGATTAAAGCGGAACGACTTCCATGTGGAGACGATATCCGTAATCTGGCGCCTTTTGTGGACGGTGTGTCTAATCCCTTCGCCATGATGAATCGGAATAAGCGGGGCATCGCGCTCAACCTTCGAACGAATGGCGGCAGAAGCGTCCTAAAGAAGCTCATCCTGGGCGCAGATGTTTTCATAGAAAACTATCGCGCCGGGGCCATGGAACATTACGGTGTCGGATATGATCAGGTGAGAGACGGCAATCCAAAGCTCATTTATTGCTCAGTCTCCGGCTATGGACGTACCGGCCCATTTGCAGAAAAGGGTGGTTTCGATTTGGTAGCTCAGGGTATGAGCGGGCTGATGAGCATCACCGGGGAAGGGGCAGGACGCCCCCCCGTTAAAGTTGGTGCGCCTGTAACCGATATCACGGCAGGGACCCTTGCCGCCATGGGCATTCTCGGGGCTCTTGTAAGCCGCGGTCGGACGGGCAAAGGCCAGTATCTGGATACATCGCTCTTTGAGGCGGGGATCATGCATACCTATTGGCAATCCTCAATTTATTTTGGCTCCGGCGAAGTTCCGGAGGCCATGGGCTCGGCCCATCCTTTGATGGCACCTTATCAGGCATTTGAGACCCAGGATGGCTGGATCAACGTGGGGTCGGCCAACCAGGGACTTTGGGAAAAATTGGTGGTGCTGTTAGGCGCGTCCGAATTGACCGAAGACGCCCGGTTCTCCGACCCTAATTTGAGGCTCGCAAACTTGGTTGAACTTAACGACATTCTTACGACCCACTTTAAAAGCGACACGACAGAAAACTGGATCATCAGGTTGGAGCAGGCTGGTATACCATCTGGACCGGTTCTCGACATCGCAGAGATGAGTGCCCACCCCCAAGCGGTGGCCCGTTCGATGGTCCAAGAAATCGACCAGGGTCTGCGGGTTATCGGACATCCCGTGAAATACCGAGAGACACCAGCTGCCATCCGGCGCGGTGCACCAAAGCTGGGCGAGCACACAGGCGACGTGCTTACGGAGGCAGGTTATAGTATTGATGAAATTCAGGTGCTGGCCGCTAATGGGGCCGTATTTTTGGCCGATTAAATCTAGGAGAAGGACGCGATGAGACTCCGATGTTAACGAGTTAATCTTCGGCATCTCGAGAGGGTGTTTTTGCAAATAACGATGCGCATGGGCGCTTATCCGTCTTTTCCAGCAGTGAACGTAAGGCCGGTTTTCTCGAATTCCTGTTTAAGGCCGGGACTTATTGCGTCAATTTGCTCCCCGCAAACCGTGGCGAAATCAATGTCATTCATGTCATGCACGCCACCGGAAATGATGACCTGCAAAAGGCCTTCTTCGTCGGAGATATTAGTAAATCCCCTGCAGACGCCCGGGGGCACAGAAATGGTGTCATAGAGATCCAGTTCCAGCCTGTTTTCTCCCGTGTCGTTCCAGTAGACTTCGAACCGTCCCTTCATTACCGTGAAGGTCTCGAAGGTTTGCTGGTGGGCATGCAACGACGGTCCCGTTCCCGGCGGACATTGTGCGAGGGTAATGGTGATGCCGGCCGCTCCTTTTATCGGCGCCGCTGAGTTGATTGGGGTATCAGCGTCTTCCTCAAGACCAACTACGCTCAGCAGCTTGCGTGCCCAGACGATGTCTGCGGCTTCTTGGGGAAGGTTCGTATTCTTCTGGACTTCCAGGGGATCGAGTTCCGCGTAGCGGGCGACCCGACGGGCCATCTCGGATGGCGATATGTCGATCGTTTGCATACTAATTTTCTCCCTCGGGATGCTTGTTTAGAGAAAGTACCCCGGAATCTCAGGAAACGTAAGGGCCCGGTGCTCTGAATTTAGAGTTAAGCAGCGCAGATACAACTGGGTTTTGGCACGCAGTCGGTTTAGTTAGGTCCGAACCTCTCTATTATTTCACTCTCGCATGTATTTCTTACCTCATTTTTTGTCGTTACTGGATATTTCTGGATATTGGACTAGCAGGCCTTCTGTCGGGCCATTGTGACTATGGGTAGCACGATGGAAGTGTTACTTGCGGCGTTCCCTGCGTTGCGCAACAGTGCCGGGATCATGGCCTGCTGCTATCCTGCCCCCGTTGATGGATTCAATCAATCGAGGAAATAAACTGTATTAACTCTCTGACGGCAAAATCCCAATTTTCCGCTTTTGTTCGGCCGGATGATTTGCGTGGAATAAAAGTGTGCTCGCCATCCGCCACGAAACGGATGTTAATAGCGCGGCTCAACCTGTAGCTTGAAAGTTCTGCCTTTGAGCCGAATGGATCACGATCGCCCTGCAAGATCAGGCAGGGCGTTTTTATCTCAGCTAAATGATCCGCGCGTACTTTTTCCGGCTTGCCCGGCGCGTGAAAAGGATAGCCCAGGCAAATACATCCAGCGACAGGCATGCCCGCCTTTTCCTGATGGACGGCACATAGGCTCGCTATTCTTCCCCCCATACTTTTGCCCCCAATTACAAGGTTCTCGAGGCCAAGCGCTTCGATCACAGCTATCCAAGTTTCCAAAAGCACCGGTGCCCGGTCTGGCGGACGCCTTTTGCCATCGGCTCGCGTCTTTTGCATATACGGGAATTCAAACCGCACGACCCGAATCCCTGCGTCTCCCAGTTTCTCCGCAACTTGGTTCATAAAATCAGAGTCCATGCCGACACCGGCACCATGGGCAAAGGCAAAGGTTCTGCGACTGGACGCCGGCCCGTCAACATAAAAAGGCGGTATCATGTCATTTGGCTTCAAAGGTTGAGGTATGAGTCGGCTCGCAATTAATCGCTCCTATCGCCGTAGTATCTCTCTGTCGTGTGATATAAACGTGCCTCCATACTGATAGTATATCTGCGGATAATAGGCCGGAGGCTAATATTTACGTCGGGCGCTGACTAAATAGAGTGGATCGCAACCCTTGTCGGGTGCGACGACCTGTAGGGCTGAAGGAGTTTCATAGAGACCGCTCTCGTCGAGGCAGAGGGCGACGAGTTCAGCCCTTTGGAAATCCGTTGCAGTTTGCCAACAGAATACCGCCTTGGTGGGAAATAGAAGGTTAGAGAACGCAATGTGGCACGCCCCACCCGGCTTGACTAGGCGGGCCAAATCTCTCAGAACAGCGACCGGTTGGGTCAGGTATTGGAAAAAAAAAGAGAGGGTGCAGGCGTCGAACAGTTTATCATGGATTGGCATCACCGGATTTTGATTAAGGTTGTGCACTACATAGCTGGTGAGTTGAATATTTTTAGAGAGTTCCTCCTTGTTCATGCCTAGGCCGGTTACCGAATTGAGCGACAGTTCTTCCGGCAAGTGGGAACGATAAGCGGACATTAAATCCAAGATGTCGCCTTCAGCCGGCAACCGACCATCGAGGTATGCTGCCAACGCCCGGCTCGCGGGCTCATCCACATGGATCAGAAGGCGTGGCATTTCATAAAACCGCGCATCGTCTGACTCGTCCTGGCGTCGGAAACTATGGGGGCCTAAAAGCGTACTTTGTTTGTGCATGCAGTGCTATTTCGCCCGGTATTCGGCGAAAAAATCGTTGCCTTTGTCGTCGACAATAATAAAGGCAGGAAAGTCTTCCACCTCGATGTTCCAGATTGCTTCCATGCCCAGCTCTGGATACTCCAGGACTTCGACCTTTTTTATGCAGTCCCGGGCCAGCCGCGCAGCTGGGCCACCGATAGACCCAAGATAGAATCCACCGTGTTTCTTGCAGGCGTCTGTCACAGCTTGGGAGCGATTGCCTTTGGCAAGCATGACCATGGACCCGCCATTTTCCTGCAGCAGGTCAACATATGAATCCATTCTCCCTGCCGTCGTGGGCCCAAAAGAACCGGAGGGGAAACCGTCAGGTGTTTTGGCTGGCCCGGCATAATAAACTGCCTTTTCTTTTACATAGTCTGGCAGCCCTTCCCCGCTGTCGACGCGATCCTTGAGTTTTGCATGGGCAATGTCTCGTGCCACAATCATAGAACCCGATAGCGATAGGCGCGTCCGAACGGGGTACTTTGAGAGTTCCGCCCGGATCTCTTCCATAGGTCTGTTGAGGTCGATTTTAACGACATCTTTTTCTAAGTGATTTTCCGTTATCTCCGGCAGGTAACGCGCTGGATCGGTCTCAAGTTTTTCGAGAAATAATCCGTCTCTGGTGATCTTGCCCAGAATTTGGCGGTCGGCGGAGCAAGAGACGCCGATGCCCACCGGACAAGAAGCGCCGTGGCGTGGCAGCCGAATCACTCGCACGTCGTGGCAGAAATATTTGCCGCCGAACTGGGCGCCAATGCCAATGGCTCTGGTTAAGTCTTCAATTTGTGCCTCAAGGTCCCGATCCCGAAAGGCCTGGCCGTACTGATTTCCTGTTACCGGCAGATTGTCGAGGTAGTGAGTTGAGGCTAGTTTGACGGTCTTAAGATTAAACTCCGCTGACGTACCGCCGATGACGATGGCCAAGTGATATGGTGGGCATGCAGCGGTGCCCAGGCCGCGAAGTTCCTTGTCCAGAAACTTCATGAGGGAGTCACGGTTCAAGATCGCCTTGGTTTCTTGGAACAAAAATGTTTTGTTGGCAGAACCACCGCCTTTGGCAATAAACATAAATTTATAAGAATTGCCTTTTTCCGCGTAGATTTCGACTTGCGCTGGCAGATTGTCGCTGGTGCCGATTTCGTTGAACATGTCGAGCGGCGCGAGTTGGCTGTAGCGCAGGTTATCTGTCAGATAGGTTCGTTTGATCCCCTCAGAGATAGCCTCTTCATCGTCGCCCTCAACCCAGACATTCTCTCCTTTCTTGCCCATGACAATGGCTGTCCCAGTATCTTGGCACATTGGGAAAATGCGACCTGCGGCGATGTTAGCATTTTTTAGTAAATCCATTGCGACGAAGCGATCATTTTCCGAAGCTTCCGGGTCATCCAATATTTTTGCGAGTTGTGCAAGGTGTGCTGGGCGCAACAAATGCGACGTGTCCGAGAATCCCTCCGCCGCTAGTTGGGCGATACCCTCTGGATCAATCTTCAAGATTTCTCGGCCATCCAAATTCATGGTCTCAACAAAGTCGCTGGTGATATGGCGGTACTCCGTCGTATCCGCGACGGCGGGAATCATGGGGTGAAAGTCGGAGTCACTCATGGTCACTTCCTTGCAAAAAATATCAATATTCGGGGTGTCGAAGGAGCATTCGTTGGTGAGTCCGCTACTTATTTCGAAATGCCTCTATGCTAATCACGTCGGCACCGCCGTCGCTCGCGTCGTCGTCTCTGTCAGCCCCCCTCTCAGTTTCTGCCCCGGTCCGCTTATTTTGGCCCGGAGTGTTTCCTGAGAGCTCGCTCACTTTATCAACTGTACCTTGGGGGCGAGTGATCTTCTGGAAGCCAGGGCGGTCATCGTCAGTTTCAATATCCGGCTCGGACGTTGTTTGCTGGCCTAATTGAAGGCCAAAATTCACCGACGGGTCTGCAAATGAGGTAACGGCTGTGAACGGGACAATAAGCCGGTGGCGTTGGCCGCTGAAAGAGAGGGTGACCTCAAAACCGCTCTTTTCAACATACAAATCCTCAAATTGATGTTGCAAAACTATGGTGACTTCTTCTGGGTATTGCGCCCTCAAAAAACCTGGGACGCTGACACCCGAATGCGTTGTCTGAAAATTGATATAAAAATGATGTTCTCCTGGCTCCTGCGATGCGGCAAGTGCCTCCAATGCCTGCCGGAGCACCCCGCGCAAGGCATCCTGAACCCAGTCATCGTAATCAAATTGGCCGTTATTTTTTTCAGACATGCACTACACCTGACCCACCTACAAAACGCAGTCGCACGACGATTCGCGCGTTTTTTGCGAAAGTGGAGGGCTTCTGTTGCCAGGTGCCCTCCGAACCCCGTGGCAGACCGGTTATTAAGCGGCTACCGCAAATGCTTCATTATCGTTAGCATTTGTAATATCGGCCCGATATCGGTGGTACCATGCCGAACGAAAGTCATGCCTTTACCACGCACGTCGATCCTGTTTCGCCCCCATAAACCGTTGAGTCAGAAGGTTATTTATGGTGGAGGCGCCGGGCACTGCCCCCG
>PBNV01000038.1 GCA_002723345.1 Rhodospirillaceae bacterium
CGAGCCACAATGTGACTCGCTCGCTCAGGTTTACAAACATAGTTTGCGACATTTCAGCCATACAAACTCAAAGAGTTTTGTCTAGCCGCCCATGTGCTTGCGTAAGCTGTCAACCAAGGCTTGACCATTCTGCCCGGCGTCATTGGCTTTTTTGATCCAGTTCTCAGTGATCACGGCGATCGCTTTAGCCCATTTAGCTTTTTCCGCATCGGATATGACGTTGATTACGTTACCGGCTTTCTTGGCCGCATTTTTACCAACTTCATCAGCGGCATCCCAGCCGGCGCCTATCAATTTGGCACCCGCGGCACCGGTGGCTTTGTCTACCCAACGCTTTTCTTGTGCCGTTAAGCTATTCCATTTTTTTCCGCTCATAGCGACCATGAACGGCGTTGTATACAGACCGCCCGGAACCTCCAGGTGATATTTGACCAGTTTTGCTAGTTTGAACCCGTGAACAGCCTCATAAGGGAAAAAAGCAGCATCTGTTGTCCCGCGCTGAAGGCTCTCGTGCGCTTTTGTGGCTGACATTGCGACAGGCACAGCCCCTAGGCTCTTGGCAATTAAAACGCCGCCGCCGCCAACACGAATTTTCACGCCTTTTATATCACTCAGAGATTTGATCTCTTTTTTGCTGTGCAGCATGCCCGGACCATGGACAAAACCGGACAAAAGTTTAGCGCCTTTGAATTCCTTTTTATCAAAGCCGTTTTCCACATACCATTTGTGAAAGCCTTCGCTGCCAGTAGCGGCATTTTTTGTTGCAAAGGGTATTTCAGCCATCCGGTAAAAAACGAATCGGCCTGGTGTATAGGCAGCCACGTGCATGACCATGTCCCTGACGCCGTTAACGGCCAGGTCAAATTGTCCTGGCGGCTTGGCGAGCGCACCTTTGTCCATTTTGACTTTAATTTTGCCGCCGCTTGCAGCTTCGATTGAGTCTGAAAACTTTCGTGCTGTCGATGTCCAGTGATGAACCGGCGGAAGCCAGTTCGCGAATTTGAGAGTTGTTTCCGCGCTGACAGGCGCCGCCCCGAAGGACGATCCGACCGCGAGCGCGCCGGCAATTATAGAACCTTTGGCAATATATGACATGAGATGTCTCCTTTTGTGTGAAGTCTCCTGGCGGTAATCCGCCAAAACTATGACCCTACCCTTATGCCTAGGGGATAAGTCTTGGTCGTATCATAACAATGTGTTTCTGATCACGCCATCCGTTCTTTTAGTCATACTATAAAAACCGGTGACAGGATCAATGGAGCGGGATGAGCAGTCATATAAAAACGGAAAGAAACTAATTAATAAACCCGATACCGCAGATAACTCTTAGGCAAGATAACTTGCTCAACGCCTGGGGTCGGATTTATGCCATGCTTCCGTCCCAACGTTTAGCAAACTGACATTCAATACCAAATTGATCTAAAACCCGCCCCACAATGTGGTTCACGATATCGTCAATATCCTGAGGATGATTATAAAATGCTGGCACGGGAGGCAGTATCGTTACTCCCATGCGCGATAACTTTAGCATGTTCTCAAGGTGAATGTCGTTAAGGGGGCTCTCCCGGACGACCATAACGAGGGGGCGACGTTCCTTCAGGGTAACGTCCGCAACTCTGTGGACGAGATGCTCTCCCAGACCGTTTGCTATGGCGGCCAGTGATTTAGCTGAGCAGGGTGCGATCACCATGCCGTCTGTTATAAACGACCCCGAAGAAACTCTGGCTCCCATCTCTCCCGGTGCATAATACGCGTCTGCTAGGCCTTTTAGATCGTGCAGTTTGAGGACAGTCTCGTGTTCAAGGGTCTGTTGGGCCCATTTGCTGACAACAAGATGGGTTGTTACATCAGTGTCGCGCAACGCCTCCAGCACCCGAACACCGAAGATTGCACCGCTTGCACCTGTCATGCCGACGATTAGATTTTTCTTAGACATTTGGATTGGGCCTCAATCAAAGCGCTGAATATTTGTCTGCAACTTTCCCTCAATTTCCGGCTTACCAAACCCCGAGGAAGACAGCTCGTTCTGGCTTGCGCGACAATGATCTCTCTGACCGCATACGCATGTAGGCCTCATCGCGAGTAATTCGGGTCCGCCGGCGACGCAGAGATTCGAACATCATGTCTCTCATTTCTTGCTGGATGTCCCCATACGCGGGGTCTCTTCCCAAATCATTTAGCTCACAAGGATCATTTTTTAGGTCGAATAATTGTGGCGGAAAGGCCTCGAAAAACACAAATTTCCAGTCTGCGGTGCGGATCATTGTCGCACGAGCGTCATGGCTCTCGAGGTCATGCTCCCAGAATGCTGTGCGGGCTCCAAATTCCGACTCACTTACCGCATAGGATCGCCAGTTGCTTGGTTGTTCGCCGTGAAGGATCGGTAAAAGTGAACGCCCTTCTAGAATGTGATAGGGCGGCTGGCCACCCGCGACGTCAATGAACGTTGGCACAACATCAAGGGACTCGACAAGCCTGTTATCAGCAGTACCTCGAGTAACGTCTGCTTCTGAGCTCGGATCATAGACGATGAAGGGAATGCGAACGCTCTCTTCATGAAACTGCTCTTTTTCCCCAAGCCAGTGATCACCTAGATAATCGCCATGGTCACTCGTGAAGACAATGAGGGTATCTTCCATTCGTCCTTGCTCCTCCATAAACTGGAAGAGTCGGCCGAGGTGATCATCAATTTGTTTGATCAAACCCATGTAAGCCGGGATAACACGTTCACGAACCTCATCACGAGAGAAGGACTCGCTGTCCTCACGCTGCATGCAAAGTTCCATGACGGGGTGCGGGTTTTCGCGTTCCTTGGGTGACCGGTTCACCGGTTTAATATCATTGTGACCGTACATATTATGGTACGGTTCCGGTGCCATGTAAGGCCAATGTGGTTTTATATAGGAAAGGTGCAGGCACCAGCGTTGATTGCCCGCCTCTGTGATAAAATCGATCGCTCGGTTGGTCATGTAAGCTGTCTCGGAGTGCTCTTCCTTTACCCGAGCAGGCAGGTGAGAATTGCGCAGGTACCACCCTGAGAGAATTTCGCCGTTTGGCCCTTCGGCCGAATTGGCGAAATCATGCCATCCATTTTCACTATTATAGCCTTGTTTCTTCAAATACCTGTTATAAGCAAGGTCGGGTGGCGGAAAGGCGTCGTTGCCCCACAATCCGTCATCGCGCTCGTAAGGTTCAAAGCCGCATTCGCTGAGATGGACGCCCAGGTCGGATTGAGGGTCAATGCCAAGCCTCTCCATACCCTCCTCGTCTGCCACCATATGGGTCTTACCAACTAATGCGACCCTATAGCCAAGCGGTTTTAAGTAATCGCCAATCGTCCGCTCATTCACGTTGAGGGGCACGCCGTTCCAAGTTGCGCCATTCGAAAAAGCATAACGACCCGTGTAAAAATTCATCCGTGATCCGCCACAAATCGGCGCCTGACAGAAGGTATTGGGGAATAGCACCCCTCTCTCCGCGAGTTTGTCGATATTGGGGGTGTCGAGGCGATCATGTCCCGCGCAGGACAAATAGTCTGCCCGTAATTGATCGCACATTATAAAAAGAATGTTTTTGGCTTTAGCCATTGTTGCACATACTCACTGCTGTACATGTCCGCATAATAAGATAACTAACGCTTTAAGCCGCTAGAGCCAAGGTGGCTTGGACATAAAAATCTCGCCACAGTTTAAAGCACACAATGCGTTACCCAAGAGAGATACCTGTAATTTACTGTCCGACAATAAATAGTACGTGAAGACAATTTGTCACTCGCTTCGACCATAAGATGATATTCTAAGCGTTTCCTCGACGCTCTCGCCAAAGCCCAAGTTTTTCTTGAACTACCTTATCCGAAAAACAGAACACTACTGACTCTTCAGTTGTCTGAAAATGATGAGGATACCAACAGGGAACTACGAACACGTCCTGTCCGGTCCAGTCAAAGGTCTTAGTTTTTCCGCGGTCACCAATGGTCACAGTGCCTGCGCCCTCTACTGGCGTGTAAATCAGGCTCTCAGTGCTTTGGTAGCTCTCGGACTTAAAACCTTTTGGTAGGAGTTGCAGGAACGTTGAGATTGTTGGCATTGCGGGTCCGCCAGAAGTAGGATCAATATATTCCAGCTTTAGGCCGTGATACGGATCCAGTTCAGTGGTTCGTGAGAGTTTGTCCAGAGTTTCCCGGGAACGGTTGTAAGGGTAGGAGAAAATGGGCGAATTTAAGCTCTCAGGCATCACACCGACAGGCCGCATGTTGTTGCCAAACCTGCTTAAACTATCTCCTGGCGGTGGCCCCTCTGGAAATTGTTCCTCATGATAATGTTCAACAAAAATTGAGCCAATCACTCTAACCAAGGGAATATCCAGACCATCCAGCCACACGACTGGTTCGGTTCCTTCATGACCATGGTCGTGCCATGTCCAGGAGGGTGTGATAACGAAGTCACCAGGCTCCATGAAAGTTTTTTCGCCGTTTACTGAAGTATACGCTCCCGAACCTTCAATGATAAAACGCAGAGCAGCCGGAGAATGTCGGTGGGCTGGCGCAATTTCGCCTGGCATGATGAGCTGAAGGCCGCCATAGAGGGATTCTGTAATTGAACAATTGCCGGGTAAGCCAGGGTTCTCCAGCATAAGGACGCGGCGTTCTGCTTCTGCGGCCGAGATGACGTCCGCCGACTCAAGAAGAAGGGAGCGCAGTTCACTATAGTCCCAGAGATGAGGGACGGACTTAACCTCCGGCTCAGGGGTCAGTAAATGGTTAAGATTCTCCCATAGCGGTGCCATACTGTGTTTTTGGATTTGAGAATAGTATTCCGACCGCTCGGCTGATAACTGATTGCCCTCTGTGTTGCTATCCATCACGTGTCTCCTAATACCATGTGGTTTGGTTTCTGTTAGTCATTCTCGCCTGATCGTTCCTTATATCAAGCATTTACTGCGCAAAACTCAGCAACGGCATGTTGAAAAGAGTATTGAGCCGGCCACATTTAGAGAGAGTAGTGCCGCAGATGTTTGACCTAGCTCAGTAAAAGGCACAACGTCGGTAACAGTTTTGGGGGATTATATTGGCATCTTTCTCTGGTAAACCGCAATCAGGAGACAGCGCGAGCGCTGGCAACTCCTGGCGGAGAGTGTTTACAGGCCAACTTGCGCTTTACACAATCGTATTAAACCTGGCAGTGGGCTTGTTTGCCCTTGATACTCTGGTGGTTATTACCGTGATGCCTACCGTAGTGGGCGATATTGGTGGCACGGAATATTACTCCTGGACCATTATGCTTTATATGGTTGGTTCTATCGTGGGCGCGGCAAGCGCAGGGCCGGTCAAGGAATTATTGGGAAGACGGAAAGGTTATGTTTATGCCGGTTTACTTTTTGTTGCGGGAAACCTCGGTGTCAGCCTAGCGATGAATATGCCCACCTTAGTGGCCTGGCGGCTACTTGAAGGTCTCGGTGCTGGGCTGATGATTGCACAATCTTATGGCATGGTAGGTGACCTGTATCCAAGAGAATTGCGGGTTAGAGTCTTATCCATCATATCTACTACTTGGGGCGTCGCGACGGTTGTCGGGCCCGCTTTTGGGGGATTGTTTGCAGAAATCGGTATTTGGCGCGCTGCATTTTGGACCTTGATCCCCTTAGGGCTTACTTTTTGTGTATTGGCATTGCGTATTATCCCGCCGTCCGAAAATAAATCTAAAAACCAAAAATTTTGGGAGGCCATGCCTTTAGTTCGCCTGCTAAGTTTAGGCGGTTCCATACTTTGTATTGGATATACGGCGCAGATTACGGAGAATATTCTCAGAGGCGTTTTGGTTCTAGCTGCGATAATACTGGCTGTAACTGCCTTTCGGCGTGACGCGCGATCAAAATCTCCAATGTTCCCTCGGGAGACTTTAGTCATCTCCTCAGCCTTAGGGTCAGCCTATTGGATCCTATTGTTGATTACCATGTCTTTCAATTTCGCCATATTGTTCGCAACTCTCTACTTTCAGGTGCTTCATGGCCAAGCTCCCGTTGCTGCTGCCTATTTGTGTGCTGCGATGTCATTTTCTTGGACTGCAGCTGGAATCTTGGTATCAGGCCTCCAGGGAAGAGTGGTATGGGTCGCAATATTTGCTGGTGTTATCTCCATTTTAACAGGTTCAATCGTTCTCGCTTCGGGAGCCACTTCTTCTTCCCTCCTCGCGCCCCTGGTGGGACTAGTTCTTGTCGGCATCGGTATGGGCCTCGCAAATGGTCATCTCGTCGCCCTCGCCATACTTGCGGCACCTGAGGGTCAGGAGTCTCTTGCGGGCTCATCTGTTCAGACCATGCGAACACTTGGCACCGGTTTTAGTGCAGCTGCCGCGGGAATGCTTGCTAACGCTGCGGGTCTCGCGGATGCCGGCATAATCAGCAACGCAAAGGGCGAAATTCGGGCTGAATTTCCAGAACTAGTCGTTGCAGCCGTGGATTGGGTGCATCGCGGAGAAGTATTGTTGTCGGCTACCGCTGTAGTCGTCACTGTTATTTTCTGCCTGCATGGCCGACAACTAACGAGTAGAAAATGAATTTTTGGGTTGAGCAGTTTAAACGCTAAACGGCTCCAATGCTTACCTCAATTTTCCAACAAAGTTTGGTGGGTGGCCATCTACATTATCTGCCACTCCAGAAAGGAAAAAAGTTCTAGGTCGGGTCCAGAACCTCATGGTTTTCCCGGGTTTCCTGCCCGTGAGAATGGGCGATAAACACCAACTCAACACAATTTATGGGCTAAATCCGGTTGCTCAACCAGAAAATACGGGGTTTCTGGTTCCTAGAGTTGGTTTTATACTGATTTGACTCAGGACGTAGTCTGAGCATCCAGGGCTATTTACCCCGCTCTTGTGCGCTGTTTACGATATAATATTTTGGTTCTTTGCGTTAACCAATCTTCGCATGCAGAGATTTTGTCTCCTCATATTTAGCTTTTTGCTCATCTGACGCCGGGGCCTGATGTGTATTTTTCCACTCTTCGTAAGACATGCCGTAAACAACTTCACGAGCCTCGTCATAATCCATTTCTAGCCCTCGATCCTTAGCCGCTGCCAGATACCATTTGGACAGGCAGTTTCTGCAAAAGCCTGCTAAGTTCATCACGTCAATGTTCTGAACATCGGTTCGTTTCTGCAAATGCGCAATTAAGCCGCGGAATGCTGCGGCTTCGATTTCGATTCGCATTTGATCATCCATTTGACATCTCCTTTGCGGCGGATTGCTCTTTACTGCTGTCAGGCCGCGCCTAATGTTTTTAATACTTCCATGGAACCCGCTGTGGACCCGTGCGCAAATTAGGCCATCAGATTGGCTCTAATAAAGCGTAAAAACAGGGTATTTTCTGTTTCTAACCGAGCCTGAAGCCTGCAATTGATGATAAACGCAATATTTTGTGAAAAATGGTTTTATAGTCGCAATATATTGACTGCAATTTATTCAAAAAAATGTTAAAAGGAAGAATAATTGAGGTCGAGGCGAGCACCTTGCCTCCATTGGGAGAGAGATATGGCGACGCAAGCGCCGGGCCGCACTGAGCCCAATAATCCGTCCATCGAGGTGGTTCATCGTGCAGAAGAGAGCGCAGAATCCAGCTCGGATGACGCGTCTCAGCCGAACGCAGGTTATGAAGATGTGGTGTCTCGGTCGAACTCAACCGGCTCAGCAGAGACGCCCCCGCCTCACCACGAGCCAGAACCTCTAATGCCCCCCGGCACGTCCGTTGAGGTCGATAAAGTGGCTCCCCCTGAGTGGCGGGCGCCAGTTTATGCGCGTTACCGACTACTATCGATTGGCGCAGTTATTACGTCGATTGTCTGGATTGTGGCTTCTGGTGTCTTCCTCATCGAAGGTCTTAATTTATCGGATTTGATGGGGTTGCTGCCCCATGAACTCGGCGGCATGGCCGCTGGCGTGGTAACGCCTTTGGCGCTTCTCTGGATTGTAGTGGCCTACTTTGAGCGCAGCAAAATATATGAGAAAGAAGCGTTTGCCTTGCGCTGGCATTTAAACCAACTCACTTTTCCCTCTGATGATGCTCACGTTCGCACTGCTAAAATCACAGAAGTGCTAAGAGACCAGGCAAAAGTGCTCACGCAAGCTTCTGAAGAGGCTTCTGACCGGGCACAGGCAGCTTCTGACCTCATCCGGGTGCAGACAGCTTCCCTGATCGCCGCATCCGAAAAAACCAGCTTGAGCGCCGATAGGGCGGGCGAAAAACTGCGCCAGCAAGCGGAAGATTTGGTGACCGCGTCAGACCGAGCAATTGCGCGCGCCCGCGAAGCCGGAAATGTGCTCCACCATCAGTCACACGATTTGATAAACGTCTCTCAAAAAGCCGCATCTCGGACCGAGGGCATCACGGATGCACTGCAAAAAAGCGGCGAGGGCCTGATCCGCGTAGCAGATGAAGCCGCACAAATTGCGCGCGAGACCGTAGGGCATTTTAAAACGGGAACCGACAGGCTGGAGAGCGTGTCACGAGAGGCTGGTGCAACGGCGGATAAGATCCAGGCCGGTTTAGAACTAAAAGCAGATAATTTGGCGGACGCCGCCCGAGGCGCGGCCACCCTGATTGAAGCCAGTGGCGAGCGCCTTAATGATTATGCCGTTGATATGACCCGACGGTCCGACCAAGCGACACAACAATCGGAAATCATAGGAAATGTGCTGGTCCATCAGGCAGAGGTCGTATCGGAGACCTTGATGAAATCAACGTCGCAATCTGATGATGTAATGAGACGAATGATGGAGGCTGCGTCGGCCCTCGAACGGACAACAAGAACTGTCTTGGAAAATGTTAAGATCTCGGGAACAGAGTTGTTTAAGGAAACGCAGGCCCTGCAAAAGATAGGGAGTGCGGCTCATAACGATATGGAAGAAGTAATATCCAGTTTCACTGACAAGGCGTTTCAGTTGAAGGATGTAAGCGACAAGGCTTCGTCCCGTACGCGCTCCGTTACTGCTCAAATAAAAGAGGCGGCCCAATCGCTTGAAAATATTGTAGACCAATCCTTGGGAAAGGTTGACCGCGTCGCTGCCGGTCTTCAGGCGCACTCGGAAGATCTCGCGCTCACTACAGGACAGTCGATTGCCGGGCTCGGAGAGGCTGGCGATCTCATGCAGGCCCGGTCCGACCAGTTGAGCCGAATCAGTGACATGATCGTGTCCCAGATCGAAAGCTCAGCCGAGCAACTCCACCGTAAGAAGGACGATCTGTCCAAGGCTTCGGGGGAAGCCGCTGGACTGCTGGAAGATGTGACAGAACGGATGCACCAGGCCGGGCTGCAGCTCAACGAGTCTGGAGAGGCCGGCGTCGCCAATGTAGACCGTGTCTCCGCCGCGCTCCGACGTGACTCAAGAGAAATTGCGCAGGCGGCAGAGGTGGTAACACAGTCCAACGATGAATTCTCGAGACAATTGGCGTTGTTGTCAGATCAATCGAACGCATCGGCGGAACGTCTTAAATATTTGACAGAGTTGTTGAACGATCAAGTTTTGGGGCTCTCTGCATCGTCCGAAACCGCGTCATCGGATCTCGACGGTGTGATGGCAAAACTGTGTGAACAATCCGCGGTAATCAATTCCGTCGCCGAGGATACGGTGGAGAGCGTTACAGCTGTGGGCAATACCCTGAGAGACGAAACCCGAGCGTTGGATGAGAACGCGGGAGAGTCGACAGAGCGTCTTCAAGCTATGAGTAATGTTTTAGAGAGCAGTACCCAGGAACTGGGGAAGGCCTCAGATACGGTGTCCGACAAGGTGGCGGCTGCCGTTGAGATGATGCAGTCGAAATCATCGGAGATGGCGGGCCAAGCGGCCAATGCAGTTAATGAAATCGGTGTTGCAAGCGAGATTATGGATTTCCGATCTCGTGAGGTAGCATCTGCCTCCGATCGGGCTGCCAAGCTTTTGACGTTGGTCAACGATGCTTTAGCACAGCAATCGAAAGACCTTCACCGAACAACCGATAATGCGACGGATCAAATCCACTCAGTTGGCGAACAACTGCAACGGCGCTCCGAGCAATTGTCGTCGATTACTGATCATGCAGTCACACAGATAGGCTTCACTTGGGAAAGCCTAGAGGACAGAGCCGACAAAATGCGTTCAGTCTCGGAAGATCTAATTATGCAGGTGAGTGACGTAGCAGCAGCACTGGAGGAAAGATCAAGAGAGCTGGCAAATGCATCCAAAGATGCTGTGTTGGATGTGGGTGCTGCCGGTACGGCAATGCTAGAGAATTCCCGTGAAGCCGCGACGGCTGCCGATCAGGCTGCGGCACGGCTTCGTGGTATCGCTGAAGAACTCAGTAGTAACTTTAGCGATATCTGTATGTCCTCGGATGATACGGAGGAGCGGCTTAACCGCATGGGTGCTAATTTCCGCCAACGTGCCGAGGAGTTCGCTCAAGTCGCAAGTGAGTCGACCACTCACGTGCAAGCGTTTGCTGACGAACTGCAGGCCCGTAGCGAGCAAGTGAACGGCATTGCAGGTGAGGCGTCAGCCCGGGTGGAAGAGGTCGGTGGCGCGTTACATGAACGGTCCCGCGAAGTGACCTTGGCGGTGGATCGTGCAGCTAAGCTATTGTCTGAGGTTACCTCTGGTCTCCAGACCCACACGGTGCAGTTGACCCAAGCGTCTGAGACGGCAGTTGAACAAACACAGGCGATGAACGAGCAAATGATGGAGGGCGCCAACCGTCTGACTGGCATAACAGAGAATAGTACTGCGCTTATAGGTGATTCCGCTCAATCCGTCCGCGAGCAGTTGAAGCAACTCACACATTCCTCAGACCAGGCCCTCGCCAAGCTGGAGGGCGTATCCGATATGGTTCTAACGCGGGCAGATAGAATGACCGATGCCGCCAGAACTGCCGCCGAGGCGACGACCCACGCTGACAAAGCCATGAAGGCGACCCTTCGGTCGACATCCGGTGCCGCCGAGCAAAACCTCCTGAAGCTTCGGGAAATAGGGGAGGCGTTACGTCAACAAACCGAGAATGTCTCGCAGGCATCTGATCACCTATCGTCCAAAATGGGTGGCGCCGGAGAACAGCTCCGGAATCAGTTAAATGATATCTCTTCCTCTTTCGATGAGGCCCTGCGTGGGATTGATGCAGTCGGAACATCCGTTGAACGACACGCGCGGAACGCCGCGGCTGAGTCCAACCGTGCGCTGCAAAATATGTCGCTTTGGGGAGAGACGATGGAGCAGGGAGCCAAAAATATGACCTCGGCATCTGCCAAAGTGTCGAAGGATGCAGAGAAAATGACCTCCGAAGTACAGCGGCAAACAAAGGAGCTAGATGAGGTCAGTCAGAATGCGACCAAAATAACTGACTCACTCAAAGAATTCTCGCGTCAGGCCAGCTCACAGAATTTTCTTCAACGACTATCAGTGATCTCAGAGGCCCTCGAGTCTGTCGCCATCGATATAAATCGGGTGATGGAAACCCGGGTCACCGAAAATGATTGGTTCAATTATAATCGCGGAGATAAGAGAGTTTTCTTGCGGAAAATTTTGGGCATGCGATCCCGATCTAAGTTAGCCAAAATTAAACACCTGCATCGAGAAAATACCGAATTTCGAGAATACGTTACTCGATACTTGCGTCAGTTCGATGGATTAATCAGCGACGCCAAGCGCAGTAATCAGGAGGGGGTTTTGGGATCCAGCATTATGACGTCTGACGCTGGCAAGGTCTACCTCGTTCTCCGCGCCGCCCTTGACGCCGACCCAACGGATACAGCGAAAGTCACGTATTGAGCAGATTGTCTATGATACGTGTTTAACGAATGGACCCCTTTGCCGGCGGTTCAATGATGAGCCTTTATGACCAGAACCTCCGATACCTTGCTTGAAGCTAAGCGGGCCTTTGACGCAGGAGATCATGACGTCGCCGTGCGTTTGTTTGAGCAGATGGTTAAAGTGCAACCGGAGAGTGCAGAACTGTGGCACAATTTAGGCCAGGCCTATCAAGGGGCTAGTAATCTTGTGAGGGCAGCCGACGCTTTTGACAAAGCTGCGGCGTTAGATCCTACGTTTGCGTTACCCCTGAACGGGCTCGGTATGTTGAGCCGGCTCGCCGGAAATTGGTTGCTGGCGGAGGAATATTATCGTCAGGCACTGGATCGGCAACCAATTTTCCCCGAAGTCTATTTCAACCTGGGCGTCCTCTATCAGGAAAAGGGTAACCACGAAAGTGCTCGCTGGCACTATGAAAACGCCCTTCGTCATCGGCCGGGTTACGTAAAGGCGCAAAATAATTTGGCTGTTTTGCTGATGGAGGACCGGGACTATGATGCCGTGGAGGCCATGCTCCGGGATGCACTTGTTCGAGAACCCAACTCTGCCGAGCTGCTGACGAGTTTGGGATCGTGTCTTCGCAATAAAGGACGGCTGGCGGAAGCCAAGGAGGCCTATCTGGCGGCGATTGCGGTATCGAAAAAATTATACGAAGCTCGATGGAACCTTGCACTCGTTCAGTTGGCCACGGGGGCCTATGAAGAGGGCTGGAGCCATTATCGCTACCGGCCGAGCGCCAATCGGTCACGTCACATTCTGCCCGAAGCAACTTTGCCGTCCTCACTTTTTGGTCATCGCATTGTGCTTGAGGGAGAGCAGGGGTTGGGCGATGAGCTGTTTTTTCTCCGGTTCGTGCCTGCCTTAATTGCGCGGGGCGCCGTTGTTTCTTATGTGGGTGATGATCGCCTGTCGGGGATTATCGCGCGTGCACTCCCTAGACTAAATGACGCTGTCAGCCTATCCAGTTCTGGGCGCCCCGACCTGGGTATCAGCGTCGCTGACCTACCCTATCTTTTGACCTCCTCCGAGGTCCCTGAATCCCTCCGAGTCATGCCATTGGAGTCCCATTTGGCATCAGTCCAGCAGCGCCTCCGGAGCATTGGGCCGCCACCGTATACTGGGTTTACTTATCGAGCTGGCCTGCAAGGGGAAGGGGCGCTCCTTAAAGAGGTGCCCGCGGCCGAGATGGTTCGTCTGTTGCGGGAACTGCCCGGTACTCTTATCAACCTCCAACGTGGACTGAATATTGAAGAACAGCACGATTTGGAGATAAACTCGCATGGTCGGGTGCTGGGTGTCATTGGTGATAACACGGAATTAGAGACCATGCTCGCTGTTATGGCCTGTTTGGATGAGTATATCGGCGTGAGTAACACCAATATGCACCTTCGGGCAGCGGTGGGAAATCAGGCCGCGTCCTAGTGCCCCACCCGGCGGATTACAAATGGATGGCGGCTGGGCAGTCTCCGTGGTTTCCGGCATTTAAAGTGTACCGCCAATCAGTCGATGGCGGCTGGGGGGCGGCCTTTGCGTCGCTTTCGTCGGATTTGGTCAAGACTAATGGCTGACATCAGCCGCTTGATAGAAGGTGCCCTTGATTACCATTTGAGCGGAGACGAGGCTGCCTCTCGAGATGCCTTCCTTTCCGTGCTCCAGAGCGATCCACGCAATGTCACGGCTCTTCACCACCTGGGAATTATGGCCTTTCAAGCTGGCCAAGAATCCGATGCAATTAACTATTTAAAAAGTGCCGCTTCAGCGGGGCCTGACCGCGATGATGTGATGGCTGACATAGGGGTCATGCTTCGCTGTTTAGGCGATTTGACCCAAGCTGAGACCTATCTTGAGAGAGCATGTCGCCTAGCCCCGAAAAATGCTGCACATCTCTATAATTTTGGACTCGTCCTAGGGGATCTAAACAAGCTCTCAGAATCAGAGGCGGTCTACCGGGTGGCCTTGCGCCTTGACCCCTATCATACTGGCGCACGCAATAATCTTGGCAATATTCTAAAACGTCAGGCCCGCCATGGCGAGGCTTATCAGGCTTATAGAGAGGCGTTGATCGTCGATCCAGACTACACCCCGGCCCTAAGAAACATAGCTGATGCTTTGGAGCAATCGGGCGAGGTGGAAAAGGCGGGCAAGGCTTACGTTAATGCTACCCGTATCCGATCTGATGGGGCCACCCTAATTCGGGATGCTCTGTTACTGCCCGTTATCCCGGAGAGCCGCGGTCAGATAGAGGATTATCGCGCGCGCATGGAAGAAAAGTTGGAGCAACTCAAGGATCAATCACTTCGGATTGATGATCCCGTTTACGAGGTCGGAGCAACCAATTTCATGCTCGCCTATCATGGATTGAATGACCGGAGCCTCCAGACCAAAGTTGCTGATCTTTACCGCCGGGTAGCACCGTCCCTGACATTCGGGGCACCCCATTGCCGGGACTGGCTAGCTGGCATGGATGGTGGTTTTTTGCGTGTCGGTTTCGTCTCCTCATTTTTCATTGAGCATACGGTGGGCCGGTTGATGGAAGGGGTGATAACGGGCGTGTCCGGGCGTCACGCCGAGGTGATCGTTTATACCGCCGCTTCTGCGGGCGACCAGCTAACGGCCCGGCTTGGACGGTCCGCCTCAAAGATCGTGCAGTTGCCCCGCCGACTGGAGGCAGCCCAGCAAATAATTGCGGATGATGAACTGGATATTCTCTATTTTTGCGATATTGGTATGGAGCCGTTCACTTATTTTCTGAGTTTCGCGCGACTGGCACCTATCCAATGTGCGGGGTGGGGGCATCCCGTGACGACGGGCATCTCCACCATTGATTATTTCGTATCGAGCCGGACGATGGAGCCGACAAGTGCGGATGAAGCTTATTCCGAAAACCTTGTCCAAATCGATGGCATTCCGACACCCATTCGAAATCCAGCGGGTTACATAACAGCCCCCCATCGGAAAGAGGAAAAGATTCTCTGTCCACAGTCGCTTTTCAAGTTTCATCCAGACTTTGACAATTTAATCGGGAGCATCCTCAGGGCCTGTCCACGGGCCGAACTATTGCTTTTGCAAGGTAGCCGACCGGAATGGACTGGCTTACTAGAGGGGCGTTTTCGGAAAACCATTCCGGATGTGATAGATCGCATTGGTTACTTGCCACGCATGAGGCGGCAGGAGTTTCTCTCAACCCTTGCTGCAGCACCTCTCGTTTTAGATACACCACATTATTCAGGAGGCCTGACAACCCAGGAGGCCTTGGCCTTTGGAACGCCGGTGGTTACCTTGCCGGGGGAGTTTCTTCGGGGACGGGTGACGCACGGAGCATACAAAAAAGTGGGGTTCATGGCATGCGTAGCCGACTCGTCCGAGGCATATGTAGACACAGCCGTACAACTCGTTCAGGATCCCGAATACGAGCGCGACGTCCGCTCAGGAATTTTGGAAACTGTTCCAGCCCTTTTCAACGTGTCAGGTTCCGTGCGTGAGCATCTTGAATTCTTTGAGAGGGCGAGCGTCGGCGAGAACTCAGACTAGTTCTGGCTTGCCGACATACGCCTCCTGTCAACTGGTTGCTGCGCTCAGCCGGTCTCCCAACTTCACATAAGATTCCATATCGCAGAAACGGGCAATAAGTTCGCGGTAGTCTCTCTCTACCCTCGCCTGCGTATCCGCGAGAAGTGACGGGCCATCTGTCACAGGAGTGGAGTGATCCCTATCTACAATTTGGTTCTCTAACAATAAAGCATCCAAACCGGTCCGTAGAAAACAACTGATGGCATCGCTATAGGTCTCTACAATAGGTTCTTCTTGGTCATTGAAGGATGTGTTCAGTAGGATGGGACAGTCGGTTGCCTCAAAGAAGGCGCGGATTATGTCATAGTAACCGGTGTTTTGTTGGCGGGATACAGTCTGTACCCGGCTCGTGCCGTCTACGTGCACCACGGCAGGTACTTGTTGTTGTCCCTTTGCCGATACGGTCCCGGCCAACAGCATAAATGGACTATCGCGCGGCGCATCAATGAAGGAGGGCATATTTCCCTCCAGGCAGGAAGGGGCGAAAGGGCGGAAGCCTTCCCGGTGTTTGATCTGAGAATTCAGGCGTTCCTTCATGTTCGCCGGTCGCGGATCAGCGAGGATACTCCGATTGCCGAGTGCTCGGGGACCATATTCGCACGCTTCTGCGACACGGCCGATGATTTTGCCCGCCGCAAGTCGCTCTGCGACACCTTCTGGCGTCACCTGTGTTGCATTGAGACCCCAGGCTTGGCAAGCCTTTTGAATGGTTGAGGGATCGTTTGGTACACCTAAATAGGCCGTCTCCATAACTGTCCGTAATCGGCCACCACTGCTGTAATAACCGTGCAGTGCGCATCCCAATGGGATGCCCTCATCGGAGCTCGCTGGCTGGATGAACAAATCCTGGAAATAACCCTCGTCAAGAATTTTTCTGTTTATGATGCAGTTTAACGAGGCTCCACCAGCGAGGCATAAATGCGGAAGTCCTGTTTTGAGCTTGGCCAGCCACGCCAGGTAGGTAATGTCCTCCTCGAGGGTTTCTTGCGCTTGCCGGGCCAGGTTAACCCAGGGTTCTTCCACCAGGTCGGCGCTATCCTGTCCGGCATAAGAGGCGATATCCCTCATTTTGAAGACGGTCTGATCATGGTTGATGATGAAGTCGTCAAAACGCTGCTCATCAACCTCGATATAATCTTTGCGGGCAAATCGATCGCTGAAACCGGCGAGGGCCATTGTTTGTCCAGCCCCGAACGCGTCGTACCCTAAATGCGCTGTTACCTTATCGTAGAAATAGGACGCATTTACGAAATGATTACGCGTTTCCGCCAGCAGATTTCCATCTTGGTAGGTTCCGCCAAAATATCCAATTCTGTCTATTGGTCCTAGAGTGGATCCGGTACCCGCGTAAATGCCAGTGCCTCCCTCTACAATGAGAACGGCGGCGTGATCGAAGGGAGACACATAAAATGCGCTGGCGGCGTGAGCATCCACATGATTAACCCACTGAACTTTAGTTTGATCTACACGAAGGGTTTGCTCTATCAAGTAATTCCAGCGGTGGTTGTCGTCATATCGGGGAAGGTGGCGTTTCATGGCGTTTTGGAAACCAAATTGAGAGCCTTGTTCGGGCCAGATCTCCATGTGGCGATCAATAAAGATCCGGTCTACTTGATCAAGATTTTCCAGGCCCAGTGCGTTCAGGCAATAAGCGATGGACATTAAGGGGTAAGTGAACGAATGTTTGCGCCGATTGAGCCGGGCCTCAGAGATGGCATGGAGAACAAGACTGCCACTGTCATCCGATACAATAGCTGCACCCGTATCATGACTATAACATTTGAGGCCCAAGACGATCATGGCTTTACTCTGCGCCAGGGCATTCCCGTAGCAATGGCGATTGGGCAAAAACTGTGCTTCTGCCCGATGCTCATACCCCGTAATCCGTAAAATTGAGAGCGACTGAGCGTATCGAACTTATTCAAGCGAAAACCCATGGATTGTATCAATGCCTCCAGCGGACTATCTGTTAGATAACTGAACTCTTGGATTCGAAAATCTAGTAAAGCTGAAAAAAGTGCAACCAAACTCATAAAATTTTATGGTAGCGACTAATTCAACTTATTAAAAACTGTGTTATTTCATTAATCCACTCAGACTTTACATTTGAGCCAAATCGACGATGACGAGCCTCTCCGCAACCGTGTCTGCACCAACAGACTATAACAATAAACGCCCCATTGGCTGGTGGTTGATTGGAATGTGCGGCATGGTATTGATCATGGTGATATTGGGTGGTGTTACACGTTTAACTGACTCTGGCCTCTCCATGGTGGACTGGCGCCCGATTACGGGCTGGCTTCCGCCCCTCAATACCCAGGAATGGCAAGCCATTTTTGAACTCTACAAAGACACGCCCGAATATATCAAAATTAATGCCGGGATGGACGTAGAAGGTTTTAAAGCAATCTTTTGGTTAGAGTATCTTCACCGGCTATGGGGCAGGATAATCGGCATTGCATTCTTTATTCCTTTCGTCTGGTTGCTAATTCGGGGACGGCTCGACAATCGCCTAACCCTCAAACTTTTGGTGATGCTTGTACTCGGTGGCGCCCAGGGCGTTTTGGGTTGGTTCATGGTAAAGAGCGGCCTAATAGATCGGCCTGACGTTTCTCAGTACCGGCTTACGGCCCATCTAGGACTTGCTATCTTGATCTATGCCTTCATTTTCTGGGTCGCGCTCGGATTGCTGGCGCAAAATACGCCACAAGTTGACAGGAAAACTCTTGGTCGAATAACGGGCGTTTCGGTTTTTTGGGTCTTTTTGACCATGATAGCAGGGGGTTTTGTTGCTGGTCTGGATGCAGGGCTTACTTATAACACTTTCCCGCTGATGGACGGTAAATTTATCCCAGATGGCTTGTTGTCGATGTCGCCGGTATTCCTCAATTTTTTTGAAAATGTCACCACCGTACAGTTCGGTCACAGGATGATGGCATATGGATCAATCATCCTGGTAAGCATCACGTTTTGGCAGGCGAGGGCCCACGGTCTCTCTGGGCGGCAGATGATGCCTTTTTATTTTTTCGCCACTCTGATGGTCGTTCAGGTCTTGCTGGGGGTTACTACCTTGCTTTGGGCTGTGCCAATTTCCCTTGGCGCACTTCATCAGCTAACCGCATTTTTGCTTCTGACGGCAGGCCTCTGGTCTCTTCACAGCGTTAGGATAAAGAGATGATCCCCAATGATCTCAGCGCGTTTTTGATGCCTTTTTCGGCCAATCGTGCGTTTAAATCCAGCCCGCGGCTCGTGGTTGGCGGTAAAGGTATGATGCTCAAATCTGCGGATGGCCGCGATGTTCTGGATGGCATGTCTGGCCTTTGGTGTGTCAATTTAGGCCACGGTCGGGAAGAAATTGCCGATGCACTGCGTACGCAGGCAATGGAACTGGATTACGTCCCTAGTTATCAGGTAGCGCATCCTAAGGCTTTTGAACTTGCCAACCGTTTATTGGACATTCTGCCGAAAGGTAGACATGAGGAAGGGCAAAACGACGCTTTCACGAATATTTTTTTCGCTAACTCAGGCTCGGAGGCTGTCGAGTCTGCCCTGAAAATTGCGATGGCCTTCCATTATGTTAGAGGGGAGGGGCGGCGGACCCGTCTCATTGGGCGTGCGCGGGGATTTCATGGATCCGGATTTGCCGGAACGTCTGTGGGCGGGGTGGCCCTGAATCGGAGGCAGTTTGGAAACATGCTGCCCGAAGTGGATCACTTGCCGCATACCCTAAACATCTCAGAGGCGGCCTTCTCAAAAGGCCAACCCGGCTGGGGTGCGCACCTTGCAGATGAGCTTGAAAATATTATTCAATTACACGGCCCCCATACGATCGCCGCAGTTATTGTCGAGC
>PBNV01000039.1 GCA_002723345.1 Rhodospirillaceae bacterium
ACGCTCACAAGCCCGGATTGTCGCAGTGACCGGCAGCGTCGGTAAAACCAGTGTCAAGGAAGCGCTTGGGCATATCCTTGGTACTCAAGGCAGCGTGAGTTTTAGCCAGGGAAGTCTGAATAATCACTTTGGCGTTCCGCTCAGCCTAGCGCGGCTGCCCGAGCGCGTCGAGTATGGTGTTTTTGAACTTGGTATGAACCATGCTGGCGAGCTGACGAGGCTGTCACAGATGGTGCGACCGTTTGTCGCTATCGTCACAACGGTCGAGCCCGCGCACCTCGAATTTTTTGACTCCGTTAACGATATTGCCCGTGCTAAAGCCGAAATTTTCGACGGTTTGGAACCAGGGGGCTCGGCGGTTTTAAATCGGGACAATGCCTATTTCGACATTTTGGCTGCAGCCGCCGGGAACGTAGGGGCCGAAATCTTGACTTTTGGGGCACACGCAGACTGCGATTTTCGGCTCGTCGAATGCGCGTTGCGCGCGAACGGTTCGACCGTGCGCATGGCTTACGAGGGAAAGGTAATCTCATACAGTCTCAATGTCCCTGGGCAACACTGGGTGCAAAACAGCCTTGCGATCATGGCGGCGCTGTCCGCGCTTGGGGTTGACCTCTATGAGGCGGCGCAAGCTATCGCTGAGGTATCGCAGTTGCCAGGGCGGGGGCGCAGCCATCAAATTCAAACTACCGACTTTGATTTTGAGTTGATCGATGACAGCTACAACGCCAGTCCCGTATCCGTTGCGGCGGCCTTAAAGGTTCTATGCGGGAAACGGGCAACCCTCCCGGGGCGCCGGATTGCCGTCCTCGGTGATATGCTCGAATTGGGGGAAGAGGCAGCGACGCTCCACAGGGGCTTGTCGGGCTCTGTTATGGAAAACAGTATTGACCTGGTCTTTGCTGCAGGCCCCCAAATGAAAAAGTTGATGGCAGCTTTGCCTTTGGAACAGCGCGGCATGTGGGCTGAAACGGCGGATCAATTGCTGCCGGAAGTCGTCACAGCACTGCAAAGTGGTGATTGTGTTCTCGTGAAAGGATCCCGCGGATCCGAAATGGGATTGATTGTTGACGGTCTCATGAAATTGGGCAGAGAGGGTTAGGTAAGAAGTATGTTGTTCAATATATTTGCCCAGTTTGTCGACTCTCTATCAATTCTGAACGTCTTCCGGTACATCACATTCCGAACGGGCGGTGCTATGATGACGGCGCTCATCGTAAGTTTTTTGTGCGGTCCCCTAATCATTCGGTGGCTGAAGGCTCATCAAGGTCAGGGTCAGCCCATCCGTGAAGACGGCCCTGCGAGCCACATTGTGGCAAAGGCTGGGACTCCCACAATGGGCGGATTTATGATTCTGCTCGCACTAGTCTCGTCAACATTACTCTGGGCGGATTTACGGAATGGGTACATTTGGGCTGCGCTGGGTGTAACTATCGGCTATGGCATGATCGGCTTTATTGACGATTACATAAAGGTATCCCGTCGGGACAGCAAAGGGCTTCCTGGAAAATTAAAGTTGCTCCTGCAGGTCTTGATTGCGACCGTTGCGACACTCTGGATTATTAGTCTAACGAGCCCAGATTTGGCGACATCACTGGCGGTACCTTTCTTTAAAAGTTTACTGATCGATTTGAGTTGGTTTTTCGTTGCCTTCGCCGTCTTTGTGATGGTGGGGGCATCGAACTCGGTCAATCTGACGGATGGGTTAGATGGGTTGGCCATCGGACCAGTCATGATTGCGGCGGCGGTATTTGCAATAATTTCGTATTTGATTGGGAACTCCGTCTTTTCCAGTTATCTCCAGGTCCATTATGTGCCCGGGGCTGGAGAGCTCTCCGTCTTTTGTGGCGCTCTGGTAGGAGCGGGCCTTGGTTTCCTTTGGTTCAACGCGCCGCCCGCGATGGTGTTTATGGGGGATACGGGCTCTTTGTCCATGGGCGGTGCCCTTGGCGCAGTGAGCGTGATTACTAAGCACGAACTGGTTCTTGCGGTTGTTGGCGGATTGTTTGTTTTAGAGATGGTCTCGGTCATTGTCCAGGTCGCGTCTTTTAAGCTCACCGGAAAACGTGTGTTTCAGATGGCACCCCTGCATCATCATTTTGAAAAGAAGGGTTGGGCGGAGCCAACCATCGTGATTCGATTTTGGATCGTTGCAGTGATACTGGCCCTTGTTGGTCTCGCCACTCTGAAGTTGAGGTGAGGAGCGCAACTATATGATCTCCGTCTCAGCCTTTTCCGGAAAAACCGTGGTCGTTATGGGCCTTGGCAAGTCTGGCTTGTCTGCAGTAGATGCTTTGGTGGAAGGCGGTGCCCGGGTTTGGGCGTGGGATGACTCGGCCGATAACAGAAAATCGGCCACGCAAAGCGGCGTGATGCTGACTGATATCTATCAAGAAGACTGGGGCGACATTGAAACTCTTGTTCTTAGCCCCGGGATTCCTGGCTTTTTCCCCTCGCCTCATCCGATTGCTGAGAAGGCTCGAGAGAACGGCTGTGAGATTATTTGCGATGTGGATCTACTTGCCCGGTCCAACAGCGAGGCCCAGTTTGTAGGCATTACCGGCTCCAACGGCAAATCGACGACAACGGCTCTGATCGGGCATATGCTCAGCCATGCAGGCTTTGACACGGCAGTGGGGGGCAACATCGGTGAGCCCGTGATGGGCCTTGATGCTCTCGGGGGCACCGGTACATATGTTCTGGAATTGTCCTCATACCAGCTTGAGCGGGTGCCCCGTCTTCAGCTTAATGTGGCGGTCCTCTTGAATATTTGCGCTGACCACTTGGATAGACACGGGGGCATGTCTGGCTATGTGGCTGCCAAAAAATCTATATTTGAGCGCGTTGTCCAAGGCGGCAAAGCGATCATCGGCATGGATGATCAAGTGTGCCGGGGCATCAGCTTGGAATTGATGGTTAATAGCACGCTTTCAATCCAGGATATTATTCCCATCTCCGCCAATGGTCGGGTGCCAGGCGGCGTGTTTATCGATGGCACTGTCCTCGTGGATGACCTCGAGAATCGTCAAACACCCATCGTGGACCTCGCTAAGATGCAAAACTTGTCAGGCCGCCATAACTGGCAAAACGCGGCGGCGGCTTACGCGTCTGCCAGAATAGTCGGTGTTGAAGGGACCGTCATTGCCGATGCGCTCTCCACTTTCTCGGGCCTGCCCCATCGTCAGGAGATCGTTCGTGTCATCGGAAACGTCCGTTTTATCAATGATAGTAAGGCGACTAACTCAGAGGCGACGGCCAAGGCACTCGCATCCTATGAAAATATTTTTTGGATTGTTGGGGGGCAGTTCAAAGAAAAGTCTGTCGATATCAACTCTGGGGCATTATCGACCGTGCGACATGCCTACCTCATCGGAGATGCTCAGGACCTATTCGCAGAGGTGTTGGACGGAAAAGTGCCGTTCACCCGGTCCGGTGATATAGAAGCCGCTGTTTATCAGGCATCACAGGCTGCTCGCGCTTATGGGGAGCCAGCTGAGGTCCTGCTGTCACCCGCCTGCGCGTCTTTCGATCAGTTCGCAAGTTTTGAATCTCGGGGCGCCGTCTTCCGGGACCTCGTGGAGACGCTCTCATGACTGCTTTCTCTAGATTGGACTCGAGCCTTTTGGGACGATGGTGGTGGACCGTGGACCGCTGGATCATAACAGCGTTGATTGCCCTGGCTGCGGCAGGCGCCATTCTGACACTGGCGGCTAGCCCGCCCGTGGCCGAGCGGCTGAATTTGGACACATTCTATTTTGCCCGTCGGCAACTTTTGGTTCTACCGGTGGCGATTGGCGTGATGTTAGCGGTTTCTCTGCTCAATCGTGATGGGGTCCGCCGGCTTGCTCTTCTGATGTTTACCACGAGCATTGTTCTGACTGCACTGACCTTAGTGGACGGCGCGGAGATAAAAGGGGCGACCCGATGGATTAAGCTTGGGGGACTCTCTGTTCAGCCGTCCGAGTTCGTGAAACCGGCCTTCGCTGTGATCGCTGCTTGGATGTTTGCGGCCTGGCGTTTAAAAGCAAAGTTTCCCGGCTACCTCGTCGCCGTCGGACTTTACGCCAGCGTGATTGCTTTGCTTCTTGCTCAGCCCGACGTGGGTATGACCGTCCTCGTCTCAGTTGTTTGGGGGATCCAATTTTTTCTGGCGGGTCTTCCCATGGTTCTGGTTATGGGCATAGGTGTGCTGTTTATTGTTGGTGGCTTCGTCGCATATTTTAAGTTTGACCATGTGCAAGTCCGGATCGACCGGTTTTTTGATCCGGCCGGTACTGACGCCTATCAGGTGGAGCGTTCTCTAGAGGCCTTCCAGAACGGCGGTATTTTTGGACGGGGACCCGGCGAAGGCCGCATCAAAGAAGCCCTACCTGATGCCCATGCGGACTTCATTTTTGCCGTAGCGGGTGAAGAATTCGGTATGTTTGCAAGCCTCATGATTGTAGCCCTGTTCGGAATTATTGTGCTTCGGGGATTTGCGCACGCGTTCAAGGAGTCTGACCTCTTTGTTCAATTGGCGGTCGTTGGTTTGCTTGCTCAGTTCGGTCTTCAGGCCATCATAAACATGGCGTCGACCCTGAACCTTATGCCTACGAAGGGTATGACCTTACCCTTTATCTCATTCGGTGGATCTTCCAGCCTGGCAGTTGCTGTCGGTATGGGTATGGTCCTCGCCCTCACGCGCGAGCGGCCAAAACGTAGGATCAGTGGTCTGAATTCCTGGGAGGCAGGCGCATGATAGGGTCGTTGAACACAGGCGGGCCTCTCATCGTCCTCGCGGCCGGAGGCACGGGGGGGCATGTCTTTCCCGCGGAGGCTCTGGCACAGGAATTAAGTGATAGGGGTTGCCGTCTGGCCCTAGTCACTGACCGCCGGGGCGGTGATTTGGGAGGCAGGCTTGGCGAATTAGAGACTCATTGCGTGTGGGCCGGGGGCATTGCGGGCAAAGGGCCGGTGGCGCGTGTCCGAAGTGCTGGGGCAATCGCTTTTGGGACGCTGCAGGCCCGTAAGCTTTTAAAAAAGCTAAAGCCATCCGTTGTGGTGGGCTTTGGCGGTTACGCCTCCGTTCCGACTATGTTGGCCGCCATCTACTCGACCGTGTCAACTGCCATCCATGAACAAAATGCCGTTTTGGGTCGGGCCAACCGGCTTTTTGCGTTTAAAGTTCAGAAAATTGCGACCTCCTATGAAAAGGTGAGCCAGATTCCAGAGACCGCGGTGACGCGCACGGTTTATACAGGTATGCCTGTCCGGGCAGCGGTTAGGGAGCTGCACGGGACGCCATATCCAGCTTTGTCGGAGAAAACGGATTTTAACATTCTCGTTTTCGGTGGATCTCAAGGAGCATCTGTTTTCAGTCGGGTCGTTCCAAAGGCGATTGATAGGCTCGAGGGACCGTACCGCGAGAGGTTGAGCATCGTTCAGCAATGTCGACCAGAGGATTACAGCGCGCTTCGGGCAGATTATGCCCGGCTGGGGCTCTGCGCTGAGATCGCGCCGTTTTTCCAAGACATACCTCATAGGATCGCAGAATCGCATCTCGTGATCAGCCGCTCAGGCGCCTCCACAGTTGCAGAAGTAACGGCAATCGGCCGGCCTTCGATCCTTGTGCCTTATCCCAATGCAATTGATGATCATCAAACTGCCAATGCACATGCTCTGGATGAAGCGGGCGGCGGCTGGCTGATCCCGGATGAGGCCCTCACAGCAGAGAGCTTGGCTCATCGGCTTCGGACATTATTGAAAATGCCACGGTCTCTCCAAAATGCGGCGGAGGCCGCCAAACGAGCTGGCCGGGCCGAAGCGGGGTCGGCACTTGCAGACCTAATACTGCGGCTTGTTTCCGACAATGACGACAGCCCCGGGTGGAAGAGGTAGCATGAAGGTCCTACCCCTTGATATCGGAATCCTCCATTTTGTCGGTATCGGCGGAATTGGCATGAGTGGAATTGCAGAGGTTCTCCACAATCTCGGCTATTCGGTGCAGGGCAGCGATATTGCGGAGAGTGCAAATGTAAAGCGTCTCCGTTCCATGGGAGTTAATGTGGCCATCGGCCATGCGGAGGAAAATCTCGGGGGCGCGAAGGTGCTAGTGGTGTCCTCCGCCGTTGGATCGAATAATCCAGAGGTCGTGGCCGCGGGACAGCGCCTCATGCCAGTGGTTAGGCGAGCCGAGATGCTTGCGGAATTAATGCGACTTAAATGGTCGATCGCCGTCGGCGGCACTCACGGTAAAACCACGACCACTTCGATGATTGCAGCACTTCTAGAGGAGGCGGCTCTGGACCCCACGGTGATTAACGGCGGTATCATAAACGCCTTGGGATCAAACGCTCGCTTGGGAGACGGCGATTGGATGGTGGTAGAGGCAGACGAGTCTGACGGTACCTTTGTTAAGTTGCCCGCAACCATCGCGGTAGTGACCAACATCGACTCTGAGCACCTGGATCATTACGGCACTTTCGATAATCTTCGAGCAGCTTTCCACAGATTTGTCGAGAATATACCGTTTTACGGATTTGCGGCTCTTTGCATCGACGATGCTGAGGTTCAGGCGATGATCCCGCGGGTGTCGGACCGCAAGATTGTGACCTTTGGCCGAAGCCCTCAGGCGGATGTCCGGATGACTCGTTTTGACAATGTTGATGATGGTTCCTCCTTTGATGTCATCATTTCAGATCGGGCCCTCAGTTCTAAGCGGCACTTGACTAACTTACAGTTGCCCATGTTTGGCGCGCACAATGTTCTCAACGCGCTAGCAGTGATCGCAGTCGCGTGTGAAATGGGCTTGTCAGACGAGGTTATAAAAAGAGCGCTGGCCGGTTTCGAGGGCGTCAAGCGCCGTTTTACAAAAACTGGAGAGGTAGGCGGCATTTCTGTCATTGACGATTATGGTCATCATCCCGTGGAAATCGCAGCGGTTATGAACGCAGCCCGGGCAGCCACGCCCGATGGGCGTATCATCGCTGTGTTCCAGCCTCACAGATATACGCGCCTGAGGGACCTTTTTGAAGATTTTTGCACATGTTTTAACGATGCGGATATTGTCGTTGTCGCCGATGTCTACGCTGCCGGTGAACCCGCCATTGATGGATACGATCGCACAGCTCTGGTAAAGGGCCTTCAAGCGCATGGCCACCGGCAAGTGAAATCTTTGGATGCGCCAGAGGGTCTGCCCGACCTGATCATTGGGCTGGCCGAAGCGGGTGACATGGTGGTTTGCCTCGGGGCTGGCAACGTTACCGCGTGGGCAAGTGCATTGCCGTTGGAACTCGAAACACGCCTTCGCCGGGCGAGAGAGGCACGTGAGTAATGGCCGTGCAGCACTTCCCAGACCGCCTGATAAAGCGTCTTCCACAAGTTCGGGGCCAGTTGATTAAAAACGCTGATCTTGCCAAGTTAACCTGGTTCCGGGTCGGTGGCCCTGCGGAGGTTTTATTTCGGCCGGCAGATAAAAATGATCTGCAGACATTCCTATATGAACTTCCGCGAGAGATTGCTGTGACTTCGCTCGGTATTGGGTCAAATACCCTAATCCGGGACGGGGGTATCCCGGGTGTCTCGATCCGGCTCGGCAACGGTTTTTCAGAAATTAAGACTGAAGACAATCAGATTCAGGCCGGTGCAGGCGCGCCAAATCTAAAAATTGCCAACGCGGCGCGCGATCATGGCCTTGCCGGGTTCGAGTTTCTGTCTGGCATTCCCGGCGCGCTTGGCGGCTCTATCCGAATGAATGCGGGGGCTTTTGGCCGAGAAATCGGCGAGATGGTTGAGATGGTGAGCGGTCTTAGTCGATCGGGAGATGAGGTGCAATTTACCCGAGAGGATATGGCGTTCAGCTATCGCCACACCGGTGTAGGCGTGGATGTAATCTTCACAGACGCTACCTTGCGAGGACAACCAGGCAATCGTCGCGCCATTATGCGGCGGATGACCGAAATTCAGGCGGAACGGGAGCGTTCCCAACCAGTCAAACAAGCCACCGGCGGCAGTACTTTCATGAATCCAAAGGGTGCCAAGGCGTGGGAACTCATTGACAAAGCCGGGTGCCGGGGACTGAGACGCGGCAATGCTCAGGTCTCGGAGAAACACTGTAACTTCCTTATCAATCAGGGGGATGCTAGTGCCGCTGACTTGGAGGGGTTGGGCGAGGATGTGCGCCGCCGGGTCGAGGATCAAACTGGCATTATTCTCGAATGGGAGATCAAACGAATTGGAGTCTATGCTGCTTCCGGACCCCAGGAGTTTGTATCATGAGCAGTCATGTGGTGGTCTTGATGGGCGGCTGGTCCGCCGAGCGCGAAGTATCTCTGGTAAGTGGCGCGGCCGTTGCGAATGCCCTCTCAAATGCCGGCTATACGGTCACGTCTATTGATGTTCAACGGGATATGAGCAGCTTGCTTTCCCGTTTATATCCTAAGCCGGACGTCGTTTTTAACGCATTACATGGGCGATATGGCGAAGATGGCTGCGTTCAGGGTCTCTTAAACATATTGAATATACCTTACACCCATTCTGGCGTTTTGGCGTCCGCGCTGGCCATGGATAAACCAATGGCCAAACGCCTGATGAAGGATGCCGGGATCACGGTGGCTGATCATCAAATAGTGACCCGGGAGGAGATGACCAACAGCGGCGTAATGGATGCGCCGTTTGTAATAAAACCACTGAATGAGGGGTCCAGTGTCGGTGTTTCTATTATTCATGAGAACGACCATTTTGATCCTGGCGCAGCCGAATGGAGCTACGGCGAGCAGGTGATGTTGGAAGAATATATTGCGGGGCGGGAGCTCACGGTCGCCGTTATGGGCGACCGTGCGCTTGATGTGACGGAAATCGATACGCAGCACGGCTTTTATGATTACAATGCGAAATACGCACGGGGTGGGTCCCGACACCAAGTCCCCGCTGACCTGTCTGCTAACGTTTACGAAGAGGCCCGGCGAATTTCACTTTTGGCCCATGAAACCATGGGGTGTCGGGGGGTCTCCCGGTCAGATATGCGTTACGATGGCACAAACCTGTATATGCTTGAAGTAAATACTCAGCCTGGCATGACACCTACCTCGCTGGTGCCGGAGCAAGCGGCCCACGCGAACATATCATTTGAAGACCTGGTTTCCTGGATGGTGGAGCATGCGGCATGCGACGGATGATGCCTAAGACTGCCCGCGCCACTCGTAAAAAGGGTCAGCCCAGGCGCCGTGTCAGACCGCTGTGGCGCCAACCCTCGCTGGTGAGCATTGCAATATTGGCCGCGGCTGCCACGTCCGGCGGAGGATCGTGGTGGCTCTGGCAGACCGGTTGGGTCCAGAAACTGGCCTATACCACAAAAGAAAGTCTCGTGGTAAAGACCGCCCAGGCGGGATTCTCAGTTAGTGAAATATTCGTTGAGGGGCGGATTGAAACGGAGAAGGCAGCGCTGCTGGCGAGCCTGCAGCTCGATCGTGGGGCGCCTATTCTGTCGTTTGATCTCAAGCAGGCGCGCGCGCGTGTGATTTCTCTTCCCTGGGTGCGAACGGCGGTAATCGAACGACAACTACCGAACGTAATTCATTTAAAGCTGGAAGAGAGACGTCCTCTCGCGCTTTGGCAGAATAAGGGGCGCTTTTCGTTAATAGATACCCGGGGAAATCTGATCCCGTTATCCGACATTAGCCGTTTCAACAACCTGGTCGTGGTGGTGGGCAGAGATGCACCCCGCAATACCGCGGCCTTACTGGACACATTGGCGGTGGCACCGGAGCTCGCGCGCAAGGTTAAGGCAGCTGTCTGGGTCGGAGAACGGAGATGGGATGTGCAGTTGGAAAACAGGATCGACGTAAAGCTCCCGGAGGCTAATGCGATAGCCGCGTGGGTGCAATTAGCGGAAATGCAGGACCGACACCAACTGCTCGATACGGAAATCTCCGTAATCGATCTGCGTTTGCCCGACCGTATCATTGTTCGGCAGGCACCGGGTGGTGAGGCCCGAAGTTATCGAGGCGGTGCAAAAGCCTCTATCCCCAGCGTGAAGCCCGGCTCTCAACTCAATAGACGGGGTATCGAGAGGAACACTTAAGAGAATCATGGCGCAACGAACTAAAATTAGAAATAGTGCCCGCAGCGGTCTGGTGACAGCGATCGATGTGGGTTCTACCAAGATTGCCTGCTTTATCGGACAGGCGACGACGGAAGGTGGCATTGAAATTGTCGGCATCGGTCACCAGCTTGCCCAAGGTGTTCGGAACGGCAATATCATCGATATGGATGCCGTGGAGCATTCAATCCGCATGACCGTAGAAGCCGCCGAACAAATGGCAGGCGAAAATGTCAGTGCGGTGACGGTTTGCATCTCTGGGGGAGTGCCTGACTCTAAGCTAATTTCTTTCGACGTCTCAATATCCGGTCACGAAATTGGGGATGCAGACCTCAAGCGGGCTTTGGACCCGGTTTGGTTGCATGCGCAGCAAAGTGCTGACCGCCAGGTTATCCATACGCTGCCGGTAGGTTACAGTATTGACGGTAACCGGGGTGTCCGGGACCCGCGCGGTATGTTTGGTGAGCAGCTCGGCGTCAATATGCATGTCATGACCGCTGCTGCGAGCTCTATGCGGAATTTGGAGTCTTGTATCCACCGTTGCCATTTGGAGATTGAGTCAATCGCGATCGCGCCCTATGCGGCGGGCATGTCTTGTCTTGTCGCTGATGAAAAAGAGCTTGGTGCGATTTGCATTGATATGGGAGGTGGCACCACCACCATATCTGTTTTTTTTGACGGTGAGGTTCTGTTTGTTGATAGCCTTCCTGTCGGGGGTGCCCACGTGACTAATGATATCGCCCGCGGTCTCTCTGCCCCCGTCGCTTATGCCGAACGTATGAAGACATTATATGGCAGCGCCAATCCGACGCCCTCAGATGACCAGGAGCATTTTAAAATTCCTCTCGTAGGCGAAGAAGAGAGTGGCTCCAATCAAGTCCCCCGTTCGATGCTCGTGGGCATTATTCGGCCCCGCATTGAGGAGATATTCGAGCTTCTCCGAGATCGGTTGGATAAAACCGGATTTAATAAAATTGCTGGACGCCGAGTTGTCCTTACAGGTGGGGCCAGCCAATTGACTGGCGTTACGGAGCTAGCGTCAGCGATACTTGATAAACAAGTCCGACTCGGGCGACCGGCGAATATTACCGGTTTGGCCGACTCGGCTAATGGACCGGCCTTTTCCGTGTGCGCCGGGTTAATTGATTTTGCTTTGTCTGACCGGGCAGAAGCGGTGGTGCCGTCAACTCGGTCTTTGGAGGTGCCTGTCGGCCGTTTTGGCCGCCTGGGGCAATGGTTACGTGAAAACATTTAAGTCAGTAAGGCGTCAGGAGATGGCGCATCAACATACTTTTGAAAGCATCGTCTGTCAGTCGGAGAACCCGTCTTGACTGACGGTGTTGTAACATTGAGATTTGGAGGTCGAAATGACAATTAATTTAACAGTGCCAAACCCTACGGGCTCACTGGAACTTAAACCGCGAATTACTGTCATTGGCGTTGGGGGCGCGGGTGGGAACGCAGTAAATAATATGATCCAAATGGGTTTGGAGGGGGTCGAGTTCGTTGTTGCGAATTCTGACGCTCAGGCATTGTCCCATTCCTCGGCTGAGCGGCGCATCCAGATGGGCACCGAAGTGACAAGAGGCCTAGGTGCGGGCTCTAATCCTGCTATCGGGCAAGCGGCTGCCGAGGAGTCCCTTGAGGAAATCTTGGCCCACTTGCATGACTCTAACATGGTGTTCGTCACGGCAGGGCTTGGGGGTGGAACAGGCACGGGTGCCGCGCCAGTGATCGCAAAATCCGCTCGCGATCAGGGTATACTCACGGTTGGCGTGGTGACCAAGCCATTCCAATTCGAGGGGGCGAACCGTATGAAGACTGCGAAGGAGGGACTTGCGGAGCTGCAACAATATGTTGATACGCTTCTTATTATACCTAACCAAAATTTATTTCGTATTGCGAATGAGAAAACGACCTTCGCTGACGATTTTAAGATGGCCGATGATGTTCTTTATTCTGGCGTCCGAGGGGTCACGGACCTGATGGTCATGCCCGGCCTCATTAATCTAGATTTTGCTGATATCAAATCCGTTATGAGCGAAATGGGTAAAGCCATGATGGGAACCGGTGAAGCAGAGGGTGAGCGAAGAGCGATTGAGGCTGCCGAGGCCGCTATCGCTAATCCATTGTTGGATGATACATCCATGATTGGTGCCCGAGGTGTCCTTATTAACATAACCGCAGGAAGTGATATTACGCTATTCGAGGTGGATGAAGCAGCAAACCGGATTAGGGACGAGGTCGCGGAAGACGCAAATATTATCTTCGGATCGACATTTGAAGAGAGCCTTGAGGGCCGTGTCCGAGTCTCCGTCGTTGCCACCGGAATTGAGACTGCCGCCGGCGAGCGTCCAAAGTCGGATCTGCACCAGGTCAAAGACCGCACAGATATACCCACGAACACCCCCGTAACGGCCCCCTCAACGGCGCCATTATCGGTTGCTGAGTCAGCCTCAGCTCAGTCTCAGCAAATTTCGCCCGAGCCGGAGTTGGCTACGTTAGAGCGCTTTTTAACGCAAACTGGAGAAACATCTCTGTCGGGAGAAACTGTGCCGGAGCAGCAGGATTTAATCGACCATGTGACCACGATAACTGGTGCGCACTCCTCGCGTGCTACTCCGATGCATCAGGACTTGCAAGATGGGTCTCCCGCTGAAGCCGTGACCGAGGGAGGTGTCTTTATTCCCGCGCCGCCTGCAGAGGCCTCAGCGGACAAGGATAAGTCCGCGGATCCATTTGCAGCGGCTGAAATCATGAACGCTGGGAATGGCAAAGCGGAGGTTAAGCCCCCTAGAAAGGCTGGGCTGAGTTTGTTTGAGAGGGTGACGGGTGTGGCGCTCGGCGAGCGGCGTGCCGAACGCAAGGAACGTGCCGCGCATTCGACGCCATTTGATGCCGTGGCATCTGAGGCGACTGAGTCGTCTGAAGTTAAGCCAATTCCCTCCAGCATTGAAGGGAACCCCGATGCGCCAGAGTTGAGATACACCGTTAGAGGCGAGTCAGCCAAATCACAAGCCAACTTGCCCTCGGGTGAAACCACTATAGCCGAGACATCTCCGGCGCTCGTTGATGGGGAACAGACAGGGGTAAAACCGTCCTCTGAACGAAAATCTGCGTCTCCAGGATTATCAGAGCCGGTCCCGGAAGCTAAGTCCCAAAAAGAGGCTCAGATCGATACCATTCCACGGCCAAGTTCTGAGCAAGTCTTTCAACCTGAGTTGGTCTGTGATGCTGTTTCTGTTTCATCGTCCGTATCTGTTGAAGGCCTATCCTTGGAAAAGGATGTGGCGGCGGATATTGAAGAGCCGACGCTCATTGACGACCTTCCAGCGGAGAGCATTCTGAGTGATTCTCGAGAAGAGGAGGACCTTCTGGATATTCCGGCATTTTTACGCCGTCAGGCAAATTAAAATTCCTCATGTTCAAGGGTAATATTCTGCAATAATTAGTGATTTGAGTGGCATGAAGGGCATCTGTATTTATAGTTGAGGCAAAGTTTAGCGTATGATGTGAAGTCGCGAGAACAGAGTTTGGGCTTAATCGAGTAACCACCATTTTCGACGGAAAGCACTCGGAAATTATCGAACAAAGTAGAGCACCTCTATAACCGGACTAGTGTATAAAAAGCATGCATAATATGGGGACCTTTTATCGGCCGGATGCCTCCTCAATGTACATTGCGGAGGATCTTAAACTTTCCCAAAATCAGACAACACTCACTCGTTCAATTGAATGTGCGGGAGTTGGCCTGCATTCCGGCCGTTCAGTCTCCCTGAGGCTTTGTCCTGCGCCCGCCGGTAGTGGCGTCATTTTCAAACGGATTGATCTAGAGGGAACGCCTGAAGTTTTAGCCTGTTGGAATAACGTGGTAGATACTCGAATGTGTACGACGTTAGGTAATAGAGAGGGTGTAACCGTCGCGACCGTTGAACATCTGATGGCGGCTTTGTCTGGCGCGCATGTCGATAATTTGGTTGTAGAGCTTGATGGGCCCGAAGTGCCGGTGATGGATGGCAGCGCGCAGCCCTTTATTTTTCTGATTGAGTGTGCCGGTATCAAAGAGTTGAACGCGCCACGCGAGGTCATCGAAATACTGAAACCGGTCCGGGTCGAACTGGATGGCAAAGTTGCCGAGCTTTTGCCGAGCAATGGTTTCTCCGTCGGTTTTGAAATTGATTTCGCCGATGCTGCGGTTGCGCGTCAGAAAATATCTATTCCGCTCGTCAATGGGAGTTTTAAAAAGGAGATTGCCCGCGCGCGGACCTTTGGCTTCGTCCATGAGGTGGAGGCCCTTCGAGCTGCCGGACTGGGACTTGGGGGTTCACTGGAAAACGCGGTAATTGTAGATGGTGATAAAATTCTGAACGAGGGCGGTCTGCGATTTTCGGATGAATTTGTCCGGCACAAAGTACTAGACGCGGTTGGCGATCTCTACCTGTCCGGGGCGCCCATTCGAGGACATTATCGTGGCGTTAAGGCTGGCCATCATTTGACGAACGAGGTTCTCAAAGCGTTATTTGCAGATACGTCGGCCTGGCGGCGGGTGGTATTGACTGAAACAGATTTGGAGATGTCCGAAAATCATGATCCTCTGGCAGTTGAGGCCGCTCGGCCGATCGCGGTTGCCAATTAGTTTGCCCGCCCGTTAGTTGTTATCAAAGAAATCTTAATATGGCTGTGAGCCCTCAATTTGGCATCCGACGCATGTGTTAAACGCCTATGGCCCGATGAAGAAGCATGCTATATTAATATTCAATAATAGGACCTTCGATTCGCGCATAATAATGTAGAGCCTCTTGATGTGCCCGGGAAGGTTGTCGAAGGCCTGCGTGTGGGTTGAGAGCCGGGCTATAGTGGAAACATGCCCAGAATGATTAAAGTGCATCTGGAAAAATTAGTTGCGGTGATGGTGACTCTGATGTTGCTCGCGGCGTGCGCAGCTCAAAACGAAAATGCCTATGTGGAAAAACCCATTGAAGAGCTCTACAATAAAGCGCTCGAGAAGCTGAGAGCAGGCGACTACATCGCGGCGGCGGCCGCTTTCGATGAGGCGGATCTCCAGCATCCGTACTCGATGTGGGCAACCAAATCGCAGCTTATGTCGGCTTACGCGAATTATCAGGGAAATGCATATGACGAGGCCATTATCATCCTGGACAGGTTCATTCAGTTGCATCCATCAAACAAGGGCGTGCCTTACGCGTTTTATCTCAAGGCACTCTGCTACTACGAACAGATCTCAGATGTTGGCCGCGATCAAAAAATTACGGAGCTTGCTTTAAATTCTCTAAACGACCTCATTCTCCGCTTTCCTCGCAGTAAGTATGCCCGGGATGCAAAACTGAAGATCGACCTAACGCGGGATCATCTGGCCGGTAAGGAGATGGAGATTGGACGTTATTATGAGAGCCAGGGCCAATATCTCGCGGCGATTAACCGGTTTAGGGCGGTTGTTGACAAATATCAGACGACCACCCATGTGCCGGAGGCCTTGCACCGTCTCACGGAATCGTATTTAGCTCTTGGTTTGGTAGATCAAGCCAATAAAACAGCTGCTGTATTGGGATACAATTTTCCAGGTACCGAATGGTATATAGATACCTATGAAATTGTTGAGAATAAACAAATCCGCCAACCAGAACGTAAAAAGTCGCCGTGGTACTGGCCCTTCTAGCGGGTTTTTGACTCGATTTAGCCGGCCACGTGGAGGCTTACGAATTGCTTAAAACGCTCTCAATCCGCAATGTCGTGCTCATTGAGCGCTTGGATCTGCACTTCGAGGGAGGACTGTCCGCTCTGACTGGCGAAACCGGATCAGGAAAATCAATTTTATTAGACTCCCTTGGTCTGGCCACTGGCATGCGGGGAGATGCGGATCTGGTCCGCCAAGGAAAAAGTCAAGGCACGGTGACTGCGGAATTTGAGACACCCGATAATCCAATGTTGAGGTCGTTACTCGAGGATCAGGGCATTGAGACGGGTAGCGCTATAATTCTTCGGCGTGTGGTCAAACAGGATGGACGGTCCAGGGCATTCGTTAATGATCAGCCAGTAAGTATTGGCTTTTTGCGTCAAATTGGCGGCTATCTGGTGGAGGTGCATGGCCAGCTGGAGGTTCGCGGGCTCTTAGACCCAGCAACGCACGGCAACTATGTGGACTCTTTCGGCAAATTGCGACCACAGCTTGCACGTGTTGCTGAATGTTACGCTTTGTGGCAATCCGCTGAAACAGGGCTCAAGCGTGCAATCAAAGCCCTTGAAACTGCTAGAAAAGATGAGGAGTTTATGAGACATGCCGCGGATGAGTTGATTGCCATAGACCCGCAGGAAAATGAGGAAGAGGAATTGGCTCAGACCCGTATTGTCATGATGCACGGAGAACATTTGGTTCAAAGTCTTAATGAGGCATTTGAAGATCTCAATTCGGGAACTGGTGTCGAGTCGAGCTTGCGGTCGGCCTTGCAAAAACTCGAACGCTGCCGAAACAAAGCGGGCGGCAAGCTGGATGCGGCAATCGATGCGTTGGACCGGGCCTTGGTGGAGTATACAGATGGCGTGTCGGAACTGGAGGCCGCCGCCGAGTTAATTGATATCGACCCATCCCAATTGGAACAGGTGGAGGACCGGTTATTCACTTTGCGGGCTTTGGCCCGCAAACATGGTGTGGAGGTTGCGGGTTTGCCAGACCTGCGCCATCATTTTGAGGCCACTCTTAAGAATCTGGACTCAGGGACGGAAAACCTGGAGGAATTACGTCATGAGGCGCAAAAAGCGCGAGCGTCTTTTGTCGCGGCCGCACAGCGTTTAACGGCAGGGCGCGTGAAAGCTGCTCAGGCCATTGATCAAGCGGTCCAGGCCGAGTTGCCGCCTTTGAAATTGGAAGCGGCGATTTTTCGCTCTCACATCGAGGCGCTCGAAGAGAGCGATTGGGGGGCAAACGGCTGTGAGCGAATGACGTTCGAAGTCCAGACCAACCCGAATACAGCGATGGGCCCGCTCCATAAAATCGCGTCTGGTGGCGAATTGGCGAGGATCATGCTGGCATTAAAAGTCGTTCTAGCCGACGCGGATTCTGTCCCCAGTATTGTTTTTGACGAGGTAGATGCCGGCATTGGTGGTGCGGCGGCGGCGGCGGTGGGCCAACGTTTATCCCGTTTAGGCGAAGACTTACAGGTGATGGCAGTTACCCACTCTCCACAGGTTGCAGCAGTAGCAAATCAGCAATGGCGGGTGACAAAATCCGATTACAGCGCCACAATGCAGACATCGGTGCATGTCCTGGATCCCGATGCGCGGAAGGAAGAAATTGCTCGCATGCTGGCAGGTGCAGAGGTCACGGATGCAGCGCGTGCCGCGGCAGGACAATTACTGGCTGGCGAAAATTCGGGAAAAAGGGCATGAATGGCGTCCGGGATATACCTGCTGATCAGTTGTCAGAGCTGGAAGCGATCGCCGAGTTGGCTGCGCTGGCGGAACAAATTACCTCTCACGACAGTGCCTATCATCAGGAGGATGCTCCGGTTATCAGCGATGCTGCCTATGATGAGTTGCGCAACCGCAATCTGGCCATTGAAGCCGCTTTTCCCCATCTGATCCGCGCGGATAGTCCCTCAAACCGTGTCGGCGCGGCTGCGACGGCGAGCTTTTCAAAGGTCAGCCATGTTAAACCGATGCTGTCTCTGGGTAATGTCTTCAGCGAGGAAGAGGTGGTTGACTTTGTCGAGGGGGTGCGGCGGTTTCTGAAGGAATTGAAAGACGATCCAGGCATACCACTTGAGATGGTCGCAGAGCCCAAGATCGATGGCCTGTCACTCTCGCTTCGCTATGAAAAAGGACGGCTCGTGACAGCCGCAACTCGGGGTGATGGCACCGTTGGCGAAAATGTTACGGCCAATGTAAGAACCTTCCGGGAATTTCCGTTCATCCTCTCCGGGGAGGTGCCTGATGTGCTTGAAGTTAGGGGCGAGGTCTATTTAACCAAGCAGGATTTTCAGGTGCTGAATGCCCGTCAAATGGAAGCCGGTGGCAAAGTCTTTGCCAATCCCCGTAACGCCGCAGCCGGTTCCCTGCGCCAGTTAGACACTAGCATTACAGCCACCCGTCCTCTCAAAATGTTCGCCTATGCATGGGGGGATGTCAGCGAGCCGATTGCAGACAGCCAATGGGATTTTTTACAACGGCTCAAAGGCTGGGGGTTTGATGTCAATCCGTTGACCAGACTGTGCACCTCCCTTTCCAGTCTAATGGACGTATACCGGGATGTCGGAGGTCAGCGGGCCGCCCTCAACTATGACATTGATGGGATGGTTTATAAGGTTAACCGGTTTGACTGGCAGGACCGGCTTGGCTTCCTCAGCCGAGCCCCCCGCTGGGCTATTGCCCATAAATTCCCAGCGGAAAAAGCACAAACAGTGCTTAATGATATTGATATTCAGGTCGGGCGCACCGGCACGTTGACGCCGGTGGCAAAATTAGTGCCGGTCACGGTCGGCGGTGTGGTGGTGTCTAACGCGACGTTGCACAACGAGGATGAAATCGCGCGAAAGGATATCCGCATCGGTGACACCGTTGTTATTCAGCGCGCCGGCGACGTCATCCCGCAGGTGTTGGAGAATGTCCGGGATAAGAGGCCGCAGAATGCCGTGCCCTTTGTCATGCCCGAAAATTGCCCCGTCTGCGGCAGTGCGGCCGTTCGCAATGAAGGAGAGGCGGCCCGCCGATGTACAGGCGGTCTGGTCTGTGCGGCCCAAACTATCGAGCGGCTCAAACATTTTGTTTCTCGGGGAGCTCTTGATATTGAAGGGCTTGGGGAAAAACACATCATCATGTTTTGGGAAGATGGGTTGCTCAAAACGCCCGCGGACATCTTCCGCCTGCACCACCATCTAGAAAAAATCCAAGAGCGCGAGGGATGGGGTGAAAAATCAGCTCAAAATCTGACAACGGCGATTGATCAGCGTCGCGCCGTTTCCCTGGAGCGATTTATCTATGCGTTGGGCATACGTCAGGTAGGGCAGGCAACGGGTCGTTTGTTGGCAAAACAATATGGGACGTATGCGGCATGGCGTGAAGCCATGATCGCCGCTGAAGACCTGGCGTCTGCTGCATATGCAGAGCTTACTGGCATTGATGGCATCGGGACGGGTGTTGCGGATGATTTGACTAGCTTTTTTGCCTGGCCAGATAACTTGGAGGTCTTGGACGATTTGGCCGGGGAGTTGGATATCACATCGTTCGAAGCGGAAGTTGATACGGCCTCGTCCGTTGCCGGCAGAACCATTGTGTTCACCGGTACGTTGGACTCTGTGACCCGGGGAGAGGCAAAGGCTAAAGCCGAGTCCTTGGGGGCCAAGGTCGCGGGTTCCGTGTCTAAAAAGACGGACTACGTTGTGGCGGGCGCTAATGCGGGATCCAAAGCCAAGAAAGCGAGAGAATTGGGGGTGACCATTCTGAGTGAGCCCGACTGGTTGGCGCTGATTGACTATTGATTACCGGACCAACGTAACTATCAATTCCAAAACACGTCGGCTTGTAAACTATCGGCAGGTCAGGTCATTGAAAAATTTGATGTCCGCAAAGCCGTCGTGCTTGGCTCCCGTTTTAAGGACATCACCACTCATCACGTAAATATTTTTGTCGTCTATTTATTGCAGTAATGCTCACTGGCTCCGGTGAGGCTTTCCAGTTGCCGTAAAACTATCAAAATCTCTTGCAATTGGAAGCCTATAAACAAAGAAAGATGATAACCCGCGCTTATCAGGGATTGACCACGCGGCTTGTTAAGATCGGCATGCTCATACTAGGTCAAATGAACACCAGGATTCCAAAAAAGAGTTGGGGCAGGTTCTCTTCTCCAGCATGTTATCAAAGGTGATAACACGGCACGTATTGAGCGCACAGCGGTTAGGAGTCGAGACCGGCCCAAGATCACTGCCACTGCTGTTGTTGCTTTAGACTGGGTTTAGAATGACTGATGTTCTCCCCATCTAATTTAGTTTTTCCGGCAGTTCTGTGATCGCATCGTTGATCAGCGCATCCGCCTTATCATTCCGGACGGCATCCGCCAGAAGACTGCGTGCTGCCGCCAATGCAATGTCTGTGGTGAGCGCCCGCACTTCCTCCTGGGCATCGTTTTCCGCCTGAGCTATCCGGTCCATGGCTAGTTTCTCACGCCGCTGCAGGGCGTTTTCCAGGTCTTCCGTCAACCTTGTCCTGAGCCTCTGAACCTCTTCGCGAGCCTGATTGATAATGTCATCAGCCTCTTTTTCGGCGTCCGATAATTTACGTTTATGGGCTGCCAATATGTCCTGAGCCTCTTCGCGCAATTTGGTAGCTTCCTCTATCTTCGTGCGGATCTCGTTAATTTTTTTATCGAGGGACGAGGTTATGAATTTCCAGGCCGGTTTGGCAAGAAGGGCCAGGAACAAAATGAACGAAATCGCAACCCAGAGAGAGGGGTTGTTGAGGACCGAAACGGCTTGTCCAGCGCCGTTAGCGGTTTGCGCGATGGCTGAGGAAATCACGTACTTCTCTCCTTCATTGCCGTGTTCACCGCCTGACGGACAGCGTCTGAGGGGAGTGACGCACCGATCAACTTTTCAGCAGCGGAAGACGCCACGGTGGCAGCGGCTTCTTGAAGACCGGAGATGGCTTCCTGTTTGGCCGCATCGATGCGCGCTTCTGCTTCCTTGATCTCCGCAGCTAGTTCTTCGCTTTTTTCAGCATGCCGGGCCTGAGCGCTATCTGACATCTGTCTTACGGCCTCTGTAACAGAACCGCGGGCATTATCTTTTGCGTCAGCGATCGATTTTTCATAGGCATCGAGGGCACCTTGCGCCTCATCGCGCAGGTTTTCCGCCAGATCCAGATTTTCGTCGATCTTCTTCTGTCTTTCTTCCAGAACCAAACCCACGCGGGGAAGGGCGATTTTTGCCATCAGCAGCCATAAAATGACAAACGTGATGACCAGCCAGATGATCTGAGACGGAAAACCCGCTAAATCTAACTGAGGCATTTATTCAGCCATCCTTGCTATCTAATTGGCTTGTACCAGGGGTTAGCCGAATAGGATCAGCAAGGCGATGGCCAAGGCAAAAATTGCGAGCGCCTCAACCAGCGCAAAGGACACCCAAGCCGTCGTGGTGATGGCTCCGGCTGCGGCCGGGTTACGGCCAACGGAGTTAATCAGGGCCGCCCAGATTAGGCCAATCCCGACGCCGGGTCCAATAAAACCAAGGGTGGCAAGACCGGCACCGACGAGCTTAGCTGCTTCTACGTCCATTGTTTTACTTCCTTTCGTAAATCAAAGAGGCCAGAGCCCCAAACTGTTAAACCTATTAATGCAAATTTATCGCGTCATTGATGTAAATACAGGTCAGAATTGTGAAGATATAGGCCTGCAAAAACGCGATCAAAAACTCCAAACCGGTAATGGCCACTAGTCCCGCTACTGGCACAATCCCGAGAAGACCGAGGGGGAATACAAATCCGCCAACCACTTTTAGCAATGTGTGACCGGCCATCATGTTGGCAAAAAGCCGAATGCTCAGACTGAACGGGCGAGTGAAATAGGAAATCACTTCAATTGCGATCATAAGTGGCGCCAGAAAGATCGGCACGCCTGCTGGTAAGAAGAAAGAAAAAAAATGCATACCATGCTTCACGAAGGCAATAACGGTCACCAGCAAAAATATTACAAGCGCCATGGTCAGAGTGACGGCGATATGGCTCGTAAAGGTGAAGCTGTAGGGCAGCATCCCAAGAAAGTTACCGAATAGGACAAACATAAAAATGGTGAAGATGAAGGAAAAATATGGTTTCCCCTCTTTCCCAATGTTGTCGCTGACCATTTTCGCAATGAACTCGTAACTCAATTCTGCCAGCAATTGCCAGCGTCCCGGTACTGCAGCGCGGGGCCGTACGGCCAGCACCATCAGCGTGGTTGCCGCCACAACAGTCAACACCATAAAAAGCGAGGAGTTGGTGAACGAGGCATCCAATTCCCCCAACTTAATCGGTATCAAGGGCTGAATCACAAACTGCGCAAGCGGGTTATTAGCTTCGGCCACGTTTCTTTCCTATGTCTGTCACCCGTCTTCCGGGCCTTTAGATTTCTCATTTTCCCGACGTTTCGAACTCTCGAACCCGGCGGCATATCCCTGGTTGTTGGTGATACGAAAGACATTCCATAGCCCTGCCGCATTTCCCAGCAACAAAAAAATGATCAAGAACCAGGGCCTCATATCAAGCCAGGTATCGATCAAAAATCCAATACTGCCTCCGACTGCGACGGCAACGACAATTTCCGTGCCGATGCGAAAGGCCATTCCTTTTCCGGTCTGGCTGTCAACCGATTTTCCGTTGCGTCCGTCGTTCCCGTCATCTCCTCGGGCGCGCCGCAAACGCGTATCAAAGTCCTCTTCGGACTGTAAATTTGTATCCTCATTCATTGCTGGGGCGCCCCGCCATTCGAATCAATGAGTTTACCCCTCTGCATGATTGGGCAATCGACTGTTAGCTCCTTTCGGGCATCAACTCGCTATTGGATTCGCGTCGGACCTTATAGCCCACATTTGACCCTGTCAAGAAGCAATCGGGAAGCTTTAAGTGGTTGTAAATAATGAAAAAAATAGCTCTATCCGTCAGGCGATATTGCGCAGTTCCATTGCCTGACCGAGGTCCACGGAGACCAGTTGAGAGACGCCCTGTTCGCCCATGGTAACGCCGTATAGTCGGTTTACACGTGCCATTGTCATTCTGTGGTGCGTTATGATTACAAATCGCGTGGAGGCGGATTTTGCTATCTCTTCGACCATGGTACAGAACCGGTCAACATTTGCATCGTCAAGGGGGGCGTCCACCTCGTCTAACACACAAATTGGGGCCGGGTTGGTCAGAAATACGCCAAAGAGAAGTGCCAGCGCAGTGAGAGCCTGCTCACCCCCCGATAAGAGAGACAGGACTTGCAGCCGCTTGCCTGGGGGACTCGCCATTATCTCTATCCCAGCTTCCAAGGGATCATCAGACTCGGTCAAAGTCAGGTGGGCCCGGCCTCCGCCAAACAAACGAACAAACAGTTCCTGGAAATGCTTATCGACTTCCTTGAAGGAGTCCAACAGGCGATGGCGACCCTCGCGATTTAGATCATTGATCCCGCGGCGCAGCTTGTCGATGGCTCTGAGGAGGTCATCCCTCTCAAGATTCAAACCCTCTATCTGTTCATTAAGTTCCTGCGATTCGACCTCTGCGCGCAGATTGACCGGACCCATATTTTCCCGTTCCCGCAGCAAGCGTTCGACCCTATTCTCCGCGTTGTCCAATTCGGGTAGTACCGAGTCTTCTCTCAATTGCGCTATGTCTCGTAGAGCCTCTGGCCCACAATTGAGGCGATCTGTCATTCGTTCGATTAATGAATCGAGGGTTTGCTTGGATTGTTCTACGCCCGACTGGGCACGAACGCGTTCTTCCCGAACACTAGCCAGACGAGCCTCAGACTCGCGAAGGGCCTTATCAGTTTCCGCCAATTTAGTTTCCGACTCGATCAATCGGTCAGCGGCCTCCTTGCGCTTTTCTTCCGCAGCTTCAATCTTGCTTTCCAGGTCCAGGCGCTGAGCCTCGATGGCGTCCGGTTGGGCCGAGAGACGCGCCTGCTCTTCTGTCAGTTGCTGTTGCCGTTCCTCTAGCTGATCCAATTGCGCTTCGGCCCTTTTCCGCCGTTCCGTCCAGGAGGCAAGTTCGTCGGTAATTACTTGAAGTCGTTGGGCACGCTGGACCGCCTGTTTTTGCAATCCATCAAAGGCACTCTGCGCGTCAATCAGCAACGTTCTGGCGTCTGTCGCGAGGGCTCGGAGCCGGGTTACCGACTCGCGGCCAGCAGCCAATTCCGGCAGTGCCGCCAGCGTTTTCGCGGCCTCGACGAGTGCGGCTTCCGACTCTGTTAAATCATTCAGCACGCGGGTGGATGCTTCGCGCTGTGCGGCGATCTTACTGTCTGTCTCCGCCGTCTTTTGGAGAAGTTCACTGTATTGGTTTTGGGTTCTGGTGAGGTGGGCCTCTGCTGCGCGAACTCGATCTTTGGCCTCGGACTCATGGGATGTTGTTTGTTCCAAGCGGGCCTTGGCCGTGGATTGCTTGTCTTCGGCGTCGTTGGTTAATGATTCGGCCCGGATAAGTTCAGACCGCACGGAGTTCAGCCGATTGCGTTGTTCGAGCCGGACGGCCGCTGCCGCCGGTGCATCCGAGCTCGCCGTATAGCCATCCCAGCGCCAAAAACCGCCATCCAGTGCGACCAGACGTTGCCCTTGTTTGAGTTCTGGCGCCAACCGCCGACCTGTCTCACTGTCGTTCACCACACCTACTTGGCTCAGTCGCCGGACGAGAGCGGCAGAACCAGAGACATAATCGCTGAGTGGGGCAGAGCCGGTGGGAAGAGCAGGTGAGGATTGATAGGCGGGCACCCCTGCCCAGTGGACAGGTGCCGACTCATCGGTTGCTGCTGACAAATCGTCACCGAGGGCCGTGCCGAGGGCACCCTCATACCCAATCTGCACATTGAGCGCGTCAACGAGAGGTGGCCAAAGGTCGGGATCGCCAGTCTCTAAGAGCTCTGCGAGGGCTCTCTCCTCCGCGCTAAGGCGCGTGAAATCGGCGAGCGTTTTGCGGGCACTTTCTTGGCATTCGGTTAGGAGTTGCATCGCGTCTATACGCTCGGTTTCTGCCGTTAATGCCAGGGCTCGCGCTTCGTCAAGTTCTTTGGTCACTTGGGTTAGCTGGTTCGTTGCTTTCTTCAGGTCCCCCTGGTTCTGGGCTCCTTCTTCCAGGGCTTCTATGTGACTGCCGAGCTTCTCTTTCTCTTCGCGCAGGCGACCAACGCGAGTTTCCAACTCACCGTTTCGCCGAACGAGGTCTCCACGCCTGGCCTCATCCGCTGCCAGCTGTTCCATGGCACTTGACGCCTCTGCATCTTGGGCCTCAAAAGTGGTCCGCGCGGCCTCAAGCTCTCGTGATGCCGTTTCCAGGTCATCATTGTGATCTTCGCCGGCGCCCGCAATTTCACTTCGCTCCAACTCCAGCCGGGCATTTGCCGCGTTGGTGTCATTAACGAGAGATCTCTCTCGCTCCATGTCCTGTTGCGTTTGGTGAAGCCTGGTGATTGTCTCCTGGCGGGCCGCTTCGAGGCGGCTTTCTTCCTGCACGAGATTTTCGCGTGCCATTGTGAGTCGTTGCAAGGCTGCTGCTGCTTCGGCTTCCGCTTGCCTTCGGTTGGGAAGGCCGCTCGCAGTTTCTGCCTGCGCTGTTGCTGCTTGCGAGGTGAGCCGCGTCATTTCTCCCACAGACCGTTCGGCTTCTTCCAACAAACGCTGCGTTGCGGCCATCTCCTCAGATGCATGCGTCCAACGAATAAGAAACAACGTCCCCTCGGCCTTGCGAATGTGGTCGTTGAGGTTGCGGTAGCGCGTGGCTTGGCGCACCTGTTTCCGCAGGCTCTGCATCTGCGCGTCCAGGGTAATCATGATATCGTCGAGACGTTCTAGATTTGTCTCTGCACCTCTCAACCGGAGTTCCGCCTCGTGGCGTCGGGAATGGAGGCCGGTGATGCCGGCAGCTTCTTCAAGAAGCTTTCGCCGGTCCGTTGGTTTGGCTGAAACCACTCGCCCGATATGGCCCTGACTTACCAGTGCTGTGGATCGTGCACCAGACGCTTGGTCTGCGAACAGAAGTTGAACGTCCCGAGCCCGGACATCTCTAGCATTAACTTTGTAGTTTGAGCCTTTTTCCCGCTCAATTCTTCGCGTCACTTCCAAATCATCGTAATCATTAAATTGTGCGGGTGCCGTTCGGTCCGTGTTATCCAGGACCAGACCCACCTCTGCGATGTTGCGGGCTGGCCGGTTTGCTGAACCCGAGAAAATGACGTCGTCCATCTCACTGCCGCGCATCTGCTTGGCAGAGGTCTCCCCCATGACCCACTTTAGGCCTTCTACGAGGTTCGATTTTCCACACCCATTGGGACCGACAACGCCGGTCACGCCCGACTCAATGACTAGCTCCGTCGGGTCGACAAATGATTTAAAGCCAGATAGTCGGAGTTTGGTAAATTGCACTTTCTTCCGTGTCCCCAGTTCAAATACATACCAAAATTAGACGGGTTCTCCGGCGCTTTATTTAATTTCCTGACGCAGTCTATTGGCGTGCGTCGGCCAATGCATGATCTACCACCTCTCGAAAACGCCCGATGTCCAAACTCCCTTTGATCTTTTGACCGTTCACCAAGATTGTCGGTGTCGACTCTATCTTAAATTTTTTGTCTCCGTCGTTCCGTTGTTTCATGACAGCGTCAAACACGGCACGGTTTTGGACGCATACCTGAAGAGTTTCCGACGGCATGCCGGCAAGCCGGCCAATGCTCTCAAGCGCGGCCTGTGGGTTAGCCGCGTTACGCCAGGTATCCTGCGTCTCGAACATCAGGTTAATCACGCCAAAATATCTCTCTTCCGGCGCGCAACGCGCAATCATTGATGCAGCAAGTGCAATGCGATCGAGTGGAAAATCGCGGAAAATAAATTTGATTTTCCCCGTGTCCACATATTCCTTTTTTATCTTCGGCCATGGTCCCCGGTGGAACGCCGCGCAATGCGGACAGGTCAAAGAGGCGTATTCTATGACGGTCACTTTGGCGTTTTGGTTGCCTAGCGACCTTTCAGCCGTCATTTTCTCAACCGTCGGTAACGATTGAGCGTCAGCTCTGCTGTCTGTTATGACACTTATGACAACCCCAGCCATTATCAGGCCTGCCACCGCTAAAACGGTCTTTTTGACTATATTTTTGGGCAAATTTGCCTCCTGACCACTACATGTTGCTAATTATAAATTGGGCAAAACCACTCGACAAGCGATCAAAGGTCTCAATATACCATATTTCTGGGGATAACTTTTGCCTTTCATCTTGATTTGACCATTGTCTGATTGGATAGTTGAAAACTAAGCGGGGTATGTGGCTAATTTTTGGCGAAACGAGTGTATTTCGGGTTCTCGGTCCCCAAAGGTTCAGACTCGTTACCGGTAAGGCTTGCCGCAATACCGGTGATAGTAAATAGACCGATTAGCGAATAAACAATGGGAGTAGGTCGCGTGCGTTTTGGCTTTCAATTTTTTCCGGATGTCACGGAGCCTCAAAAATCGCCTGCTGCATATTATGACGATGCCATGCGTTTGATCAGCTATTGCGATGTTTATGGATACTCACATGTCCGAACGGTGGAGCATTATTTTCACTATTGGGGAGGATACAGTCCAAGCCCGCTCATGTTTTTGACGGCGGCATGCCAGCACACAAAGACGGCCACCATGGTCACCGGCGCGGTTCTGCCTGCTTTTAACCATCCCCTCCAGCTTGCTTCCCACATTGCCATGCTCGATGGTCTCAGCAACGGCCGTCTGGAAGTGGGATTTGCCCGTGCATTCCTGCCGCAAGAGTTCCGGCATTTTGACGTGGATATTGACGAGAGTGTTGACCGGTTTGAAGAGGGCATCGAGCAGGTGCAAAAGCTGCTGGAGGAGGAAAATGTGACATGTAAAGGGAGGTTCCACAGTTTCTCCGATGTGACCACCCACCCCAGGCCAACTCAATCTCCCCGGCCACCTTTTTATGTCGCCGCTGTGGGGACCCCCGCGTCCTTCGAGCGAGCGGGTAAAATGGGACACGGAATTATGGCCATTCCCGGTGTGGGATCCGATCCCATGGCGTTGATGAAGATCTATCGCGACGCTTGGGCGGAAGCGGGTCATGCGGGGAAACCCAAACTTATGATGGCAGTCATGATGTATTGCCACGAGGACCGTGACGAAGCCATGCGCATCGCCAAGCCGCGTATCGAGGGGCATTTTGCCTCGATTGCTAACGCCATGTCCGAATATGCCGGGGGCTCGCCTTCGGATGCTTATAAAAATTACGATAAAATGCGCGAAAAGATTGCGGCGCAAACACTCGAGTCGCAGATCGAGAGCATGGCCGCTTTCGTCGGTACGCCGGACGATATCGAGGAGCAATTGCGCGCGTTCAATGACGCCACGGGCGGGTGTGATGAAGTCTCAATGCAGGTGCTTTATGACAATATGGCGTATGAGGATGCCGAGAGGTCGGTTAAGCTGTTCGGCGAACAGGTTATCCCGAGATTTCAGGAGGTCTGATTATGGATGATGGCAAGCGGGTTCCGCCCGACCCGCAGGAGACGTTTCTCACCGAAATTGCGCAAAACCAGCTTGCGCCCCTCTGGCAAATCTATCAGACGCTGGTGATTGAAGAACCCAATAGGGTCCCGCCACCGGTCATCTGGAGATGGTCTGAAATGTTGCCGGTGATCGAGAAATCCGCCGATCTTGTGACGGGAGAAGCCGCCGATCACCGAGTGCTTATTCTGGACAATCCGCACTTAGATGGCCCGCCCGCCACGTCTCCGAGCATTGTCGCAGCCTATCAATGCGTTCTGCCCGGAGAAAAAACCTCTCCACACCGTCATACGCCAGCGGCCACCCGGGTCATTTTAGAAGGCGCCGGCGGGGCCACCTTCGTCGATGGCAAGCGGTGCGATATGCATAATGGGGACCTCATTATTACCCCGAACTGGACGTGGCATTGCCACGAAAATGATAGCGACGCGCGCGCGGTCTGGCTTGATATTCTGGACCTTCCCCTCGTTGCCAAGCTGGATGCCGTCTTCGGTGATATGGGGCCGGTCGACACCTTCCCGGAAAATATCTCGACATTGCCAGATGATGCTTTTTCGAGAGGTGGCCTAATTCCAGTGAGTACCGCGGCGGCGGTCCGGCATTCGCCCCGGCTACGATACCCCTGGTCCGAGGTTGTGGCGACGATGGATGCTGCGCCTGCGGAATCTGACGGGTCACGGACGGTAGCCTATTGTAATCCCATGGACGGCAGTCCGCTAACGCCAACGCTGGACACCAGAGCCATCGCACTTGAGAAAGGGCATGCCACGAGAAAACTCAGGACGACATCCAATGCCGTTGCCATCGTGCTGGATGGCGAGGGGGTCAGTGAGATCGGAGACCAAGAGATTGCGTGGGGGCCGAAAGATGTTTTCACACTCCCGCACTGGGCCTGGACATGGCATCGGTCCGCCACAGACACCGCGCATATGATTGTGATCTCAGACCGGGAGATGCTGGCAAAACTCAACCTGTTACGGGAACAGGTTGCCTAAAGGCCTCTTGGCTGGTCCTCTAATTCTTGAGAAGTTGAGTGCCTAGGGCTGAGAGCGCCGCTTTAAGGTTCGGGTCCGAGACAAAGGCCAACCGTTGATCAAGTTTTCGCCGGGCACCCTCCGGGATTGGTTCAGGTCCTTTATCGGGCGGTGGCTGTTTCGGGACCGGCCCTTGTACAATCTGAATGCGGCTGACGGCACCACAGCCAAAATAGGTGTTTATCTTATCAATCAACTGTGGCGTGAGGTGTTGGAGTTCCAATGCCAGGGCTGAGCTGTCGATTTTTAATTTCAGCGTGCCATCCGTCCGTCCGCTGCGAGGAAAAGAGATTAGCTCGGGCATCGTGTGGCGTGCCAGCGTGGCGCCGACAATATGCGGCCAATCGGTCACGATCGCAGCTTCTCCGAAGCCACGTTTGCCGAAAATTGGTTTTGTAATTTTTTCGACGTTGGCGCTGATGGTTCTCAATTTTTTTCGCGGAATGGTCATTTTCCAAGGGTAACGGGCCCATCGATCAAACGCAACGACACGTTAATTTTGTGCTACTGTCCGGGCATGAACAGATCGATCAGTGACTTACCGGCTATTCTGCTGGGGTGGTATGATCGCCACCAGCGTGTGCTGCCATGGCGAGCCCACGCGGGCGCGAGAAGCGACCCTTACCGGGTGTGGCTGAGTGAAATTATGTTGCAGCAGACCACAGTGGCGACAGTCAAAGGATACTTCGAGGATTTTCTCGTCCGCTGGCCCACGGTAACTGATTTGGCCGCCGCCGAACTGGATGACGTCCTGCATGCCTGGCAGGGATTGGGCTACTATGCGCGCGCGCGCAACCTGCACAAATGCGCACAAGTGGTGGACGGAGAATTCAACGGCCAGTTTCCATCGGAGGAGAGGGATCTGCTGGCGCTGCCCGGTATCGGTCCCTATACGGCGGCCGCCATCGCGGCGATCGCGTTTGACCGGGCCGCGACACCGGTGGATGGGAACATTGAACGGGTGATATCCCGATTATACCGCATATCCGAGCCGTTGCCCGGGGCCAAACGGGCGATTAAGGCGCGAGCGGCGGCGGTGACGCCCGCGTCCCGTTGCGGCGACTATGCGCAAGCCGTCATGGATCTGGGGGCGACAATCTGCACCCCCCGTAACCCGGCCTGTACCCTGTGTCCTTGGCGGGAACATTGTGCGGCCTTTAGAGCGGGTGATGCAGACTCTTTCCCCAAAAAGGTCCCTAAGAAACAGAAACCGACACGGGTAGGGGTTGCCTTCTGGTTAGAAGACCGGCGCGGACGTGTTCTGATTCGGCGGCGCGAAGAGCGCGGTCTGCTGGGCGGAATGATGGAGTTTCCCTCTACGGACTGGGTGGAAGGCACCTGGCAAAATGACGAGGTACTGGCGGCGGCCCCGATAAAAACCGACTGGCATATGGTGTCCGGTATGGTACGGCACACCTTCACTCATTTTCATCTCGAACTTACGGTCTTCAGAGGCCGGTCACCCAAAGAGCGTGAGCCCCGGGGCGTTTGGTGTGAGGTCGAAAAATTCGGGGACCATGCGTTGCCCACTGTAATGAAGAAAGTCGCTCGCCACGTATTGGAGAAGATGGGGCGTGACTAAGCCCGTATATTGAGAGTGGAGCCGACGACAGCCTCGCCGAAGTCAGTAGTTGAACCCACCACATCACCTGTTCTACTGTCTTGCGCTAAAACGAGGCTAAAGATCAATGTATTGCCTCGTGATGCCAGGAGAGCGAAGCCGAATTGGGCGACCTGAAATTCCAATTGCAGAGCGATCAGTTCGGCCTCTGCATCGCCCTGGATATCTATCAGCCGCTGATCAATCTCCTTTTCGATGCCGGTTATTAGAGCGTCAAAAAGGGTGGATCGTGATTGGAGAGTTTGCAGATCGGCCTTAAAATCTGCCTCCGTGTTAAGGATCAGGCCTTCTGCCACTTCTAGGTCAGCTTTCGCCCGCCGAATCGCGTTTGCATCCACAGAGGTCTGAAAATCGTCATATAGCCATGCGTCCAAAAGCCCAAGACCACCGCGGGTAATGGAGGCCGTCACATCTGTCAGATCAGCGCGTTTAAACGTGACTATATCGTTGCCGCTGGCATTATCGGTGAAGTCGGTAAAGTTGATGGTTGTGACGTCTTCTGTATTGCCGCTCGGCGTATCCGGATAGGAAGTGTATTCGGTGAGCGTGCCCGTTGCCGTTTCATTCGTCAGCCGCGCAGTATCAGAATTCCAAAATTCGGTGCCGGGGCTGGTCTCGGTGAGGTAATAGTCCACGCCCAGATAGACGCCGGTAATGAGGTGCGTGTCTCCGTTTGAATTATACGGGGCAAAAAAGCTTTGCGGTTGAAAGCTGGTCCGTGACATCGCTGAAATAAGGTTTTTGTGGTAATATTGGCCACCATCTTTATACGCGTGATCTGCCGCCAGAGTCAGCTGGTTGATCTTTCTGAGCTTGTTATCCCAGTCCTCCGCCAGTGCGGAGGCGCTAATGCTACCGTTCTCAAGGGCCGTAATCTGCGATCGCAGATAATATACGTGATTTTTTAGATACTGGAATTGGCCCAGGGATTTATTGACTACATCGATTGAGTCGTTGAGGCGTTCTTTCCTGCCCGTTAAAACGGCCTGGTCGCGGCGCAGCGCATCCGTGAGAGGTGTGGCGTTGGCACTGTTAAGTTTAGCGAGTGCTGCATCAATGCGAGAGCCAAAATTATTTTGAATGCTTTGAACTGCTTGCGTCTGGGCGGTGCCGTGGCTGAGCAACAAAGACCGGTCCACGGCTGTAACGCCACCGGTAAGTATGCCCACAACACTGGATGTCGGACTGAACGCTTCGAGTGGCATGCAATGGCGACCTCCTGTCGCCCCACAAAACTGCTATTTTCCCGCACGATTTATAATATTTTGTCGTTTATTGGCCGTCACCTCTGCTAAATGCTAATGTCTGCTATCTAGCGTGGTTTGAGCCGCCTTAAATCGTCCTTAGATTTAATCAAATTTTGTTAAATACCTCAAACTTGAGCAACAGCCTGCCGGCCATTCAAACTGTACTTTTTTGCAAGCGTGTCGTTAGGTCGGGATAAATGATAGACGCTTGGTCGGCTGGCTCGATCAGGCATTACTCGCCCTATTACGGACCGTCAAGTTGCCTGGGTTCTCGGTCCATATATCCAAAAAAAAGAAACGGCCTGGTGGCCTTGTGCCTCTATTCCGTCAAAAGTTGACAAACCACATCGCGATGGCCTCTGAGCGTTCCAAGAGAGACCATAATCTAATATTTAATTAATAGCTGGATAAACAGACATTCCCCATTAAAGTTGATACTCACTAGCTCAAGTGTCTTGTAAGGTACGTCAAAGATGGCTCAGACGCCCGGCGAGACTGAATACCAGATTCAGGCTTTACGATGTTAAACAGGCCCTCTTGCAACATGTACCCAGTAATGAGAATTTTGCATTGGTTCATCAAAAATTGAGAGCGCGGCCTTTGAAAGCCCAGGCCCTGCCTGTTATTGATATCTCGGGATTACGAAGCCCCGAATTGGCAGACAGAGAGACTGTGGGTGAAGAGTTGCGCGCGGCATGCGCAGACAAGGGGTTTCTATATGTCATCGGACATGGCATTCCCCAAGATCTGAGGGAAGCCGTTATTCGGGAGAGCGTCTCCTTTTTCGAATTGCCGGCAGGTGAAAAAAGTAAAATCCATCTTAAACTCTCAGCATGCAATAGAGGCTACGAGCCGTTGCAAGCCCAGTCCCTAGATGCCAATGCTCCGCCTGACTTAAAAGAGGGGTTTTATATTGGCCGTCACAGAATGGCAGACGATCCCATGGTGGTTGCTGGTAAGTTTGGTCATGGGCCCAACCAATGGCCCGACACCTTACCTAATTTCCAACAAGTGATGGAGGTCTATTACTCGAAAATGGTGGATCTCGGTCGTCTCATGATGAGGGGAATTGCCTTATCGCTCGGTTTGGCAGAAAATCATTTTGCTCCCTTTTGCCAGAATGAAGTAGCAACTCTCAGGCTGCTTCACTACCCACCTCAGCCAGCAAATCCAGATCCAGGTGAAATGGGATGTGGCGCGCATACAGATTTTGGCACACTGACTTTCCTCATGCAGGATACGTGTGGTGGACTTCAGGTGAAGGACGAGCGAGATGGTTGGATTCATGCGGAACCTTTGCCAGAGTCCTATGTCGTCAATCTTGGAGATTTGATGGCACGTTGGACTAATGATACCTATCGCTCCACCCTGCACCGAGTTGTAAATATGTCAGGCCGGGAGAGATATTCGGTGCCGTTTTTTTATATGGGCAATCCAGATTATCCGGTCCGTTGTATTTCCACTTGCCTGGAAGATGGGGTTACGCCGACATACCCCGAGACGACCGTTGATAAGCATTTTCAGGAGATGTATCGGGCAACTTACTCTGGCATCGGGTTGATTACGTGACCTCCGAGAGCATAGTTCTCGTCGCCGAATTTCGCTGGGACAAATGCTGCCGGTTCGTGCTTATTGGTGAACAATAGACACTGGTCCAAGCATTTGGCTACCTTTAAAGGATATAAAATGCTCACCCTGTACGATAATCCATTTTCGACAAATGCCCAGAAAGTTCGTCTTGTGATGGCGGAAAAAGACATCGCCTTTGAGAGCATCATCCTTGATCTTCAGGCAGGTGATCAATTCAACCCTGACTTTAAAAAGCTAAATCCAGCTGCCCAGGTGCCAGCCTTGCGCGATAGAGAGAAGCTGTTTACGGAATCGACTGTAATTTCCGAATACCTCCAAGACGCTTACCCAGAACCATCGTTGTTGCCAGGAGAGCTTGCCGGCAAAGCCGACATGCGCTGGCTCACCGAGCAAACCAATGGTTGGATGAGCCCAATGATCAACAGCCTAAATATTGGATTGGTTTTTCGCCATATTTATGCCGAGAAGTCGACTGCGGAAATGGCTGCATTTTGGGCCGCCAATCCCAACCCTATCCAACTAATGCGGCAAAGATCTTGTGCTGAAGAGGGGGTAAACTCACCTTATATTGCTATCGCTTTAAGAAGATACAGGACGTTCATTTTGACATTGAACACTCGACTTGAAAACGCAGGGCCCTGGCTCGCGGGCCAGGTATTTTCTCTCGCGGATACTGGACTTTTTCCTTATCTGAATAGATTGGACCTGATGGGATTTGAGCGGTTGGCCTCGGGGGCTACAGCCTACGCGAACTGGCTTGACGCTATGCGCTCCCGCCCGAGCGTTCAAAAGGAAATTACTAATAAAATTTCCGAAAACGCGCTTGCTGCCCACCGTGAATTTGTGGCCCGTGATCAGTCCGCCTTGGACGGGATATTGGCCGAGTTGAGGGTCTAGCCGAAGGTTTCCGGCGATGGTCGGAGGTCACCAATGATCGTACCCCGGGAGTTCAGAACAGGTGGCATGATGTGATTTTTCAGGGCTGTTTGCTCCAGTACAGTCAGGAGACCCATTTTTAGCAAGACTCCGAATAGGGCGACGGTGACGGCCCGACGAGTGCCATCCGAGACCTTTATAGCAATGCCCAGGCCTTTGTCACGGATCATGGCCGCCATGTATCCCTCCGCACCGATTTTAGCAATGATCCTGCCTTGTGTGACCTGTGCAAGGTCAGTACACGGAGCTGCTGTGCCCCAGAAATACTCCGGAGCGGCGGCAATCGCTTCAGAGAGTCGGGTGATGGCGGCGGCTTCCGGTGCCGGCAGTGTTCCCGGGCAAGCTAGTCGCGCCATGGACCGTGCCACATCGACCATGGGAAGCGCCGGCGCAGGCAAGGCACAGCCGTCGATGCCCCAGTTATAGCTGCCAGCATCCACCCCCGTTACCAGCGACAAGTCTTCGCGGTAGCGGATCTGGCTGGGGTGATCGAATTCGTCATATCCTGTGATGTCATGGGAGAGGTGCCGGCAGGTCGTCAGGAACCCTGCGTGCTTTCCCGAGCAATTATGAAACACCCGACTGCGGTCCACATTTTGCCTAAGCAGAGCTTCTTTTGCTGCCTCGTCAAGAGGATAGTCCCGGCCGCAGATGAGGTCGTCCTCCTTACAGGAGAGGTCGGCCAGCCAGGCAGCGACGGCATCGACGTGGAACGGCTCGGCCCAATGGGACGAGCAGGCCAGGCTGAGGTGGATGTTTCCAAGCCCATAGGCATCGGCCGCGCCGGACGTGATCAGCTGTAATGCCTGAATGGGCTTCAGCGCGGATCGAGGGTAGGTCACGAAGTGGATATCTCCACTACCCTCCACAATCGATCCATCCGGTGCCGCCACGGCATAATGACCGTAATGCAGGCTCTCGATTTTATCTCCTCGTGTCACGTGGACCAGCGGAGAGGGAGAAGGGGGAGTGTTCATGATTGGATATTCCAGTTTGCTGTGTTCGCCTGAAACGGGAAACGGATTTGAATATTATCCGTCTCACTGTCATGATCAAATTTTTATAACAAATTCATAATTCGAAAAGCCGGAAAAAGCCATGCGCACTCAACAGACAGGGTTGGTACATTGCGACGAATCGCGAGCCACGCCGGGTTTCACGCTTTTCTCTCCCCTGGTCCATGACCAAGTATATTTGCTCAACATGATTGGTGAGGTGACCCACGAATGGACCGTGCGGGGCAACGCCTACGGCTACGCTTATTTGCTCTCTAATGGTAATTTGCTGGCGTCTTCTGTGCCGGATGGTGCGGCGGAAAACGACCGGGAGGGGCTGCGTCATCTAGTTGAATTGGATTGGAATAGCGATATTATATGGCAGGCTGATGCGCCCGGCTGGCACCACGATTTTTGCCGACTTCCCAACGGCAACACTGCGTATATCGGTTTCGAACGATTGTCTGATGAGGCGGCTAAGCGGGTACAGGGTGGGTTGCCTGGCTCAGAAGTCAATGGCAACTATATCTTTGGTGATTATTTCCGCGAAATCACGCCGGAGGGTGAGACAGCCTGGGAATGGTATTGCCAGGCGGATATGGAGATTGAAAGATTTCCACTTGAGCCATTCACATCGCGCGAAGAATTTGCGCATGCAAATTCAATTTTTTACACTCAGGATGATCGCTATCTAATTAGTTTTCGGCGATCCAGTATTGTGATCATGATTGACCGGGTGACCAGAGACGTTGTCTGGGTTGGCAATGAACCCCATTGGGGAGGCCAGCATGACGCACAGATCCTTGAGAGTGGAAACCTGTTACTCTTCGCGAACGGCTATAAGACAAAAGGTCCGGCGCTGCCGTTTTCCCAAATTGTTGAAATGGACTTAGTCACGGGCAAGGATGTTTGGACCTATGTGGGAGATCCTCCGTGGTCCTTTAACAGTCCCCATATCAGTGGGGTGCAGCGTCTATCATCTGGCAACACCCTCATTTGCGAGGGGATATGGGGGCGGATTTTTGAAGTTACGCCAGACGGAAGGATCGTCTGGGAATATGTGTCACCCTATGAGGGCTGGATTTCCCGGGGCGGTGGCACGGGCAATTGGGTATTTCGGGCTTTGCGTTACGCCGCAGACTCCCCACATATCGGGGGGCGCTTGCGGTTGTGACGGGCGCCCGCGCGGCCCAGATATCTCCATTTAATAAGCCGATAGTCTAGGTTCCATGTCCCCGAGGTTTGTCCCAGATTGCATTTGCAGACTCTTTTTCTTGATCCATGCCGGCACCGCTTGCCGGCACCGGGATGTAATGAGCTGGTTTCGGTTTCCCAGCTGTAACCCGGGTCAAGGCCTCGTGAGGAGATTCGAGAAGTTCCTTAGCTTTTAACGCATCTTTTCTGTCGATAGGGACTGGCTCCGCGGAGTCCGGCGGTGGCATAACATCAGCATGATAATAGGCCATTTTCTGCTCTGCCGGATCGATTTGGTGATCCAGGTTGAGATCTCGTTGATTTACGCCCTTAGGGGGATGGACGCATTTGCCATCCACCATCTCTAGGTCCAGCCACCATTTTTTAACCGGATTACGCACGCCGTGCCCTAATTTATCGTCCAGCCAGACAGCGATTGGCACCAGAAACGGCTTCAGCCAACGCACATTCACGCCACACCAAGAAGCGATCCGGGTTGCGATGGGACCCTCCCAGGTCACCACTTTGTTAAGGGGGCAGGTCTTCATGCAGCGTCCGCAGGCCAAGCCTTTGGGATTTGTAAGGCGATAACGGGTACAGCGCTCTACATCTGGCTTCCACATTTCGTAGCCGTTGAACATAACCTTGTCGCCCCAGGAGATCGCATCGCACGGACATTCCCGGGCACATTTCAGACAATTGGAGCAGAAATACTGCAGTCCAAAATCCATTGGCTGATCGGGGGTCAAGGGCAGGTCAGTGGTCAGAACAACAGTTTTAAGTCGCGGTCCGATAAAGGGGTTCAAAATGACCTCACCAATACGGCTCAACTCACCGAGCCCGGATAATAAAGTGAGTGGTACATGCAAAACCTCGGAGTCGGCATTCGTCTGAGAACGGGCGTGATAGCCCAAGGAGCGAAACAGTTCACCCATGACGCCCGCAATCTCAGCGCCTCGCATGTAAGCCCGCATCGATTGTGCACCGGAAATGTAATCATCACCCGAGGCACCCTCCATAGTCTCGTAGCCCTGGTCGATGAGCATGACTATAGCGTATTTATTATAGGGCGTAATTTCCGTTCCATTTTTTCGATGCGAATACCAAGCGTAGCGTGGTATTTCGCATATACCGGTCATCTCCGATCCGAGAAAATAAGAGAGTGATTTCACAGCCTTGGTATTGGCTGCAGCGTCTTCATATCCTGGAACCTTTTTTGCAACCTCGCCGTCTTGTTCTGGCACCATGCATTTGATTAGGCTGACCATGGCCTGGGCAAATGGGTGTTTGAAGGAAAAGCGTGAACGCTCGTGCATGGATTTTTTTCCCAAGTCACCCCGAGCGGCGCGCTCGAAAAATTCCGCGCGCTTGGATACTTGTGGAACCTCGTCGTCAATGATGAGTGTGGTAGGCCGTTCGACTCGATCCACCTGTTCCATGGGATAGTTACTCATATGGGTGGGCCGGCTCTCCCGCCGCTTCCATTCCAAACCCGGCACAGCGCCTCCGGCGCCAAACAGATAGCCGAGGCCTTTATCAGCATTTTTAGCACGCGGGCTTAACGGCTTGTCACAAGCCATCTCATATTCTGTGGTCACAACGGCGAGGGAAAACGCGCCCCCCATGAAGGGATGCACGACGGTATCTCCGTCTCTAACAGCAAGTCCTGAAAGAACGGCCAGTCTGTCCAGATTTACGGCTCCCTCACGGGCGTCATGGGCTGTCGCGGCAAATCCCATCCATTGGATATGTTCGGCGACGGCGATAGCGATTTGAAATGCCCGAACCTCCGCAGCGGCGGCTTCCAGCCCGTTCACCCAGGCATGGGCGAGGTTGTCTTCCTCTGGAGTGCGTCCATGCTGGATCACAACCACCACGGCATGGGTGTGGCTCAAACGTTCTGAGTCTGTAAACCAGGAATTCTCCGATATTTTGCAAATGCCCATGCCGGCCGCATCCAGAAAGAATCCTGCGCCTTTAACATCTTGGCTTCGCCGCTTCAGGTCATCGGGTACCGGCGCTCTCTCGGGCAGCGGGTCAACAATACCCGTGGCGCCGAACATGCTGTGATATTTTAAAAGCGCCCGTCCAAACAGGTTGTCAAGGTCTAAGGGGGGGCGGGCAAGCCGGGGAGTAGGGTCCGCGACCGCCTCGGTTTTGGCTATGGTCTCATCATGCGGCAGACGTTCCAATGCGAACGGACCCCAATGGAAAGGCCTTTCCTTATTTTTTGACCTGAGCAGCATGTCTGACTTCCCTGTTACTTTATTTGGACACGATGATAGGCCTTTGTCGCAAAGTCAGCAAAATATATTAATTATATCCTCGAATAAGAAAATCTCTGGATGCTCAAGATAGAAGGGCTGAATACACGGCGCCTCAGACATGCAGTGTCCGGTACCAGCCGAAGGCATCTTTAACTGGTTCATCGTTGATCTCAATCAGGATCCCGCCCCTCGCGGTTTCGTGGTGGAACGGTGTCCAGGCAGGCACCGCAACTACATCGCCTCGGGTCCAGGCGAAGCGATTGTTCCCAACGACCGTCACGCCGGCACCCTCCGCACCCATAAACAAACGGTTTGCCGTCGATTTGCTGCGGCTGGTTTGCAGGCCTGCCGAGAGATTTTCAGCCAAGACGCGCATCGTGGGTATAGCCTTCGACGGCAACTCGATCCGATGGCGGCCGAGGGAGTCAATATTTGGTTGTCTGGCCAATTGGCGTTTGACGTCCGCCCATTTGATGTGAAGCGGGGTGTTGTCTTGTACCGGCAAACTGGATGATTGTTCATCCCGGACCTCAAAAAAGATCGTTTGGAGGTGAGACACGAGAGGATCATCTAAGAAATCAATCCAGCTTACGCTATGGCTTTCCGACTCGTTGCCGAGACCATGCCAAACCCAGTTGGGTGTGAGTATAAGATCGTTCTCATCCATAAATACTTTTTCACCGTTGAGGGTCGTATACGCGCCATCACTCTCCAGAATAAACCGTCCGGCGTTTACGGTATGCCGATGGGCGCGAGCGAACTGACCGGGTCCAACCATTTGATAGGAGCAATGAAGGGTGCTCAGACTCGTGCGCTTGCCGGGCGCGGGATTCGCCATGCGAATGTTTCGGCGTTCCGATTTTGTCGGGTCGATATAGGTTGCGGCTTCCTGGAGAAGTGCTTTGCCTTTTTTCCAGCGCCAGCAGTGTGATTGAAAATCTTGAAGAGGTTCCGAGCGCAGACCGCCCTCGCCAACCCATCCGGGTAAAAAACCAGCTTGTATTACGGCGGCATCCCGCGTGTCATCTACCTCTAATTTAAGAACGTCACCTTGGGTGCTCATGTCATTATCCCAACAGTAAAGAAACGGCGTTAATGCGGTTTATCGAAAAGTAAACTTCAAGAAAGGTGGAGTGCCTGTTGACCCGGACGGCCCTCACGGCTCCCTTACTCATGGCGCCGGTAGGCGTCGTCGCATGGGCCTTTTTTATCGCTTCATTCGAATTTGGTATTGAGTTATTTGAAATCAGAGCGCGCACCTTAGGGTTGTCAGTCTAAATCAAAAGCGTCTTCATAGTTTAGCTTCAACGCCGGGTCCTGATCTTTTTTCCTTAGGAAGCAATTGCCGACCACTAAAACCTCGGCCTCCGTGCCCATGAAGCAACGGAAAGCATCCTCCGGCGTGCATACGATGGGCTCACCGCGCACATTGAAGGACGTGTTTACCACCACGGGACAACCCGTCAGATCTTTAAACCTGGAGATCAAAGCGTGGTAACGCGGATTGGTGTCCTCATGAACAGTTTGGATGCGCGCCGAATAGTCGACATGCGTTACGGCCGGAATATCCGACCGGGGAACGTTTAGCTTGTCTATACCGAATAAAGCTTGCTCGGCGTCAGTCATGCCGCGCCTTTTGTCTTCCTTTACGTTAGCAACCATCAGCATATAGGGGCTTTCGCCCTCAAGTTCGAACCAGTCGGCCGCGTCTTCGCTTCGCACCGAGGGGGCAAAGGGTCGGAAACTCTCACGATATTTCACTTTCAAGTTGAGTGTCTTTTGCATGGTCGGAGAACGCGGATCTCCCAAAAAAGATCGTCCGCCGAGGGCGCGGGGCCCAAATTCCATACGCCCCTGCATCCATGCGACGGCTTTTCCGTCTGCCAACGCTTGTGCCGTCTGTTCAATAAGATCTTTATCTGACAAAACTGAATAAACGGCACCTGCGTCCCTGAGACGATCCTCCGTGTCGCCCTGGGTATAATGTGGGCCTAGATAGGCTCCGCGCATGGCATCGGTCTTCCCGTCGGTCTTCCGTTGATGCCCCAGATGATGGTAATAGGCGGTAAGCGCGGCCCCAAGAGCGCCGCCAGAGTCACCTGCCGCTGGCTGTACCCAGATATTTTCGAATGCCCCGTCGCGTAGCACCTTGCCGTTGCCGACGCAATTCAACGCTACCCCGCCGGCTAAGCAGAGGTTTGTTTGTCCGGTTTCTCTGGCGAGTGCGCGCGTCATACGCAGCATAACCTCCTCGATTACCGCCTGAACGGAAGCCGCCAAATCCATGTGTTTTTGTTCTAGTTGGTCTTCAGGTTTTCGTGGAGGGCCTCCAAACAGAACGTCGAACCTACTGTTGGTCATGGTGAGCCCGGTGCAATAATTGAAATAAGATTGATCCATGCGGAAGGACCCGTCGGGTTTAACGTCGATAAGATTGTCGAGAATGGTTTGGGTGTATTTTGGCTCGCCATACGGCGCCAGGCCCATCACCTTGTACTCACCTGAATTCACCTTAAAACCCGTGTAGTAGGTAAAGGCAGAGTACAGCAAACCAAGGGAATGGGGAAAATGAATTTCCCTGGTCATTTCCAGGCAATTACCAGAACCCATGGCTACCGATGTGGTTGCCCATTCCCCAACCCCGTCCATGGTCAGCACGACAGCGTCGGAAAACGGTGATGGATAGAATGCGCTGGCAGCGTGACTTTGGTGATGCTCTGCAAATAACAGCTTGTTTTGCCAGTCGACGGCATTGTCGTATCGGCGAAATTCCTTACGGAGTAGATCCTTCTGGAATAGTTTTTCTTTTAACCAAATCGGGATCGCCATTTGGAAGGATTTGAAACCCCTAGGCGCGAAAGCCAAATAGGTCTCCAGCAGTCGCTCAAATTTTAAGAAGGGTTTGTCATAGAATGCCACATAGTCTACGTCCCTCATGACAATGCGAGCTTCATATAGGCAGTATGCAATCGCGTTATTCGGAAAACGGGCGTCATGCTTTTTGCGGGTAAAACGCTCCTCCTGGGCTGCCGCGATGATTCGACCATCTTCGACAAGCGCTGCAGCGCTGTCATGATAGAAGGCTGATATACCGAGAATGCGCATGCCTATGCCAAGCCAGGGTCCTAAAAAATTGTATAGATAAATGGGGCCACGGCTGATCCCTGGCTGAGAACTAAAAGGCCACCAAAAATGACCATCATGAACATAACTGGGAAAAGCCAGAATTTTTTTCGTACCTTCATAAAGGTCCACAATTCGACTAGAAAGGACATACTGTCACCATCCTTTAATAAGATTCAAAATTGATTCTTCATTGATTCGGGCGAGGGTTCGGCCGGCCCTCGCTCTATCCAATAACTTTTGGCGGCGGGGTCGTAGTTTAGAGCCAGAGGCCTTTTTCCGAATAAACGCATCAAAAGACCGGTCGGCACAACGGTGCTAAAAAACACCAAACCCATGACCAGGGGGCTGACAATTTTATGGAGCAAAAGGCCTATCTTAAACCATAGGCGATTTAGAGGGCGTAACAGTCGTGGCATAACGAGGGCGGTTGCAAGAAATCCTATCGAGAGTCCGCCGATCCATAGATGATAATGTTTGCCACTGATCAGTAGATAGATGGAGACGAGCCCAAAAAACACGGCAAATACTATGCCGAACGTTCGGTCCGAGCCTATTTGCAATTCAGTAGGTGACGAGAACGAGTCGTGTGTATCAGTTGCCTTATGCATACGTTTGTCAGACCCCAAAAAATTCAACTCTATGGAATATAAAGGTTAGATAATAATGTCAAAATGCAATCGGCTCATATGGGCTTTTGGATAGGACATTTTATGGAGCGGCATCCCGAAATTTTTAAAATTGGTGTCTGGCTTTCTTGCCCAGTTGTGACGGAAATACTGTTGGCACACAGTAAACTGGGTCAGGTACCAGTCCAGATGGGCAGCAATTTTCAAAGGGTTTGAAACTTCATTTCTCCTTGGCCCGGGAAACCACCCCGGACCGCGCCCGCGGAAATATGACGGTAAAATGGTTTGAAGCCGCTACTTAGCGGCCGTCCATTCGGTAGGCTCAGCCAAAGACGCATTAAGTGACGCTTTTGATCGTTAATTTCAGAGTCTTCAAACGCTGTTCGGATGTGAAGTGTCAGGTGGTTATTTAGGAACTGGATGTCACTTGGTTCAAACATCATGGTGATGTTAAATTCTTGCCGCGCACAAACCTTGTCGAACAGATCGAGTGCAGCGCTCTGCATGGGCGTAAGATCCGGCAAATCCGAGTTCATCTCCGCGGAGCGGATATGTGTTCGCGTGTAATGGCAAGCGAAATAGCCTTGTTCGACGGCAAAGATCGGTTGAGTGTAAAAGCCCGCCGTGCCGGGTAATTCATTACCCTGCATGCTCCACCAGTAGGGCTTGTATAGAACCTCAAGCAGATCCGGCCGAGTCTCGAGAATTTCGTTGTGAACAGCAAGAGAACTGACGATCCGGCTTAACCCGCCTTTTTTGGCGGGTCTTAAACAAAATAGCCCAGTAACATCTGCAGCATCTACATGATAAGTGAGGTTGCCATTGCTTGTGTAACCCCGAAAATTCGGTCCGCCATGCGGGGTGCCGATGTTTCTTAAATCCCCCAGATAATCATTGCGATTGCTCTGGGAGACAGCAGTTCCAACATGGAGCCCTATCCCCCAATACATCACTCGCAACTGCTCCGTGCTGAGAGATTCAGTGGGGAATCCGCGTAGGAGTTTAAGGCCGACTCCCTCCTCTAATTCTACCCGGAGATTGTTCAACACTGGCTCTAAAAACGGCAACGAAAAATCATTTGCCGTCATGTCTTTGAGCGCGATATTTTGGTCAATCACGCTTCCCACCGCTTGTTTGACTTCCGCTGTTTCCGCATCGTTGAGACAATAAATCCAGCTGTCAGAATTTTGCAGATCGCGTCCCCGCCAGTTTGCCGGGCCAGCGGCTTCTTCAATCATCTTTATTGTTCTCCCTGTGTGCCATAGGAACGCGTTACAATGTCAGTTCAAGCCGATGCCTTCTTCAAGATTATGATTGAATGCTCCTCGCCTCATACCGCAGTGAGGAGGTTTTCGGGTAAATGAAATAGAGAAGAAATTTACAAAAATGTCGCAAAGGTAGCTAACAGCTATCCTTTATCCCTGAGTAATGGCTGGGGCGGGAGGATTCGAACCTCCGAATGCCGATACCAAAAACCGGTGCCTTAGGCCACTTGGCTACGCCCCAAAATCAAAAGATAAGAACAAGTCCAGTATCCTAATTCCTCTCAATATAATGTAAGGCCAATGTAAGTCTCGGGCAACCTCTAAGGCGGTGTCTCAGCCCCAAGAATCGACGCTACCCGAACCCACCAGTCAGGGCGATCTCGTTCGAGGCGCTCCGCTGCAGCTGCGGCAGTGCCAATATTGTCAAATAGGCCGAAGCAGGTGGCACCGCTTCCGGACATACGTACTAGCAAGACCCCGTCGCTGATAGCCAGGGCTCGAAGGGCATCTGCCACCTCTGGCCTCAATTTTATGGCCGGATCCGTAAGGTCGTTTTGTCGAAGGGATAGCAGGTGGGCCAGCCCCACGGCTGTTTTTGGCACGATCTCTAGACCCGTCTCAAGACGGGCGTTATCAGAAAATGGCGCGGCTCGGGCTTGAAATACCTCGGGCGTGGAAACGGCAACTCCAGGATTAACCAGTACTAAGTAAACCGGCGGCAATTCCGGCGCTGGCGTGAGCTCTTCTCCAATTCCCCCAATGTAGCATGGTTGGCTGGTGAGACAGGCTGGAACATCCGCACCTAAAGAGAGAGCAAGTTGTTGAAGGTCGTCGTGCGTTGGCGCCAAATGCCAGTGGCGGACTAGTGCTCTCAGCGCTGCCGCACCATCGGCCGAACCGCCGCCGATACCGGACGCAACGGGTAAATTCTTGGTGAGGCGAATAGCAGCTCTAGGTTCAATGCCGGCGCTGTCTGCGAGGCTGCGGGCAGCTCTCAGAACCAGGTTTTCCTCTCCGGTAGAGAGACCTTGGGCAAAAGGCCCAATGATTTCGAGTGAGAGATGCTCCGACTCCATGACATCAACGTGATCTCCTAGATCTACAAAAATAAGAAGGGAGTCCAACAAGTGGTAGCCGTCACTGCGCCGACCGGTGACATGGAGATAAAGGTTGATCTTTGCAGGCGCGAAGGCGTGGCTCATAAGAAGTCCCCAGTGCGGCCTAGGTTTCTGGCAGACCGTCCTTAAGTTTTCTGGTAATTGCTGGGATTTGATCTTTTTCCGGTTCTAAAGACAGAGCTTTCTCCCATTGGAAACGGGCTTCAAGTTTCCGACCTGCCTTCCAATAGGCATCGCCTAGATGCTCGTTAATTGTAGGGTCTCCTGGGCTCAGAAGAACGGCGCGTTCGAGATTTTTTACCGCACCAGGGATATCGCCCAGCCTATATTGAACCCAACCTAGGCTGTCTACGATATAACCCGCTTGCGGCATCTGACGCACCGCGTTTTCGATCATTCGTCGAGCACGATCTAAATTTTTGCCCTGCTCTACCCAGGAATACCCCAGGTAGTTGAGGATAGTGGGTTCGTCAGGACGCAGTTCCAGCGCTTTTAGGAAGTCCCGCTCGGCGACTGGCCATTTTTTAAGCCGCTCATGAGAAGCGGCGTTCCAATAAAGGAGCTGCCAGTGTCGTTCTTTAAATACAGTCACTCTTTTTTTTGCCGCATTGAAAGCATTGGCAGCGTCTTGATATTTCATCCGGCGGCGATAGATGTCTCCGAGTGTAACAAGCGCATCGATGCGCCCCTTCCTCTCCATTGCCATTTTTTTCAGAATAGCGGCCCCTTTTTCTAACTGGTTCAGAAAATTATACGAGCGGGCGATCCGAAGCCGGGCTGCCCAACCATAGCCCGGGTCTTCTGAAATACTCTCATAGACTGCAATCGCGTCCTCAATTCGGTCCTCGCTGAGCAGTGCGTCTCCGAGCCTAAGTTTGGCGATCGAAAAATTGGGGTTTGTGTAGATAGCCAGCTGGCTGAAAATCATTGCTTCCATGGGATTTTGCCGGTGAAGAGAACGGGACAAGCTAAAGAGCGCTTCTGCGACTCCTTCCACTACGGCCAGTCTCGCCGGACGCTCTCGCTGGGACGCATTGACGCGCGAGATTGCCATATCAAACAGCGATGATCCAGGCTGGTTTCTCAGAAAGGTCTCGTATAACTCTCGAGCTTCATCCGCTTTGCCGATGCGCTCATAGAAGGACCCGACGATCCGGGTCATGCCAAGCCCTACTATGCGAAAATTTCTCAGGGCGTCTTTGAACTGTGTTTCGGCTGCTGCCAATTCTCCTGATCGTTCCAAAATCAAGGCGGCATGCGGGCCGAAAAGTGCGACCACGCCAGGATTGCTCATTCGAGTTTTTAGGACAGCGAGTGACTCGGCATATTTTTTCTGGCCGGCAAGCACCCAGGCCTTTAATAGGGGCAGGGTAAAAGCGGTGAAGCCTTGATCGGGCAGGCTGTTCAGCTGATCCATTGCCTCGTTATAATTCTTTTGACGCACCTCCCGCAGTACCAGCAGTAGCGTGGCTAGACTAACTCTCCTGCTCTCTAATTTTGCCAATTTCCTGGCAATGGGAAGTGCCTCTTTTATCCGGCCCTCAGAGACCAAAATGGAGAAAACTCGGATCTGGATATCTAAGTTACCTGGATCGCTCTCGAGAGCGGCGCGGTAAAATTTAATTGCGGCACGGGGATCCTGAATATTTTGGGCAAGACGACCAGCAAGATATTTCCCAATTTGACCAGACGGATTGGCAGTTGTTGCTGGCGATGATGCAATTAAGGGGCCGGAAATAACGACCATCCCAACCAGAAGTCCGCAGATGAAAACTATCAGCTGGCAGGGCTCACTCGGCGGTTTAAACATGAGCCGTGATATCAGCCCCAACAGTCGCCCAATGGGTTTTCGCGCGAAATCCGCTGCTTTTCCGGGTTCCGGCATAGGCGCTGCTTCTCGGGTGATTGACGGCTTCACAATATTCTCTGATTTCCTCTCGATGGCATTTGATGACTGCTGGTAGATATTAGCTGTCTCACGGTTCATGCACAAATGTCGCTTTAATTCTTATTTCCAACACTAGGGCCATTATTTTGTCAAAAGGGCCAACAAAATAAGGTTCGGGGATTTTACATGTTCGGGTAATTGGGTCCCCCACCACCTTCGGGGACGACCCAGGTAATGTTTTGGGTCGGATCCTTGATGTCGCAGGTTTTACAATGGACGCAATTTTGCGCGTTGATCTGGAACCGGGTGTTACCGTCTTCTTCGATATATTCGTAGACACCTGCCGGGCAAAAACGGGCCTCCGGCCCATCATAGTCGGGGAGGTTGATGGCGAGCGGCACCGAACTGTCTTTCAAAGTTAGATGTGCTGGCTGGTTTTCCTCGTGATTGGCATTAGACAGGTAAACGGATGAAGATTTATCGAACGTAATTTTCCCGTCCGGTTTCGGATAGGCAATCCTTTGCGCCACCGAGGCTTTCTGAAGTTGCGTGTGGTCTGCATGATGATGCAAAGTCCACGGCGCGTTGCCGCGAAGCAGATAGGTGTCAATGGCCGAATAAATCATGCCCCTCCAAAGCCCATGATGGAAGGATGGCCGGATGTTTCGGACCTGCCGAAGCTCTTGCCATAACCAGCTTTTTTTGACTGAAGCGGGATAGCTCAATATTTCTGCTGGTGGTGCGTCTGCTGCCAGTGCCGCGATTGCGGCCTCAGCCGCCAGCATTCCAGACTTCATCGCAGTATGGGTGCCCTTGATTTTGGGCACGTTGAGGAAGCCGGCAGAATCGCCAATTAACGCACCGCCGGGAAAGGTTAAACTGGGCAGGGACTGATACCCGCCCTCCACGATGGCCCGAGCGCCATACGCAACGCGGCGGCCCCCTTCAAAAAGCGGACGGATGGCGGGATGGGTTTTGAACCGCTGCATTTCGTCGAACGGACTTAGATAGGGGTTCTTGTAATCCAGGCCAATTACAAATCCGACAGCAACTTGGTTATTTTCCAAATGATAGATGAAAGACCCGCCATAGGTATCCGTTTCCATAGGCCAACCAATGGTGTGAGTAATGGCGCCCTGATCGTGTTTTGCAGGATCAACTTCCCAAAGTTCTTTAATGCCAATTCCATAGGTCTGCGGGTCGGACTCCGAATTTAGATCAAATTTTTCTATGAGTGTTTTGGAGAGGGAGCCGCGGCAGCCCTCGCCAAAGAGCGTATAGGTGGCGTGGAGTTCGACGCCTGGTTCATAGTTTTCAGTGGGCTGGCCATCCCTGCCAACACCCATATCTCCAGTGGCGACGCCTTTTACCTTCCCGGCTTCGTCATATAGAACCTCAGCGGCGGCGAAGCCAGGATAGATCTCAACGCCCAAACTCTCCGCCTGTTCCCCGAGCCAACGGCAGAAATTTCCGAGGCTGATGATATAGTTACCGTGGTTATTCATTTGGGGTGGCGTGGGCAGTTTGCGGGCAGTTGTCTCCGTTAGGTAAAGGAAGCTATCTTTCTGGGCCTGAGTGTTAAGGGGGGCGCCTTTATCTCTCCAGTCTGGTATCAGTTCATTGAGGGTGCGGGGCTCAATCACAGCACCCGAGAGAATATGCGCGCCTACCTCAGAGCCTTTTTCGACGATGCAAACAGTGATGTCTTGGTCCTCTTCGGCGGCAATCTGTTTCAGCCGGATGGCAGCCGTTAGGCCCGAGGGGCCCGCCCCAACGATTACCACATCAAATTCCATGGATTCCCGCTCGCTCACATTTTACTCCTATACCCGTGCTTTGTTGCGAGTGCGTTCTGTTCTCAAGCCTGATACACTCACGAGATGAAGACACTCGAAGATGAACTGCAGAATGCCCGCGATGCTCTGGTTTGGCAACTGGAAGAAGGCATTGATGAATGCATTGGCGAAACCCCAATGGATCGGTTTCAGCAAGCGCTGCCCCCTGCTGCTGCCGAAGCCCGACTGGGCGAGCCTAATTCGGGTGACACAGCCCCGCCGCAGGCGGTTTCTCGCCATGTGACGAGCCGGCCATTAGAGCCTCCGGTGCAGATAGCGAGAAACATCCCCGGAGTGCAGAGCGCTGCGGATCTTGCATCTCAATGCGCCAGCATTGCTCATTTGGAGGAAGCTGTGCGGGCGTTTGACGGCTGTCCCCTCAAACAGACCGCCACCAACACGGTATTCGCTGACGGTAGTCCGGATGCCAAGATTATGTTCATCGGCGAAGCGCCGGGCGCTGATGAGGACCGCCAAGGCAGGCCCTTTGTCGGCATGAGTGGCCAGCTCTTGAATAAAATGGCAGCGTCTATCGGATTAAATCGGACAAATTTTTACATCACGAACATTGTCTTCTGGCGCCCTCCCGGGAACCGGAACCCGTCCACCGGCGAAATCGCTGTTTGCCTGCCGTTCGTAGAGCGCCATATTGAACTTGTCGGTCCCGATATTCTAGTGCCCCTCGGCGGACCGGCGGCTAAAACCCTGTTAGGCGTCCAACAGGGTATCACTCGTCTCCGGGGTAAATGGCTCTCCTATCAGACGAGCAACATGGCTGCTCCCATTGATGTATTACCTTTTTTCCACCCTGCATACCTTTTACGCTCTCCGGCCCATAAACGTGAGAGTTGGCAAGATCTGCTGATCATCAAGAATCGGCTGGCGTCCGGGAGTTAACTCATAAACAATAGGATGTTATCACTTTCAGCCTTTATGTGTAAGTGGGGCGGCGGAGCAGGATAACTCGAGAGGGTGCTCCCTGAGTTTGGTTTTCCAGCGGTGAAAATCTTATCGTCCTAGAAGCAAACGAGGGCGTACGTTGGTTGCCTGCGCGGCCAGATTCCCGTATGGTTCGATTTCGTTTATTTGGCCAATTATGCTGAAAATCCCCGCGAAGGGGTGCCAAAGCACTTAAGGGGTAATCCTGAATTATAATTTCATGACAATGGGCGTGGTATGGAAAGGCCTTATGGCCATCGCAGTGAGTTCGGTCATCTATGCTGGAGCTTACGCCGCCCCCATGGCCGAGCCAGAACCTAAGACCACCTCTCAGAACACCTCGCGATATGCCCCAATGAAAAAGCTTGCGATCGTGCCGGGGCGTAAGCCGCGGTATGTCGAGCAGTTTAACATCGAAAACTATCTCCTCGACGGTGAGAGAGCCCCCCGATGGACGAACGGGGAAATTCCATCCATCTTGTCCGAGTCGGATGTCAGCCGGTATCGGGTAATTTTCCGAGTTCAGCAAGAGGGAGATTGGCACCTCGCTGATAAAATTATTCGCTCGATCGACAACCCCATCCTAATGGGGCATGTCTTGGCCCAACGCTACCTGCACCCAACAAAATATCGGTCCAGTTACGGCGAACTGAGATCGTGGATGGCTTCTTATGCTGATCATCCAGACGCGCGGCGGCTTTATAGGTTGGCGCTAAAGCGCCGGCCAGCAAATTGGAAATTACCCAAACCGCCAGCGGGGCATTCCCTCAATGGCTCTGGTCATGATGGCCGCAAAATTTCCTATCGGGTGTATAATCCGCGCAAAAAACTCAATAGGGCGCAGCGGCGGGAAATGCGGAGCTATGAGCGTCGCCTCCGATTCTATTTGCGTAAGGGATGGACCCTGGCTTTCAAGCGGCTGGTCAATAATCACCGCGTGAAAATGCTTTTCCATTCTGTTCAAATGGATAAGGAGCGAGCTAATTTGGCAGCCGGCTATTTCGCAGCGGGGCGCGACGACTGGGCACTAAAGTGGGCTGAGAAGGCCGCTGGACGGTCCGGTAAATATTTACCGGAAGCCCATTGGACGGCTGCCATGGCGTCCTGGCGGCTCAAACAATTCAAGAACTCTCGCGCCCATTTCGATGCCGTGGCCAGGTCTGAATATGCCTCGCCCTGGATTGTGTCAGCGGGCGCTTTTTGGGCAGCACGCGCAAGTATTAAAGTCCGCAAACCGGAAGATTTTAGCCGGTATTTAGAGATTGCAGCAGAGCATCCCCGGACATTCTACGGCTTGTTGGGGAGCTTTTTGCTCAATCGGAAGGTAAACTTCAACTGGGCGCCGCCGCCACTGGCTAAGCAGGCAGTGGCGGAATTGGCCAATGCACCGGGTGGGCGCCGCGCCGTTACTCTCTTGCAAGTGGGGGAGGACCTCCGGGCGGAGCGGGAGTTGCGCACCGTCTTTTCATCAGCAAAACCCGAGTTGGCGCGGGCGATGCTAGCTTTAGCCGACCGTGCTGAGATGCCCTCTCTCGCCATGCGTCTTGGCAATCTCCTGGTCTCGTCCAGCGATGAGTTATATGACAGTACTGCCTATCCAGCGCCGGCGCTCCGTGCGGGGAAAAACAAAATCATCGACCGCGAACTCATCCTCGCCATCGTTCGTCAGGAGTCGGGTTTTAATCCTAGAGCCAAAAGTCACAGGGGCGCGCGCGGGCTCATGCAGTTGATGCCGGGTACTGCTAGCTTTGTCGCCAAAGACAGAAAGTACAGGAGTTCCAAACGGAGGGAGCTGTTCGACCCAGAGACCAATATCGAACTCGGCCAACGCTACATTGATATTTTGCTTAAGGACAAGCGGGTGAAGGGTGACTTATTCCGCATGACAACCGCGTGGAATGCGGGCCCCGGAAATCTCAATAAATGGTCCCTCAAAGTGCAACATGGCAATGATCCGCTGCTCTTCATCGAGAGTATTCCTGCTAAGGAAACGCGGATCTTTGTGGAGCGTGTTCTGACAAATTATTGGGTGTACCGGGCACGTTTCCGCCAACCTTTGGGCTCGCTTGAGGCGGTTGCATCGGGCAAGTGGCCGATCTACCGGTCGAAAAGGCCTAATGGGACCGAACTCGCTGGTGAGATGCCGTTGGGCGGCGAGGCGCAGTAATGGGAATTAGAGTGGTATGAGCCGAGAAAGAGAATTTTTACCTGTGAATATTGCTGTCATGACAGTCTCCGACACACGGACGCTGGAGAATGATAAATCCGGCGATACATTAGTGGATCGGCTCGATGGAGCC
>PBNV01000040.1 GCA_002723345.1 Rhodospirillaceae bacterium
CCTACATCTTTACCTTTCGCAGATATGACAATGTTCGGAACAACAACGTTACTTATCGTATAACCATCATTTTTTGACTGCCAGAGAGCATTAAAACCAATGGCACCGCCCCCGCCAGTCTTGTAAACAATTCGGATTTTCACACCGAGTGCTTTTTCCAGACCAGGTTGGAGCCGACGCGCCTGCTGATCAGAGCCTCCTCCCGGTGAATAAGGCACGATAAACGTTATTGGCTTATCTGGGTATCCCGCTCGCGCTTCACTACTTGCAACCGCGATAGCACCCCCTGCAACGGCCGTCATTAGGCCAAGAGACGTAAGACCTCTAAACAAGTTCATTGTAAAACTCCCAATAAGATTTCGTTATTTCGTCGATATGACAGCGTGATCAAAAAACGCGCTCTCTAATTTGCGTTATAACACCTTACAACTGCTATGAAAATAGACTCTTTTATAAGACTGCATCAAGCTTTTGTTTAAGTTCATCTAAGTTAGGGACGGCAGTATAGTCCTCGCTGAGATTTCCAGATCCAGCCGGGCTTTTACAGGTAAAAAAGCGGCACGGCGTCTCTAAAAGCTTAATCCCGTGGACAACATTACGAGGGATGTGAACAAGGTCACCGGGACCGATAGCGTGAACTTCATCCCCCAGCAAATGGGCAACCCGTCCCTGAAGCATATAAATCCACTGCTCGTCATTAGGATGGGAATGAGGTGGCGGTGCTTCACCCTCTTCATAACTTACAATTCCCACCTTGATAAGATCACCACCAAACTGTTTCATCATTACATTCGGATTTACCACATCAGGAGTGGCTTCCATTTCATCGGCTCTATAGATCGGCATGATTTTCGACTCCCGTTATGTTTTTATGTTTTCCCCATTGTATAGCGTCAGCAAGCTTACGCGGGTGCAAGGACATACTGATCGAAACTGCGACCAAGGTCAGACGGTTCAAGACCTTTGGCAATCAACACTAACCGCGTTTTTTCTTCGTTGCCAGGCCACTCGGGAAACGTCTGGGGGGCGCTTAATACAGGCCCTACGGCCTGCAATAAAATGGGACCCGCATGTCCATCTACGCGCACCAGTCCTTTCATACGCAGCATGCAAGATGCCCGAAGAGAGTAAAGCATCTCGAGCCATCGGAAGAGTCTATTCCGATCTAGCGCGGTGCGACCCGCAAAAGACCACGTTGAAAAATCACTATGCTGATTTTCCCGGGAAAAATCATGGGAGTGGTCATGAGAGTGTCCTTGGCAATTATCGTCATTCAAATGTCCCCAATTGCTGTTAGGGACTCGCAAGAGAGAAATGCCACTAAACTTATCAGTATTACCAATGAGCATGTCAATTGACACCTGACCATGCTCAATTTCTCCTATGCGGATAGAAGGATTAATTTTGCCAATAAATGCCGCTACTGCACCGGCATCTGCCTCGCTGATAAGATCGCGTTTAGTAATTAGACCCAAATCTGCTTGGGCGATTTGTTTCATCGCTTCAGGGTATGTATCCGCCTGGATCCTCCCCTGCACACCATCGATAAGAGTAATCACTTGGTCCAAACTGCAACGGGACGCCAACACGCGCTCGTTTACGAGCGTGTTCACAATTGGCCCCGGTTCAGCAAGTCCAGTAGTTTCAATTACGATCCGTGAAAAGGCCGGCATAACCCCGGTCCGTACCTTCGCAAACAAGTCATTAATTGTATCGACCAAATCACCTCGGACCGAACAACAGATACACCCATTCTCAAGGAGCAATGTATTCTCTATTGCGGTCTCAACCAACAGGTTATCAAGTCCAATCTCGCCAAATTCGTTAATGATGAGGGCAATCGATTCCATCCCAGGCTGACGCGTTAAATGGTTTAGAAGGGTTGTTTTTCCACTGCCAAGAAAACCAGTAATAATAGAAACAGGAACCCTATTCGCGTGGCCGCTAGTGGTTGTCGCATTCATTTTAATTGAGCTTTTCTATTTTGTGTTTTGACTTATGTTACATCATATTTTTGTAAGCGGGAGAATGACAATAGTAATTGTTCTGGAGGAACGAATTTGATGGGAGAAATACTCTCCATGAATATGACACTGATAGATCACAATGACTTAGCTGGTTTTGGCGGTGTGGGCGAGGGCATGGCACTTCAAGTAGCCCCTGATGGCAGGCGTATTTTATGGATCGCACATGAAGGTCCGCCAAAAAATTTTTCCGGCATTGAGGTCACAGACCCGCGAAATAGCAAAGTTATTTGTCAAACAGAATTACCCAATAACAATATGCGCTCCAATTCTTTGGAGGTCACTGGTGACATTATGGCGGTCGCCTATCAAGTCTATGAACTGGGGCTACCAGATGCGGGCATTGAATTATTTGACATCAGTGATCCTGAGAACCCAAGATCCATTAGCAAATATTCAACGGCCGGACCGCATTCCCGTGGCGTGCATTGCCTATGGTATGTGGACGGTGAGTATGTGCACATGGCAAGCGGCGCACCGGATTTCACGCCTCGCCATCCCCGTGATGACCAAATTTATCAGATCATTGACGTGCGAAACCCCTCCAAACCGACGGAAGCTGGAAGATGGTGGTACCCGGGCACAAAGGAGGGAGACCCTGAGGATCCACCTGAACGCATCATCCCGGAACCTCTCGACCAACTACGTGGCGGCGACGCCTACCGTCTGCATAATTCTAACGTCTATCCCAGTCATCCCGATCGCGCTTACCTGGGCTATATTGATGGCGGCGCTGTCATTTTGGACATCTCAGACAAAGCACATCCAGAGGTGGTCTCTCACTGGAGCCCGCACAACCCGTATCCTGGGTTTACCCATACGGTCATGCCCTTGTTTGATAGAGGCCTGATCATTGTGACCGATGAGTGCATAAAGGATGACGGCGCAGACTGGCCAAAGCTGACCTGGGTCCTAGATGCTCGGAATGAAAAGAACCTTGTTCCCATCAGCACACTCCCCATGCCGCCTGTAGAGGAATACGTCAAAAAGGGTGGCAGATTTGGATCTCATAATGTGCACGAAAACAGACCGGGACCATCTTTTTTCAGCGAAGAAATTATTGTTGGAGCATTCTTTAACGCAGGTATTCGTGTGTACGACCTCAAAAATCCGTATCAGCCCGAATGCATTGCCTATTTCATCCCGCCGGGTCCAGAAAATTCGCGCGTCCCGGCCATCCAAATGAACGAGGTTTACGTAGATGAAAATGGCATCGTCTATGCAGGTGACCGTTGGGCTGGTGGCCTTTATATCATCGAAATGAATATCTGACCCCAGCCGACCGTTCTCATGACTATGGCCTATCCCAATTTTCTCTCGAGTTCGGTGGCGAACACGGTCATCCTGTATGGCCAGATAAGCGATCCGGCTCGACTTTGGGAGGTAATGAATACCGACATTGAAAGTCTCGAACCGCTCACTTCCCAGCACACCGTCATTAAACAAAACCAAGACGTAATACGCTTATCAAGCCCCGGGTGGATGGATGTTACCTTCAACGAGCGCATGACGTTGACTAAGAGCTCGGATCTATATCTCCTGTGCCGAGAGAAAATCATGCGCGGGGTATCCAATTTTGATCTCCCGCTGCGAAGGTTTCTGGAGACCTATCTAGATTTTGTTTGGGCACAGACCGAGAATTTAGAAGACGAACATAGATCATCGGGGGCTGGAAGTACGCTATTCTCATCTGAGGATTGGAGTTTTTCGGGTTGGCTCCCTTTGCCTCAAGCACATGTTCTTCTCCCCTCGACATTTGATGAGACCCGCGCACAGTTTGCAGAAGTCGACGTTGCTTTTTGGGGTGGCCATCGCCTAATCGCCGTGTGCCTTGAGGGAGTGGCTACCCCGCTACCTTCAAAACAACAAAAGCGAGACTACTTGTTTGACAACCATCCCGCGATAGATGTCATTTCTATTCCACGAGACCGGATGGCCGATGGTCAATTCCCTGCCGACTTGTTCCCGCTCGCTTTGACGAGATATTGGGATAATCTGTCATATCCTCATGGGCCCGCGCCGCAAAAACTCGTTCTGCAAACCCCGTCTTAGTGACATCGCCAGGGCGGGATTTTCCTTGTCGGTTTCAAAGCACATCCGGACCTGTTCCAGTGATCCACTCATACATTACCATCCGCAGCGCCAGGACCCAAATATACGTCACGGTGGACATAAACATTAAGCAACAGACCAAACCCGAACATCAATGTTAGCATGGCGGAACCGCCGTAGGATACCAAAGGTAGAGGCATACCAACAACAGGCAGCAGGCCCATTACCATGGCCACATTCACAAAAAAGTTCAGAAAGAACATGGTCATGATCCCCATTCCCAACAGGCGCCCAAAATGATGACGGCACCTGAGTGAGATCGCGAACCCGTAGATCAGCAGAAGCGCATAGAGACCTATCAAAGTGAGGCCACCCATCATGCCAAACTCTTCGGCCAGCATTGTAAAAATGAAATCCGTATGCTTTTCCGGTAAAAAGCTCAGATGACTCTGGCTACCAGCCAGAAAGCCTTTGCCAAATATTCCGCCAGAGCCGAGAGCGATCTTGGACTGCATCACATGATAACCAGAGCCTAGAGGGTCCTGTTCAGGCCGCAAATATGTCAGAAGTCGGGCTTTTTGATAATCCAACAACACGAGGTGCCAGACGGGCACAATAGCTCCGATTGCGGCAATCCCGGCCGCCACGAAGACCCACAGCCGGACACCGGCAAGGAAGAAAACCGCTACACCGCTGACTGCCAGAAGAAGGGCGGTCCCCAGGTCAGGCTGACGAATGATCATGGCCATCGGGGCAGCCACTAGCATTAGAGGAAACATTAGATATGTGAACCGCTCCACATCCTCCATCCGGCTGGCATAAAAATATCGCGCGAGCGCAAGAATGACAGCAGACTTCATCACCTCAGAGGGCTGCAGAGACATAAACCCCAGATCAATCCATCGCTGAGCACCCATCCCAACGCTGCCAAAAAGCTCGACAAAAATCAGCGAGCTAAAGCTCGCGATGTAAATGATGTATGCGTACCGCAGCCAAAAGTGAATATTACTAACGGCAACGATGATCATGAGAACCAATCCAACGCCAAATCGCATCATCTGACGGGTCGCCCATGGGGCAAATTCGCCGCTCGCCGCAGAATAAAGCATTCCAAATCCAACAGAGGCGGTCACGGTGATTAAAAAAACCAGTCCCCAGTTCACCTGCCAGAGTTTCTGACCGAGGGTCAAGTCAAGCTGACGGCTAGGCATGATAGCCATGCGTTAGCCCTCTTCCCGCTCAGACTGTATTTTAGGCATCCGAAGGGCCTGACTATTGCCTATATTACGCGTTGGATCTCGACGTTGTACCTCGAGCAAAATGTCTCGGGCAATCGGCGCTGCACTGGATGATCCACTTCCACCATGCTCAACAACGACGGAAACGGCGTAACGCGGGGTGTGCACTGGCGCGAAACCGACAAATACCGCGTGATCTCTCTCATGCCACTCCAGATCCTCGTTCTTAAGAACGCCTGTTTCCCGCTCAGCCTTGGAAATCCGTCGCACTTGAACCGTCCCCGTCTTTCCGCCCATGGCCTGGTTCCCATCCCTTATACGCGCTTTATATGCTGTACCTGTCGGCGAATTTGTGACCGCTGCCATGGCCCGCGCCATCACGTCCAGATGCGTCGGATGAATTCCTATTTTTTCGAATTCGCTTGATACACGAATTTGCGATGCATGGTCAGACTGAGAAATAATTTGACGGGTCAGAGATGGTTGGACCGCCCGCCCCCCGTTGACAAGCCGAGAGATCATCACCACGAGTTGGAGTGGAGTCGTCAGGATAAATCCCTGACCGATACCCGCCAGGACAGTTTCTCCCTGTTGCCAAGAAGTACCTTTGGCCTGTCTCTTCCAGGCCCGTGTTGGAATTAACCCACGCTGTTCTCCGGGCAACCCAGCGCCCAAGATTTGCCCCATACCTAATCGGCGCGCCATGGACGCTATCCGATCAATACCAGTTTTCCGGGCAATCTCGTAGAAATAAACGTCACAAGACTGAGCAATAGCACTCACCATATCCATGGCCCCGTGTCCATTCTTCTTCCAACAATGAAACGTCGCGTTGCCCAGCTCCATCTCGCCGTTGCAGAAAAATTTTCTGCGCGGAGACACGACCCCCTTCTCCAAAGCAGCCAGGGCAACGATCATTTTGAACGTCGATCCTGGGGCATATAGCCCTGCGATAGCCTTATTATTTAGGGGCGACCTGGGGTTGCTAATCAGTTTTTTCCACTCGGCCCGAGACAGCCCCCGGTTAAACGCGTTGGGATCAAAGCTGGGTGTCGAGACAAGAGACAAGACCTCTCCCGTATGAACATCCATCACGACGGCCGACGCGGACTCTTCTCCCAGCTGACGTGAAACAAAATTCTGCAGTTCCTTATCAATCGTGAGCCAGGCCTCATTTCCAGATCGTCCCTCCGCCCGCTCCAGTTCTCTGATCTCTCGGCCTACGGCATTCACTTCGACCTGGCTTGTCCCGCTTTTACCCCGAAGGGCAAGGTCGTGGACTTTTTCCATGCCCGCCTTCCCAATTCGAAAACCCGGTAATTCAAGCAAGGGGTCGCCCGTAAACTCTTTTTCCCCGACACCCGACACATACCCGACAACGGCTGCAGAGGCCTCACCATCCGGGTAAAACCGGCTTTCACCAATATCTATTACTAGCCCCGGTAATTCTGAGGAATTGGCTTCGATACGGGCTACCTGGGGCCATGTCAGGTTCTCCCGGATGACAATGGGCAGAAAACGGCGCCGCCGTTTTATCTCCCGTTTAATCCTTTTTTTCTCGCCTTCACTGATGGGAACAATAGATGATAGAGCCGTGAAAGTTATCTGTAGGTCGGGTACATTTTCAGGCACTAATAAAATTCGGTAGTTCTGCTGATTTACCGCCAAGGGACGGCCAAAACGATCGACAATTCGACCCCTGGGGGGGGCTAGCAGCTTTAGGCTGATGCGGTTTTCATCGGCAAGTGTTTTGTACCGATCTCCCTCAATGACCTGGAGGTAATACATGCGCCCGATCAATCCGGACATTAGCAAAAACTTACTACCGAACATAAAGATAGCGCGTCTGCTGAATGTCCGATATCGGTCATTATCACGATACATCTTGGTCTGGTCCTAGCAATGCTTGTTGCCACCTCAGAAATACCCAGGCCACGAACGGAAATATACCCATTGACAAAAGAAATTGGAAGAAAACGGTCTCAAAGTTGAGCAGAGAGAGATGCCAAAGGGAGGCTAAAAACCAACTCTCAACGGCGGCACAAAAGGCCATGATACCAAAGCCGAGCCAATAAAGTAGGAATGAACGCCCCGCAAAGAATCGGCGTTGAGAGAGAACCACCCCATAAACAGTCAAAAAAACTATAATATAAAGTCCGAGAGGTACACCGGACAATAAGTCCTGGAGGACGCCAAGCACAAATATAGACCATAGCGGCATGAGATTCGGCCGGTAAATCGCCCAATGGTAAACTGCCATTAAGGCTAACACGGGAGCGATTTCCGCGTATCCCGGAATACGCATGGGCACCACACTTAGTATAACGAGAAAAAGGGTTAACCCGAAGGGGGTGATGCTTCGGGCGGCCTTATCCAGACGCTGCCAAAAGGTCTCACTCATCTGCGTTTTTCGGCTTTCCCCCCGGCACTCGGTGTCACCGCCGAGGTATCAACAAATCCGCTAAGGCCATAATCTGCGACGCGAACAAATTCCATCTTATGATAATCTGCGAACAGCTTGACTTCTACACCGCCGTCATTGATCGACGCCACTACACCTACTGGAAGGCCCGGAGGAAACACACCCCCATGCCCAGACGTAACCACGCGTTCGCTGGTTGTAACGCGGGCGTTGGGCGGCAAATGGATAAGCTTTGGCCGATTGGTATTACTGCCAGCCAAAATGCCTCGTGTACGCGTATTTTCGATGATAATCGGCACGCGGGAATTGATGTCGTTAGCCAGCAGAACACGGGCCGAGTGTTTGGCAACAACAGAAACTCGTCCAACAAAACCTTGGTCATTGAGGACTGCCTGGCCTTTTCTGACATTATCGCCCGAACCGGCATTAATCACAAACGAGTTTGCAAACGCTCCCCGTGTGCCTGCCACGACCCGTGCCGTAATATACCGCGGTTTGCGATCATCAACGGACGATAACAAGGTTTGAAGAGCAATGTTTTCCGCCTGAAGCTTCCGGGCCACTAGCAGCCACTGTTTCAGGTTTGCGTTCTCCTGAGCTAGCCGAATATTTTCCTCGCGGATCGTGGACAAGCTCTTCACGGCCACAATGGCTTCGGAGATCGTTGCCAATGGCTGGGACAAAGCTGTTACGATTGGCGCGACCGCATTGGTGACTTCCGCGCGCATTCGATCAATCAGAAGGGCATCAATTTTGCCCACAAGCATTAGTCCAAAAGCAGCGGCAATCAGGCCAAGATACATAAATCTCTGCACCAGACTCCGCAGTGGTGCAGCCAATCTTAAAAGAGCACTTGGACGTTGTTCCATGGGATTCTTCCGTTCTTCCCACACCCCTGTCACGTGGGACTTTAGGCGGCTTATTTCCTGCCAACCATCTAATAATTTCTCTCAAAAGGGGCTAATACATAGTCGTCAAAACATGACGCAGTTTCTTCATTTCCTCTAATGCCATGCCTGTGCCCATAGCCACGCAGGACAAGGGACCGTCTGCAATGGAGACGGGTAAACCGGTCGCGTACCTGAGAACATAATCCATGTTACCTAAGAGCGCACCGCCGCCCGTCAGCACAATCCCCTTATCAACGATATCGGCAGCAAGCTCAGGCGCAGTATGCTCAAGCGCTGATTTAACCGCTTCAATGATTTGGCTGATAGGCTCCGCGAGGCTCTCGGAAATTTGCCGCTCACTGATTACGAGCTCCTTGGGGACCCCATTCATAAGATCGCGGCCTTTGATTTCCATAGTACGGCCCTCCCCTTCTTCAGGCGGACAAGCAGAACCAATTTCTTCCTTAATACGCTCCGCACTGCTCTCTCCAACTAGGAGATTATGATTGCGGCGGATATAAGCGATAATTGCCTCGTTCATCTTATCGCCCCCCACACGCACTGACTGTGCGTAGACAATACCACCGAGACTCAATACTGCCACCTCGGTCGTCCCACCGCCAATATCCACCACCATAGAACCCGAGGGTTCGGTAACCGGAAGACCGGCACCAAGGGCCGCCGCCATGGGCTCCTCAATCAAGAACACCCGGCGTGCCCCAGCAGCTTCTGCAGACTCTTGAATGGCGCGCCGTTCAACAGCCGTAGAGCCAGAGGGCACGCAAATGACCACCAAGGGTGAGGCAAAACTCCTGCGATTATGAACTTTGCGGATAAAATATTTGATCATGTCCTCGGCAATATCGAAGTCGGCAATCACCCCATCCCGCAGCGGCCGAATCGCCTCTATATTGCCGGGTGTCCGGCCCAGCATCTGCTTTGCCTCCTCACCAACGGCCAATACTTGCTTTTTATCCCGAACTTTGGCTATGGCCACTACCGACGGCTCGTTCAAAACAATGTTCTTGCCCTTGACGTAGACGAGGGTATTAGCGGTTCCAAGATCAATCGCCATGTCCGCGGATAAAAATCCAAATAGTCGCGACAGCATCTGGTTTATTAAAACCTTCCAATAAATTCAGCGGGCAAACGCCGCACGTGCAGGACTTTATGCCTTGAAGAGTATTAACCAAGTGTTACAGATCCACAGATGCTGCAACGATTGAGATCAGCAACCCCTCAAACTCAGGTCTTCGGCTACTAATCTGTCAAGTATTGACCTTAGCCCGCTACTCCAAGGGGGAGTTATCTCATTGAGTGGGCTTTAATATCAAGCGGAAAGCGCGGCCGGGGCCGTTTTTTCCCTCTTGATAATAAGTTTATTAAGCGCATTTATGTAGGCACGAGCCGATGCAACCATGGTGTCAGTATCTGCACCCTGACCGTTAACGGTTTTACCATTTTCTTCCAGCCTGACCGTTACTTCTGCCTGGGCATCGGTTCCCTCTGTAACAGCGTGCACCTGATATAACTGCAGATGCTGTTTCTGCGACGTTAATTCCTTGATGGCCTGAAATATGGCATCTACGGGACCGTCACCCGTAGTTTCTGCCTGGACTTCATCACCATCAATGTTCAACGATAATCGCGCGCGGGGTGGTTGGTGTTCAGTTCCGCACAGTACCTCCAGCGAAACCAGCTGGATCGTATCATTACTGCGAACAACCGCATCGTCTACCAAGGCAACGATATCTTCGTCGAAGACGTCCTTCTTCAGATCGGCCAAATCCTTAAAACGCTTGAAAGCATCCTGGATCGCATTATCACCCAGATCGTAGCCCAACTCAGCCAACTTCTGGCGGAAGGCGTGCCGCCCGGAATGCTTACCCATTACCAACTTACTCTCAGTCAGACCGACGCTCTCTGGTGTCATTATTTCATAGGTTTGTGCATTCTTCAGCATGCCATCCTGATGAATACCAGACTCGTGTGCAAAGGCATTGGCCCCGACAATAGCTTTGTTGGGTTGCACCGTGAAGCCTGTCACCGTGGACACCAATTTAGATGCCTTGGTAATTTGCTCAGTTTTAACATTATTGGTAAAGGGCAAACTATCGTGACGAGTGCGCAGCGCCATCACAATCTCTTCCATCGCCGCATTCCCAGCACGCTCCCCCAAGCCGTTGATAGTACATTCGATTTGGCGAGCGCCCGCATTGACAGCGGTGAGAGAATTAGCGACTGCCAACCCCAAGTCATTGTGACAGTGAACGGAAATAACAGCCTGATCTATATTAGGCACACGGTTGAACAACATTTCAATGAGCGCACCAAACTCATTCGGGACCGCATAGCCCACTGTGTCCGGGATGTTAATGGTGTTCGCGCCGGCCGCAATCGCGGACTCAACGGTTCGGCACAGAAAATCATGCTCGGTGCGCGACCCATCTTCACAGGACCATTCCACATCATCGGTGTGGTTTCTGGCATGGGTGACGCTATCGATCACAGCTTGGTGGACGTCTTCCGGATCCAACTGCAACTTGAACTTCATGTGCAGCGGACTGGTAGAGATAAACGTGTGTATACGCGATCGGGCCGCCGGCTTCACCGCTTCCGCACATCGCTCGATGTCAATCCTACTAGATCGCGCGAGCCCGCAAACAACGGAGTCTTTAACAACTTTAGCAATCTCGTTGACGGCCTCGAAATCCCCCTCCGATGCTATTGGAAAGCCAGCCTCAATAATATCGACGCCCATGTCTTCCAAAACTTCCGCAATGCGTAATTTTTCGGACAGGTTCATGGATGCGCCAGGAGATTGTTCGCCATCTCGCAAGGTGGTGTCAAAAATATAAACTCTGTTGGAGTCGGTTCCATTACTCATGGCTCTGGGCCTTTCTCTTTCCGATTATCTGGTGATGGCTTGAGAGTCCGCTGCCCCCTGAACGTCCACCCGAAGGTTGTTGGCCACTCAGGGGCGACTAAGTCGTAGCGCCGGGGACAGGAGTTGCCGAGAAACAGACAAGCGCAACGCCCCGAACGCGGGTGAGCTCGAATATCTCTTCAAACTATATCGCCTTTGTGCCATCTATCTGTTTTCTTTCCAGTGCCCGAACTGCGGTGGGAAACCGTTTTACAAGTAAATTATCGCTGGTTAAAGATCGGATTGGCGCATGTGTCAAGGAAAGAGCGCTTTTTATGAACTGTTGTCAGAACGGAAATAGTATCTCACCTTAGTCAGCTCTGGCAGGAAAGGGGGCTATTCGGTTGGGGATATGAACCTTGAGATGACCGCGCCCGTGGAAATATCACACATCGTGGCTCGCCGGCTTAGCTATCTGTTTAAGAGCCATTTCCTCACCCCGCTGTTGCGCAGCTAACCGGTAAGACTGGTCCTTGCCGCTTTCATATGGTTTGGGCCAGAACTGCTGATCTACGCCGTAATAGGCCGCTGCCTGTAACGTGAAATGAGGGTTGGTCAGATGAGGCCGGGCCAGGGCCACGAGGTCCGCCCGGCCTGCTGCCAGTATGGTGTTCACCTGATCCCAGGTGGTGATGCTGCCGACAGCTATGGTCGGAATGTCTACCTCTAGGCGGATTTGCTCCGAGAATCCCGTTTGGAACATACGTCCATACACTGGTACGGCATCCGATGTCGTCTGGCCTGCGGAGACATCGATGAGATTAGCGCCATGATTTTTCAAGGCGGAGGCAATCCTTACCGCATCGTCCCCGGTTATGCCAATGTCTCCTACCCAATCCGTGGCCGATAGACGGACAGAGATGGGCTTTCCTGCTGGCCAAACGGCACGTACAGCGTCAAGAACGTCCAAAGGAAACCGAAGTCTATTTTCTAAGGATCCGCCGTATTGATCGGTCCGCTGATTACTCACCGGAGTAAGAAAGCTGGAGAGTAGATAACCGTGAGCCATGTGAAGCTCCAGCATATCTGCACCAGCAGCGGCGGCCATCTGTGCAGCAGAAACAAAATCTGACAAAACCTGTTTCATGTCATCCCGCCCCATCTCCCTGGGCGTTGCATTCAAATCAGAGAATGGTATCGGCGACGGCGCAATCAATGGCCAAGCTCCGTCTTTCAGCGGCTGATCCATTCCCTCCCAACCAACCCGCGTGGCGCCCTTTCGCCCTGCGTGCCCAATCTGCATACAAAATCGGGCATCAGACTGATTATGAACGAAGTCGATCACGCGCTTCCAAGCGACCACATGCTCTGGTCTGTAGAGGCCTGCACAACCCGGCGTGATACGGCCATCTCTGGACACACACGTCATTTCCGAGAACACCAATCCAGCGCCGCCCATGGCCAGGCTACCGAGATGAACCAAATGGAAATCCCCGATCGTACCATCCTCGGACATATACATGTCCATGGGGGACACCACGACCCGGTTCGCAACGGTCATGTCTCCCAACGTAAACGGTAAAAACATGGGGGGCAGGCTCTCGGACCGACCGAATTTCCCGGAGAACCAGGCTTCCATGTCCGAGATAAATCCGGCGTCCCGGAGACGCAGGTTTTCATGGGTGATCTGCTTGGACCGGGTTAACATGGAATACGCGGCCTGGATCGCTTCCATCTCTCGATATCGCTTTACATTCTCAGTCCACACAACGCTCACTTCAGCCGCATGCTGAGTGATCTCCACCTCTGTCCGTCGCGCCGACTCAAATGCCGCAAGGGCGCTCGGAACATCTCCCTCGGCCTGACACGCCTGATAAAGCGCAATGGCGTCTTCCATGGCGAGTTTAGTACCCGATCCGATAGAATAATGTGCGGTATGCAGTGCGTCTCCGATGAGCACGACATTATCATAGCTCCAGTTCTCGCATCGGATGGTGGGAAACGTCCGCCACACGGATTTGTTGGGCACAAGTGTGTGACCACCCAACGTACTGGTCCACAGTTCCTCCATGTAAGCGACGAGCTCCGCCTCGCTCAGATCTGCAACCTCGTCTTTGGCATTGGCCCAGGTGGGCTCCGGTGCCTCAACGATCCAAGTGGATAGATCGTCGTTATATTGATACGCGCCAAGCACCCAGATGCCGTGCGCGTTCTCGGCAAAGTCAAAGGTGAAAGCCGCGTGAGGTTTGGTCGTTCCGAGCCACACGAACTTATTACGCCGCCATTCAAAGCTCGGCTTGAATTTGTCCTCGTAGGTCGCTCTGATGATACTGTTTAATCCATCTGCACCGACAATCAAATCTGCGTTGGAATAGGGGGTCAAGTCGTTGATATCCGTCTCGAAATGGAGAGAGACCCCCAAGGCACGAGCACGATTTTGAAGAATTATCAGCAACTCCCGCCGTCCGCAGCCACAGAATCCATGGCCGGCTGTCCGGATGGTTTCTCCCTTCCAAACAAAGTCGATTTCATCCCAATAAGCAAAGGCGCGAGTGATCTCATCATAGGTCGCAGGATCGTGGGAAAGAAAATTTCCGAGAGTTTCATCGGAAAAGACCACACCAAAGCCATAGGTTTCATCGGCGCGGTTCCGCTCATAGACGCTTATGTCATGAGAGGGGTCTGCCTTTTTCATTAAAACGGCGTAGTAGAGACCCGCTGCCCCACCGCCGATGATGACGATTTTCATATCTTCCCTTGTCTCCCGCGTCCGTAATAGTGGATCTTTGGCAATAAGGTATTAAAATAAGTTCTGAGATGCCAACCTGTTCAACAGGGGCGCAAATTTAAAATGAAAACCTGAGATGGCCAATCGACTGTCCCCCCCAACCACTTGGGGACTGCATCCGATACAGCCAGAACAGATGAGAGAAAGTTACCCTACAAGGCGCAAAGCGTGGGCGGCTGACATTAAAAAATTCTCGCTTCCTAAATAAAAGGAAATAACCATGGCCTCCAATAAATACCCCCTCGTCTACGATGATTTTCTAACCTTCTTCCCTGAGGCCTCCGGTAACGATGTGAACGGCCTGGGAGAAAAAGACATCCGCAGGCCATCCCCTTTCTTTTGGCACCCGGCCGACCAACACGCGTTTGGGGAGCTTCAGCGCGAAGTCATAGGAATTCAGAGACGCTCCCCTGCCATCACGGAACATTATTCCCATCATGCCCCTCGTGGCCCGGCCCCGGTTGAAAAATCCGGCACCAGAATCGAAAAATCACCACAAGAGTGGACCGCGGACGTGAAGGCGTTTGCCCTCACCCACGAGGGTGATCTTGTCGGGGTCGCACCGATGGATCCACTCTATATCTACGAAGGCTATGAGCTGACACACCCGTGGGTAGTCGTTATTGGCGTCTCCATGGAACATGGAGAACTCGACCATCTGCCGCCTTCCCTTGAGAACACCAGCAACCCTGTGGAAGTGGCGCGTCAGTACAACCGAGCCGCCAGGGCATGCCGGGAGCTAAACAATTTCATTCTATCACAAGGGTATGAGGCCAAAGCGTGGCAGGGACCCTTTGCATCTGCCTTGAACATGATGCCTGCAGCTATCCAGGCGGGGCTCGGCACACTAGGAAAGCACGGCTCTCTCATCAATGAGGAGTTCGGCTCATCCTTCCGGCTCTCCGCTGTCACCACGGAAATGCCACTAGTGGCCGATACACCCAAGGACATCGGCGCCGAAGACTTTTGTGCAAACTGCCAGGTCTGTGTCAAAGCCTGCCCGCCGGGCGCCATTTTTCCAGAGAAACAAATGGTTCGGGGGGCAGAAAAATGGTTTGTCGATTTCGACAAATGCATTCCTTATTTCGGCGAAGCACTAGGCTGCGCCATTTGCATAACCAAATGTCCTTGGTCGGCACCGGGCCGCGCGCCACGGCTAATGCAGAAAATGTTGCGCAGACGAGAAAAGGTAAAATCACAAGGTGACGCTGGCCCTCCGCGGTCTGTTGTCTGATTACACGAGATGATGTACTGGGCAGAGAAAGACATCACAACTGGACCAATAAGGCCCCTGAGCGTTGCAGTCGCAAACAACAAACGGCGTTTGATCGCCGCTCTCTCAGGTTTGGAGAGAAAATCCGCCTAGTTTTTGGCTTTGTCTACCAGCGCGTTCTCGGTGATCCACGGCATCATGTCTCGGAGTTTTTGACCAACCTTTTCAATATCATGTTCAGCGGCGCGACGGCGCATGGCTTTGAACCGTGGCGCCCCAACTTTGTTTTCCATCATCCAGTCCTGTACAAACTTGCCGGACTGAATATCTTCCAAGACCGCTTTCATACGTGCCTTAACCCCCTCGTCAATCACCCGAGGGCCGCTCATATAGTCGCCGTATTCCGCCGTGTTAGAGATGGAATACCGCATGTTGGCAATCCCACCTTCATACATCAGATCCACAATGAGCTTCACTTCGTGTAAGCACTCAAAATAGGCCATTTCCGGCGCATAACCGGCTTCAACGAGGGTTTCCCAGCTCGCTGTGATTAGCGACGTCAGGCCACCACATAACACAGTTTGTTCACCAAAAAGATCGGTTTCGCACTCTTCCTTGAACGTGGTTTCGATGATACCGGAACGGCCACCACCGATGGCACTGCCATAAGATAGGGCGACATCAAGAGCGGCGCCGCTGGCGTCCTGAGCAACGGCTACAAGACATGGCACGCCGGCGCCCCGCACATATTCGCCCCGCACCGTGTGACCCGGCCCCTTCGGCGCAATCATGAATACGTCGACACCTTCAGGCGGAACAATTAGGCCGAAATGTACGGAGAGGCCGTGCGCAAATGCGATGGCGGAACCTTCCTTGAGATTATCGTGAATTTCCGCGTTATAAAGATCCGCCTGGATTTCATCCGGTGCCAGGATCATCAGCACGTCCGCCCAACCAGCAGCTTCCGCGGGCGTCATAACCTTCAACCCTTCCGCTTCGGCTTTGGCGATGCTGCCGGAACCTTGACGTAGCGCCACGGCAATTTCCGTTGCACCGCTGTCGCGGAGATTGAGCGCATGGGCATGGCCTTGGCTACCGTAACCGACAATAGCGACTTTCTTAGTTTTGATCAGATTGACGTCAGCGTCACGATCATAAAAAACTCTCATTTTCTTTTTCCCTCCATTTGTCAGGCAGTCCGCCGATGCAGCTACCCACTCCCATATTATTGTGCATTACATTTCTTCTGCACCGCGGGCGATGGCAACGATCCCCGTCCGGGACACATCAACCAGCCCAAGCGGCATAATTTCCGAGATAAAACGGTCAACAGTGTCGGAGCTGCCCACGATCTCAAACACAAAAGACTCAGTTGTACTGTCCACAATCTGAGCCTGGAATTTATCCCCAATGGCCATGGCGTCCACCCGGTCCTCCCCGGTGCCATTCACTTTCACAAGCGCCAGTTCCCGCTGGACCGACCGGCCGTCTGTGGTCAGATCCGAGACTTTTTGAACCGGCACAAGTCGACGCAACTGTTCACGGATTTGATTGATCACCGACTCACTGCCCGATGTCACGATGGTGATTTTGGAATAGCCTGATACCGGATCAACTTCGGAGACGGTAAGGCTGTCGATATTATACCCCCGACCTGAGAACAGGCCAACGACGCGGTGTAGAACCCCGGTCTCGTTATCGACGAGGACGGAAAACGTATGACTTCGTGTTTCGTTTTGTGTGCCGGTCTCGTTCACGTCTCAACTACTCCAGAGCATTTCGGGAGCCCGGTTAATTCGACACCCAGCCCTCTCTCGACAAATTATAAATTGGATATTAAACCCGTGATGAGCGGGTTCTACGCCATCACGTTAGCTTTGTCATCCATCGTCTTCATTTCGTGATTGGGGCCGAGAACGATCTCATTATGAGCAGCCCCGGACGGGATCATCGGGAACACGCACTCATTCCGGTCGACCGCCATATTGAGGAAAACCGGACCTGGCGTTTCCAGCATATGTCTGATCCCCGTCTCAACGTCGGCCGGATGATTGATCTGAAGGGCCGAAAATCCGAAAGCCTCGGCAAGCTTGATGAAATCTGGCCCGCCGGAGAGATCGCATTCTGATTCGTGATTGTCGTGGAACAATTCTTGCCACTGGCGGATCATGCCGAGAATTTGATTGTTCAGATTTAGGATTTTCACTGGCAAACCGTTTTTAGAGATGGTGTTCATCTCCTGAATGTTCATCATCAACGAGCCTTCGCTGGTTACGCAGACAACCGGCGAATCTGGGTGGGCAACCTGGACTCCCAAGGCAGCTGGAACCCCGTATCCCATGGTTCCAAGCCCGCCCGATGTCATCCAGCGGTTGGGCTCGTCAAAGTGCAGGAACTGAGCCGACCACATCTGGTGTTGACCGACATCTGTGGTCACATAATAGTCCGTTCCGGCTAGAGCATTCTTCAATGTTTCAAGTGCGAACTGAGGCTTGATGATCTTGGGTCCTTGGTCATAAGCCAAGCAATTCACACCCCGCCACTCATCAATCTGCTTCCACCAGCCCTTCAGCGCCGCTGACTCGATAACCGGCTGCTTTTTATCCCAGATGGCGAGAATATCCTCGAGCACACTGGCTGCATCGCCGATAATGCCGATGTCCACCGATACGTTTTTGTTAAGGGAGGACGGATCAATATCAATATGGACCTTTTTAGAGTCGGGTGAAAAGGCGTCAACCTTACCGGTCACTCTGTCATCAAATCGCGCACCGATGTTAAACATGACGTCACAGTCATGCATAACCATGTTGGCTTCATATGTGCCGTGCATGCCGGGCATCCCGATAAATAGTGGATCAGATGCCGGAAAGGCCCCGAGCGCCATCAGCGTTGTCGTGCATGGGAAACCAGTCATACGAACCAATTGCGTCACCATGTGCGACGCTTCCGGGCCAGCATTCACCACACCACCACCCACATAGATGATCGGCTTCTTCGCGCTTGCCAGGAGATCGACAGCCGCTTCTATCTTCTCCTGCTCGCCTTTTATTTTGGGATTATAGTTCCGGGGCTTCACATCTTCCGGCGCGATATATTGTCCCTCGCCCAAAATAATATCTTTGGGGAGATCGATCAGGACAGGCCCCGGACGGCCATGGGTCGCCACATAAAAGGCCTCATGCATTACGCGCGCCAAATCGTCGGTGGACCGAACCAGATAATTATGCTTCGTGGCAGCGCGAGTGATTCCTGTCGTATCAGCTTCCTGGAAAGCATCATTGCCGATCAGGTTGCTAACAACCTGACCTGTCAGACAAATGAGTGGGATACTGTCCATCATGGCATCCACCAGACCCGTCACTGTATTGGTCGCACCCGGTCCAGACGTGGCCAGAACGATACCGGGACGCCCAGTGGAGCGCGCATAGCCCTCAGCCGCATGCACACCGCCTTGTTCATGCCCCACCAGGATATGGCGGATTTTGTTCTGCTGGTAGATCCGATCATAGAGCGGGAGTGTCACTCCCCCTGGATACCCAAAGACAACATCCACATCCTGATCGGTCAGCGCTTTTAGAATGATGTCGCCGCCGGTATAGCGATGTTCGGTCATGTTTTTCTCCTATGATGTGGAAAGGTCTCCGCCAAGACCACTTTAGTTTATAGCCCAAACAAAATAGCGCGCCACAAAGGTCGACTTTCATGACCCCCATGGCGCGATTCATGGCGAAAAGTATAAGGGTTCAAGTCAGGCGTCAATACCTAGAAAAAATTTTTGAAAAGATTTCATCTTTATTTCTTTCTGAATATTGCGCTAAAATGACATCTGGCTTTTCGATTTGATTGCGAAACCATGTCATTTGCCGTTTTGCAAAATTACGGGTGGCCTGTTTGGCTTTTTCCTCTGCGGCCTTCAGGGTCATTTTGCCGGCCAAATGTGCCGCCAGTTCTGGCACGCCAAGGGCCTTCATGGCGGGCAACGATGGATCCAGAACTCGAGCCACGAGAGCCGCCACTTCATCAAGCGCGCCCCGTGCCATCATCCTGTCAAAACGATCATTACAACGCGCATACAGGCCCTCTCTGGGCGGTGCCAGTAGAACCGTCTGGACATCTGCTGACATGGGCTCCGTTACCGGAGCCTCCCGGTGCCAGTCGGAGAGCGACTTCCCGGTCGCTAAATAGATCTCGTAGGCACGGAGGATACGCTGGGTATCCGTTTCCGGCAATCGGGCTGCAGCCTCCGGGTCCACGCTTGCCAGCCGGGCGTGGAAGGCACCGGCGCCGATTGCATAATATGTTGCTCGTGCAGCGCTGCGAATGTCTTCGGGAACGCCAGGTAGTTCGCTTAAGCCGCTCAACAGAGCTTTGATGTATAGGCCGGTTCCACCAACGACAATCGGTAAACGTTTTGCCCGCCATACTGCCTCTATTTCTTGAACGGCCATCTCACGCCAACGACCAGCAGAGTAACGTTCTGTCGCCGGCAGGATGCCATAGAGCTTGTGGGGGACGCGGGTCTCCTCAGCCGCGCTTGGTCGGGCCGTGACAACCCGCAACTCCCTGTAGACCTGCATGGAGTCCGAATTGATAATAGTCCCGCCAAATTTCTCCGCAACAGCAAGCGCCAATCTTGTTTTACCACTGGCCGTTGGCCCCGTAATAACAAGGAGAGGACCACCAGGATAACTCTCTATCATAGCGGGATCATAGCGCAATCCTAGCCCAGTTCAATTACCAGCAAGCAAAAGGGTACAACAGCTGACCCAGGGTTTGGGCGCCAATGGAGAATTAAGTGTTATCCTTAATTTTTTTAAAATCTGGAAAGCCTGAATGCCCTCACTTTGATTTATCGCCTATTGAGCACCTGCAGCCGAATGTCTTCAAAGGTGACCAGCTAACTTAAATTCGCTGTTACCCCGTTTAACCAGTCTGCGTTATCGGAGAGTGTTCGCAACTCTTCGAGAGCCACCTCTTTAGTCTGCGTCACGCTGTCGACCACACGCTGGCCAGTACCTTCCGCCAGCTTGCAACAGGCTTCCAGCCGTATCTCGTTGGGGTCATAAAAATAGATAGAGAAGAGACCGGGCAGGATCTCAACCGGGCCGTCAAAATCAACCCCATGGGCCGTAAGGCGCGCCTGAATTGCATCAAATTGATCCGATGATACGGCAAACGCCACATGCTGCATTCCACCAAGCGCATCCCGGTCAGTTTGTGTCTTTTCGCCCTTAGGTATCTCAAAAAATGCCCAAAGGCTGTCGTTCCCCATATCGAAAAAGTAGTGACGTATGCACTCGTAAGCTGGATTGCCTCGATTCTCTATTGTTCCAACACCCTCAGGTACTTTCATGGCATGAACCAGTGGCATGCCCAGCACATTCACGTAGAAGTCCGTAGTCGATTTCATATCATCAGTTGTAAGTGCGAGATGATGTATACCCCTGAATGGTCCGTTAAAACCGACACCGGCGGAGTGCAATTCGCTCACAGCATTCATCGAAAACCTCCCAAAAACTACATTTTGTATTTAACCAAGTTCCATTCGGTAAACCAAACGGATAAAGCGCTTGAACCAAAGTTTCTGAAGGCATTTATTAGAGGTAATTGGTTGCAAGGAATTTATCATGGGCTATTACGGCATTGGGCAATCCGTCCGGCGGGACGAAGACCCCCGACTTTTAAAGGGACGCGGCTCCTATGCAGGTGATGTGACATTGCCGCGCCAGGCATATGCTTATTTTCTCCGCTCCCCGCACGCGCATGCGGAGATCACCAACCTCGACGTCAACACGGCCAGGCAAGCTCCCGGCGTTCTCAATATTTTTATTGGTGAGGATGTCGCTGCCGACAATCTTGGCACGCCCGGTATGGTGGCCAAGCGGAAACGCCCCGATGGCGCCGATATGTGGGCACCTCCCCAGACACCACTAGCGCTGGGCCGAGTAAGGTATGTCGGAGACCCCATTGCTCTGGTCGTGGCCGATTCCGTTGACCAGGCAAAATCAGCCGCCGAGATGATCGACATTTCGTTCAATCCGCTGCCGTCTGTGACAGACACGGCCCAAACGATTGCGCCGGACTCGCCAGCCGTCTGGGATGAATGCCCTGATAATATCTCCCACATTCATGAGACAGGCGATAAAAGCGGGACAGATGCGGCTTTTAAGAAAGCCGCTACGATCGTCAAACGACGGTTTGTCATCACCCGCGTTCATGCTCAATTTATGGAACCTCGAGGGGTCAACGCAGAATATGATGAGCGCGGCGAGCGATATACGCTTTATGCCGATGTGCAATACCCCCACCGTGTGCGTCAGGTTCTGGCGGAGAAGATTTTTGGCATTCCGGAACAGAACATCCGTGTCATCGCTAAGGATGTAGGCGGCGGCTTCGGCGCGAAAGGCTGGCAGTATGTCGAACAGCGCCTGATGATATGGGCGACCCGCAAGATTGGCCGACCGGTCAAATGGACCTGTGAACGTAGTGAATGTGTGCAAGCTGATGAACATGGGCGGGACAACGTGACTGAGGCTGAAATCGCCTTGGATGAGAACGGCATCTTTCTCGGCCTTCGTGTCTCCACCATCGCAAACCTGGGCGCTTATATTTCCTCCATCAGGAACTTGCTCTCCATTTTCACTAACGTGGGGACCCTGGTGGGTGTTTATAAATTTCCAGTGGCGCATTCGAGCGTGCTAGGTGTGATGGCCAATTGCAATCCTACAGCGCCCTATAGGGGCGCTGGACGGCCCGAGGCAAGCTACGTAATCGAACGGCTTGTTGACGAAGCCGCCAGAGAAATAGGCCTGGATCCGGCGGAACTTCGCCGCCGCAACATCCTTACATCCGAGGATACGCCATATAAAACACCCTTGGTGTTCACCTATGACTGTGGTGAATTTGACAAGAACATGGAACGGGCCTTAACGGAGAGTAAATATGACAGCTTCAGCGCCCGCAGGGAGGAAGCAGCATCCCGAGGCATGCTCCGCGGTATTGGTATTGCTAACGCTATCGAAGCAGCGGCTGCACCCGGACCCGAATTTGGAGAAATCCGATTCTCCACGGACGGAACAACAACGGTCCTCATGGGAACCAAAAACCAGGGTCAAGGCCATGAAACCATGTACAAACAGATCGTTGGTGAACGGTTAGGCCTGGACGCCGAAGATATCCGGGTTGTGGATGGAGATACAGACCAGGTAGCCTTTGGCCTTGGCACCATGGGCTCGCGGTCCATGGTTAGCGGTGGCACGGCACTGTACCGAGCGGCTGATAAGATCATCGAAAAGGCGAGCAAAATCGCAGCGCATATGCTGGAAGCCAGCGAGTCTGATCTCGAATTCCAGAGCGGTAACTTTTCAGTTGCTGGCACTGACAAGACGGTAAGCCTCAAAGATGTCGCGAAAGCCTCCTTCCTGCCGCCAAAGCTGCCCCCAGATACAGCGCCTGGTCTCTTTGAAACGGGCACCTTCTCTCCCAAGGCTAACACTTTCCCCAACGGCTGCCATATTGTGGAGGTGGAAATTGACCCCGAGACGGGGGACACCCAAATTGTTGGCTACGTGATGGTCGATGACGTAGGCACGGTCATCAACCCTTTAACGCTCAAGGGTCAAATCCACGGCGGAGTTGCCCAGGGAATCGGTCAAATTCTAATGGAGCAGGTCATCTATGATCCGGATAATGGCCAACTGCTCACAGGCTCCTTTATGGATTACGCCATGCCGAGAGCGGATACTGTCTCACCCATGAAAATTGTGACGAACGAAGTGCCCACGGAACTCAACCCCCTGGGAGCTAAGGGCGGAGGGGAGGCCGGCACTGTGGGGGCTATGCCAGGACTAATGAATGCCATCATGAACGCACTGTCTTATGAGGGTGTGAAGCACTTAGACATGCCAGCCACTTCCGATCGAATTTGGCGGGCGCTCCAAGACGCAAAAAAGTCCGCCTAACGGCTTCAAAACAGCAGAAAGGCTTAGGTTAGACAAACAGGACCCAGATACGAAAAGAACGGCCGAAGATCTCGACGTAGCCTAGTCCAGCATGAGAGAAACAATGCCGTCAGCGAGTTTCGGTTCAAACCACGTGGTTTTTGGCGGCATGATCTCGTTCGCATCCGCCACTGCGATCAACTGATCTACAGACGTCGGATATAGCGAAAAGGCCACAGCCCAGTCCCCACTATTGACCCGCTTTTCCAGCTCCCTCATGCCACGAATACCTCCCACGAAGTCAATGCGGGAATCCGTGCGCGGATCCTCAATGCCCAAAATCGGCGACAGAACTCTCGTTGTTAGCAAACTGACATCAAGATCCGCCGTGGGATTGGAAGGTTCGGGCGAGACACCTGTATCGATCAGCCGGTACCATTGGCCTTGCACGTACATGCCGAAAGTTCGGACGGCATCAGGCTTTACCGGACCAGCGCTTTTTTCGACCGCAAAAGAGTCTCCGAGACGAGAAACAAGGTCTGCGACCGAGAATCCATTTAAATCCTTAATGACCCGATTGTAATCGAGTATCTGAACTTCGGGTTTCGGAAAACTCACAATTAAAAATGAATTATAGGGTTCATCCCCATTATGATCAGGATTTCCTGCCTGACGTTTTGCGGCAACACGTGAGGCAGCCGCCGAACGATGATGCCCATCCGCTATATAAATAGCCCCCAAACGATCGAAACCGGCAGTGATCCGGGCGATCTTTGCGACGTCAGATACCATCCACAAGGTGTGAACGACGCCTCCCTCCCCGGTTACGGAATACTCAGGAGAGCTGGAGATAATGTCTTCCGTCACAGCACTTAAATCCTGATCTGGCTTGTGGGTCGTGAAAACGGGGCCAGTCTGAGCATTAACGGCAAGGATCTGCTTGACCCGATCCGTCTCCTTGTCGGGGCGGGTCAACTCATGGCGGCGAATCAAATTCTTTTCATAGGCCTGCACGGAGCCTGCGCCGACGATACCGGTCTGGATATGTTCCCCCATCTGGACCCGATAAACGTAGTAGGCCGGTGCTAAGTCCCGCACGAGCACGCCCTCCTCGATCATGCGATTGATATTTTCCCCCCCCTTGGCATAGACCGAGTCATGATAGGGGCTAATGCCATCAGGTAGGTCGATCTCAGGCTTGGAGATATGAAGAAAACTCCATGGATTACCTTCTGCAAGAACCCGCGCCTCTTCCGTATTCACCACGTCATATGGTGGTGCCACGACATCGCCCGCATAATCGGGAGTTGGCCTGAGGGCAGCAAAAGGTTTAATAAGCGCACGGGACACAGGTAACTACCTCACAAATATCAACAGCAATATGTCGGACGTATTGGTCGTGTCCCGAACAACAGGACCCCGAAGAGAGACTAAGATTTACCAATTTTAATGGCAACAAAGGCAATTCCATTCTGACGGTCCATCAGAAGCAAAATTGACTTACGACCAGATTTCCTAGCTTCTTCAACTCTCTCGTTGACTTCGCGGGGTGAGCTTACCTCGGTCTGACCGACCTCCAAAATCACATCCCCTGGCTTCAACTGCTGCTCCGCTGCGGCACCCTCCGGAGATACAGCGGTGATCACCACTCCTTTGGTAGACTTTTTCAATTTAAAGCGGGCGCGGGTTTTGGCATTGATCGTCGCCAATTTGAGACCAAGCGAAGTGATTTCAAATTCTTCGGTAGAATTCTTACCCGTTCCCTTTGTCTTATTGGGTGCAGTAATCTGTTGTTCCTGAAGTTCGCCGACGGACACCATAGCTGTGACTCGTTTGCCGTCCCGCCAGATCACAACTGGCACTTTTTTGCCAATTTCAGTGCCCGCCACGATACGTGGTAGATTCCGCATTTCAGCCACGGACTGGTTGTTGAATGACAGAATAATGTCGCGTGCCTTTAACTTTCCATCTTCCGCAGGACTGCCCTTGGTTACCTCTGCCACGAGTGCCCCCTCGGCCTTCTCAAGACCGAGGCTCTCCGCAATCTCGTCTGTCACCTGCTGAATACGAACCCCAAGCCAACCCCGACGGGTGCGACCGAAGTTCCGCAGTTGATCTATGACACTGACGGCGATCGACGCGGGAATGGAGAACCCTATGCCAATGCTGCCACCGGTGGGAGAGAAAATAGCCGTGTTGATGCCAACCACCTCACCATTCATGTTAAAGAGTGGTCCTCCAGAATTACCCCGGTTGATTGACGCGTCGGTCTGGATAAAATCATCGTAGGGACCTGAGTTAATATTCCGCCCTCTAGCCGACACGATACCGGCAGTTACGGTTCCGCCTAAACCAAATGGATTCCCAATGGCCATAACCCAGTCACCCACCCGCAATTGATTTGAGTTTCCGAATGGCACAGCAGATAGCTCTTTTTCGGGCGTGACCCTAAGAACCGCTAAATCGGTCTTCGGATCGCGACCCAATAATTTGGCCTTTAAACTTGTATTGTCATGAAGAATGACCGTTATTTCATCAGCATCCTGGATTACATGATTGTTGGTAACGATGATTCCAGCACGATCGATGATAAACCCAGACCCAAGGGACGTCGCCTGTCGCTGTTCCTGCGGTCGGTTTTTTTCAAAATATTCGCGAAAAAAGTCTTCGAATGGGGACCCTGGTGGAAATTGTGGCAACTGTGGTGCACCCTCCTGCGACTTAGTTGCGCTGGTAGTAGAGATATTAACCACGGCCGGCAGAAGTTTCTGCGCGAGGTCGGCGAAACTATCTGGCGCCGAACGGGCAGTTGCCGGCCCAGCCAGAAGGCTCAGCAGCGCGGCAGCCGATATAAGACAGAGGGTTGCCGGGCGCCATTGGCGTTCCCAAATCTTGCGGCCCGGTGCCAATGGTTGTTTTTGCTCTTGAAATCGGTCATTCATTTCGCAATCCCTTATGCAAATAAATAGTGTGCAAGCTGTCTTGGAACTACCAAAACATTGATGGCAGCTGAACTTGCCAACTACTCACCATGACATCGTATATAGGTCAAAAATTGCCTCGTGACAGGCCTAAAAGCGAGCATCAGATCATACAACACCCTTGAGAGGCTCAAAGGCCCCCGAGTAAAATTTAAAGCTTCACTGCGATCAGATGAACCGGTGAGGGCTCGAGGCGAGCCACGTTCTAGGATGCGTTCCTAGACCAAAATAAAACGGATAGTGGCAATGGCTGCGACAGCTACAACCGCAGCCACTAATCCAGCCATCCGGAGCCCAGCGTCCGGCATCTCCAACACCTGGAGAATGAAGCGCCGCATGGTCGCGGGAAACAACGCATAAAGAATACCCTCGAGGGCAATGGCCAAAGCGAGTGCTGTCAGAAGCTCTGCCAATTTGTCCAAAAACCGAGAGATTAAGTATCCATTGGCCTATTTCGGCAACGGCATTTGTTTCGCTTTCCCCGTAATGTCTCCAAAAAACCGAAAGAAATCCGAATTCGGGTTCAGCACCATAGTGGTGCCTTCACCAAACGCCGTATCATACGCCTCCATTGTCCGGTAAAATTCAAAAAAGTTGGGATCTTTACCGAAAGCTTTATTGAGTACTATTGTTCTGGTGCCCTCGCCCTCACCCCGCAGAATCTGCGATGTTTTCTGAGCATCTGCGATTATAACGGTCCGGTCTTTATCTGCCTCTGCTTGAATCTTAGCTTTGATTTCAGCACCCTCCGACCGAAGCTTAGCGGCCTCTGCAATCCGGTCCGATCGCATCCGGTTGTAAACAGCTTGGGACGTGGTTTCGGGCAAGTCTGTGCGCCCTATCCGTACATCGACGACTTCGATACCGAACTGCGTTGCCTGTTTTTTTAGGGTCTGGGTAATGCTTTGCATGACGTCCTCTCGCTTGTCAGACAACATATCACCTAGAAACACTTTGCCGACCTCCGCACGTACCGCTGCATTTAACCGACCCCCGAATATTTGACGAAAATTAGCATCCGTTAGGGCTTTTTTCCGAAACTCCAAAGGATCAATAATTTTGTAGCGAACGAAGGAGTCCACATTGATCCGCTTTTGATCCGTTAAGATCACTTCTTGGGCTGGTGGATCCAAATCAAGAATGCGACTGTCAAAAGTTTGGACATTTTGTACTAGTGGTATTTTCACGTGTAGTCCTGGGTCTTGAACAACTCTAATAGGGTTGCCAAATTGCAGCACCAACGCTTGCTGTGTCTGGTGGACCGTAAACAAGGCACTGAACAATAAAATGCCTGCCCCGACAACAATGACACCAACTAATGCGAGTATAAATTTATTCATTGATCATCTCCCGGGGTTCCGCGTTTCCTGAGCTCTGGCAGCGGCAAGTACGGTAAAACTCCTGTGCCGCCCTCCCCTGGGTCAACGATAACTTTCTCAGAGTCCTTGAAGACCTGTTGCATGCGTTCAAGGTAAAGCCTCGCTCGGGTCACATCCTGGTTTCCCTTATAAGCCTCGTAGACAGATAAAAAGCGCTTCGCCTCACCCTCTGCCTCACGAACCAGGCGCTCTTTGTAACCTGTTGCCTCCTGAATCATTCGCTCAGCCTCACCCTTGGCTTTGGGTACGATGTCGTTGCGATAGGCTTCAGCCTCGTTCTGCTGGCGCTCTTTATCCTGACGCGCCCGCTGCACATCGTTGAAGGCATCGATAACTTGTTGCGGCGGTTCAACCTTTTGTAATTTTATGGACGCCACAAACACTCCAGCCCCGTAACTGTCCAAAATCTTTTGCAAAACTTCCTGGGTTCTCATCTCCACCTCCGTCCTGCGGCGGGCTAGGGCGTCCTCGAGGGTCGCTTGCCCAACCACTTCGCGGATGGCACTCTCCGACGCCAGTTTTACGGTGGCCTCGGGGTTGCGTATATTGAAAAGAAAATCCGCCGCGTTTTTAATGCGCCACTGCACCACATAATCGATGTCGATGATGTTTTGATCTCCCGTTAGCATAAGACTCTCTTCTGAAACGTCTCGGACAGTAGAGTTTCGAGTCCCGGAAGCGCCAAATTCGCGAAACCCGATAGTTGTCACGTTGGTATTTTCGACGTTCGGCGTGAATACTTGACCAATGGGCGCGGGAAACCAATAGTTCAGGCCCGGCGTGGTTCGTTGGACGAATTTACCAAACAACAACTCAACACCCTCTTCACCCGGCTGAACGCGATAAAGCCCAGTCGCAAGCCACACCAGAACAGCCAAGGCGAGCAAAAGCAGAGCTCTCTTTGCCCCACCGCCGCTCCCTGGAATAAATTTTTTAAATTTATCCTGACTTCGGCGCAGCATTTCTTCGATGTCTGGAGGCTGGGGGCCGCCCCGAGGGCCGCCACCCTGACCACTGCCGCCCCAGGGACCCTGTCCGCCTCCACCGCTGCCACCCCAGGGGCCACCGCGTTGTGTTTGCCAAACCATGAAAATGTCCTTCTCTTAATGAAACCCGTTTAGCTACTCACCAAGGGATTGCGCACCTTGTAATATGTGTTGTCTTATAAGACAGCCGTACTTCCCATGCAATGGAAGCTCGTTCCTCTTCGGAGTTTTGCTTTGTAATAACACTATTACGTAGCCCTCCACACTGTGGGGAGATAAGCATGGGCATCATCGCGCGCAACCCTCGGGCTAGCGCCAGATACCTGAAGACCGTTGGTCTTCGCAACAATGCCGCTGCATTTAGCTGTCGACCTGCGGATAAATTTTGGCACGAACAAGAAAAAAATCTGACTCCTAGTCGGCCGGGCGGCCGAGGGAAACCATGAGCTCCCGCCATTCGCGTTTGCTCATGCCGCTCTCTTCCTGTGTCGTGTTGCCGCCGGCGAGGAGTTGTTTTACCACCTCTAAAGCTTTGCCAGACAGTGTCAAACAACCTACTCGGTAATCCATGAAGGCCTGGAAGGTGACAGGACACCATCGCTTTACGGTCTCCAGCATAGCGTCCGCATAAACTCGGATCTCATATTGAGCATGGGTATCCGCACGTAGGCTTAGAAAATGCAATAAATTGTGTAGGTCAACTTTCCAGTACCATTGTGTATAGGTGTTCAACGTCAAGTTCATTCGCGCTAACTCCCGCGCCAACCCCTCGCGGGACTCATCAATGACGTTGCCGTTTTCGTCTTCATTCAGCATCTCAACATAATGGTCGTAGGTTGTTTGCGCATCTTCCCGAAGAAGCTGCATAACATTTTGAGCCTCCGCGCCTCGTAGCAAATCTCCGCGACCTTGGCGATTGGAGTTCGACTGGGCGGCCAATTGATCTTCTGCAGGAATATAAAATTCTCGGTCCAGCACAGAATAGCGCGCCGAATATTCGTTTACACTGGCTGTACGGTGCCGGATCCACTGGCGGGCAATAAAAATGGGCAGTTTAATGTGGTATTTGATCTCGCACATCTCAAATGGCGTGGTGTGCCGGTGACGTAAAAGATAGTTAATTAGACCGGCATCGTCTGAGACCTTTTTAGTTCCCTTGCCATAGGATACTCGAGCTGCCTGTACCACAGCGGCATCGTCACCCATGTAATCAATAACACGAACGAAACCATGGTCCAGTACCGGGATTGGCTGGAATAAGACATCTTCCAGTTCAGAAACTGTTGGCCGCCGGGTGTCGTGCTGAGCGTCTCTGGCTGAATTAATTTCTGCCTGTTGTTCTGGCGTCAGCTCCATGAGCGTTGGGTATCCTTAACAGGGATTTTGCAATGGGGCACACTCTAGCTCCTCAGCTGTCCTGGCGCAAAAAGGGCGCGAAATTATGCGTGGTCATATTGCAACAATGGTCACACTTTCCTTACTCCGTCGAGAAGACTATATTAAGATGGCTGGTTTACCAGCTATGGCGATAAACGTTTTGCAGAATAAGCGTAGCGGACCCGGGGGCAGTGCCCGGCGCCTCCACCAATTTAGCTCACTCGGACCGAACAGTCCAAGGGCTTTGCGGGGGCGAAACAGGCTCGACACGCACGGTAAAGACAGTAGCTGTTCCCGGCATTGTACCACCGTTATCGGGCTAATTCTAAAAGTGCCAACGA
>PBNV01000041.1 GCA_002723345.1 Rhodospirillaceae bacterium
CACGCGAGGCGCCTAGAAGCGAAAGCCTCGGCGCAGTGATAATATTGAGGAGCGTAATCTGGTGATGGAGAACTGAGCTGTCCACTCTCTCCCAGGTGGACGTCGATTGTTTGTCTGGCGTATATGGCCCAATTGTCTCGCTCCATCATTCAGGGCCTGGACACCATCTGTATTGTGGTGAAAGTGCGTCATGCATGAAATTCCTCTCGACCCGACTGAACTTGCCGTCGTTTTTTTGTCCATCGGTGCGGGTGCCTTTATCAAGGGACTGACTGGCACAGGATTTCCTCTGGTTGCAGTGCCGATCATGGCTCTTTTTTTGGGCGTCGAGCACGCTGTGATTGTTCTTCAAATTCCGAATTTATTGTCCAACCTCTGGCTCGTCTGGCGCTACCGGGATCAAATGAAAACCACTCCCCATCCCCTAGGTATGTTTTTTCCATCGGGTATCGCTATTTTCCTGGGTGTGTGGTTCTTAAGTGCCGTTGATCGCACCTCGGCGGTGATGTTTTTGGCCGCTATGCTGGGGGTATTTCTGATCCTACTCGTGATTAAGCCAGATCTCACTTTGAAGGGCTTGGCGCTTAAAATAGTGACGCCCGTTGCGAGCACAATTGGTGGTTTTGCGCAAGGCGCCACTGGCGTTTCCGGACCCGTTTATACGCCGCTTATTTTTTCCATGCGCATGCCCAAAGAGGCATTTATCTATTACCACGGTATCCTCTATGGGTTTTTTAACGTGGTTCAGATCGCTGCCATGATTTGGTTTGGATTGTTTACGCCGGAGCGGTTCTTCCAAGGCCTAATCTCTCTTATCCCGTTGTTTCTGTTTCAATACGTGGGGATGATGCTTACGGAACGAGTGTCACTCTCGACATTCAATAAAGCAGTTATTGGGATTATGATACTGATGGAGGCAAAGTTGCTACTGGACGCAATCTCGGGGTAGCATCATGGGCTCGGCCTCCTGCCATTCGCTTAACCGAGCTCCATGCTGCCTGTTGTTTCGCTCGGACATTAGGCCCAACGTTCAGTTACTGGCGACCGATGTTGGGGAGGTGTCACTCCCGCGGCAAACCGGAGACTCAATACTAAAGATTAAAGATTTTTTCCGCTGTTTTGCTCATGATTGCAGATTGCTCGTTTCCAGTCCGCGTGCCTATGATGTCTCTCAATTTCGGCACGTCATGGGGCATCGGCTGGTCCGTGCCAAACATCACTTTGTCCGGACCAGCAATATCAATAACCAAATCCAACGCGCCCTTATCATAGACGATAGCGTCATAATAAATTTGCTCCAGATACTCGGAAGGTTTTTTGGGTAGATCGAATTTTACCAAGGTTTCCACATTGAAGAAGACATCTAGTCGTCCGTGAATGAAGGGCAGATAGCCGCCGCCATGAGATGCAATGAGCTTCATGTTGGTATACTTGTCAAGAAACCCGGACGTGGCCATACGGGCAATTGCAAGCGAGGTGTCGTACATAAATCCACATCCTGGCATCAATATACGCTCGAGCCCATAATTGACATCTTTTGCGCCATACGGTGCTGTTGGATGCACCAGTACCGGCATACCTTTATCGTCGATAGCTTTCCAGACGGGGTCGAATAGGGGATCAATGAGGTCCTTGTCTCCCATGTGCGCAGTGGCAAATACACCGACGGCGCCCTGATCAATGGCCCTGTTAAGCTCCGCCACGGCAGCGTCAGGGTAGTCCCAAGGAAGCGATGCAAACCAGCGAATTCGATCCGGGTAAGCGGTCTGGCCTCCGGCCATCTCGTCATTTGCAAGTTTAGCGGTTTCGGCACTGATTTCTGGTCCGCCCCATTGACAATTGGGCGACGTGAGAGAGACGATGGCAACGTCAATGCCCGCTGCATCCATCATTGCTATACGTTTGTCGTAATCAAAGGCCTCCGGCTCAAAAGCACAGGCGGCAGCGCCCATTTCCATTAAATAGTCTCTGCCATCTTCCATGAGTTCGGAGGCATAGTTAGGTGCACCATGTTTTTTCAACATGTCGAGCCAGTCATACCCAAACATATGAGCGTGTATATCAATCGCTGTCATTTTGAACATCTTTCACGGGCGAGAGAGGTTAAACTCTGACGCAACTGTCTTGGGCGCGCAAAGTTAGCCGGAGAATATTCCTTGAAGGATCATAGGACATGCATGTGAGGATCATCGACAAAACTCTCTGGAAAATCCGGTCCCCACTGATTATTGAGGCCCACCGGCGGCTCCCAACGTTCTCCTTTATGGGCACTGTTCACCAAATCGGAGTCCGTCCAATGTTCATGAATTCTACCCCACGGGTCCCGCCAATAATCAAAGATTTGGCTCCCCAGCATGTGTCGTCCGACACCCCATGCATGTTTATAGCCCTTAGATTTTAGCCAATAATGTCCCGCTTGAATATCATCAAAATCGGCGGCCTCGAAAGATATGTGATTAAACTCTGCATTCTCTGCCTGGATGCCTAGCAATACATGATGATCAACAAAATCTTCCCCGGCATCGATATGATTAAATGTCATCATATCTTTCTCTTGATTCTCCATATCGATAATTGAGTCGGTTCGCATCAGACCAAGGTTGGTTTGATACCATTCGTTGAATTTTTCAAGGTTAGGGGTCTTTACAACAATGTGTGCACTTCTTTTTACATGAGAGGGCTGCCCCGGATTCATGGACAAGCGCTGAATTTCCGTTCTATTGAACTTGTCTGTACCGGTATTTATGGCCACTTCTCGGACGTCAAGATCGTCTAACTCCTCCATGCCGTGAATAACTTCGATCACTCGCCCGTCTGGATCATTCAGGGTGACCCGTTTGCCACCGCCCGGTTCATCAATTTCATGAATGTCACTGGCACCTGAGGCTTTACTGATCTTCTCGAGATCTTCCTCGTTTTTTGCCCACCAGGCCATGCCGATGTGCCGGGGCTCACCCAATTCCGTAACATGGACATGATGGTGATCACCATCTGTGGCACGCATATAGAGGGCAGACTTGGTTCGATCAACTTTCACCAAACCGAAGTCGGTTAGGAACTCCTCCATCAAACCTAAATCCGGTGCAGCCAGACGCCCATAAGCCAGGTCAGTAACTTTAATCATTTTGCCCTCCTTGTATTTTGTTAATAGCTTGATCTTAAATTTGAAAACACTCGCCCTCAATCTCATTCTCAAAAAAAATTAATTTTTCGCTTGATGACAAGACCAGTTCAGAGAATTGATGCTAAAAGTTGCAATCTATGGTGCCCTGATTTTGAGCTGGTAATGGTTCAGGATATATTGGTTCTCAAATTTAGGTGTGTAGGAAAGATGACTGCAACGACCGAAGCTAACGTGCACAAGTACCGTGAACAACTGGAGGCTCAGCAGGACGAAATCAGGCGACTCACAACGGTTTCTGCAGACAGCCGAAAAACTGTGGAACTCGATCAGACAACGCAGGGTAGATTGTCGCGTATGGATGCCCTCCAAGTTCAGGAGATGGCCTTGGAGCAGGAACGGCGGCGAGGGATTGAGGTTCAGCGGATCGAGGCTGCGCTCCTGCGGATCGACTCGGGAGAATTTGGATACTGTACGTCCTGTGGTGACGATATTGAGCCGAAACGGCTGGCAAACGATCCAGCTGTGCCTTTGTGTCTTACTTGTGCGCAGAGATAAGTGAGTTGCTAGACGGACTCACTGGCCAACACGCACTTGAACCCGCGCCTTGAAACCGGCGTACTACCGTTAAACCAAAAGCCATTCCCGTCGGCAGAGCCACCAGAACCGTGCCGACAAGAGTGAGACCGAGACTAGACTGGCGATAAGGATGCCCTCAAAAAGGCCGATTGCACCATGTCCTAGCGAGTGAGACAGAAGCCACCCACTCGGGATCATTATCACTAAGTAAGAGACGACATGCAGCACGGCGGGGACCCAAGTCTCTGATCGGCCCCGCAGGGCATGCGCCATGACTGTTTGGCTTCCGTCGGCAATCAGCACAAAGAAGAGGAACGCGATCATTGGTGCTGCCGCCGAGATCAAATTAAGGTCTGTAGAGAATATGCTGGCGATCAGGTCCGGAATCAAGATAAGTGGGAGCCCCAGCAAAGCCATGACGAGGACCGTCAATCCTAGCCCGGTCCAGCCTGCATAGGCCATGTCCCGGGCATCCCTTCTTCCATGGGCATTTCCGACACACACTGCGGTGGCTGTGCCAATGCCGAGCGCGATCATAAAAACCAACGCCAAGTTGTTGAACGCGACTGAAAACGCGGCCAGAGGCAGGGTGCCCAAAAGTCCGGCAAATATGTTCATGGCGGAGAAAGCAGCCGACTCGATACCATTGCTGAGCCCAGCACTGTAACCGATTCTCCGTTGGTGTGCCCAAGTAGACCAGTTTCGTGCAGAGCGTTTGCGAATGCCGAATCGTTCGTGATCCCGTAAATGCCATATATACCACACAATTACGATGGCAGAGAACACGCGCACGCCGAAGCTAGCCCAAGCGGAGCCACTCGCGCCCATGGCGGGGAGACCTAAATTGCCGAACACAAGAGTCCAGTTAAGGGCTAGGTTGAGAATGTTGGCGGCGATCATCAGATACATACCTGGTTTCGGACGTTTCAAGCCGTCCAAAAAGAAGGAACTGGTGATAAAAACCAGCATGAACGGGATGCTATATCCCAGGATCAGTATAATCTCTCCACCGCCTTCGGCGATGTCCCGCTCCTGACCTGTCAAGATGAGGAATTCCGTGCCGAAGCAAGACGCAGTAAATCCGATGGCCGATATGACTAGGGAGTATCCAAGCGAGAGCTGCCACACACTGCCGCAATTTTCCGGCTTGCCGGCCCCTACAGCATAAGCCGTTCGGACGAGCGTCCCCATTAAGAGACCAAAACTCGTGACCATTATAAACATCAGCGGTGCAAGGCCAATAGCCAGGTAGGCCAGCTCCTGCGTCGAGAAACGCCCCACCATGATGGCGTCAACAACCATCATAACCATTAATCCAGCACGCGACAGGATAACCGGACCTGAGAGCCGGACAAGATCAAGGACATGCCGAGATACGGTGTTAAACAAACGAAGGTTCATCGAAGGTTGACCAATTGCGGTGTTTAATTGCTATTGCCTGCCTTAACCCGTCACCGGTAAACTGTCCAACATGATCGCACGTGTTGTTATTTGTATCCTGTTTACCATTGCATTTGCCGTCACTGGGCTGTCTGCTCAGCCCGGCGATGTCTCTCGGATCTCCCCGCATCCGTCTCTCAAGCCCCTTGATGTAGTTAGGATTGTGATGACCGCTCTCCAGCATAACGATATTGGGGGAAAAAACAGGGGCATCGCCATCACCTATAATTTTGCGTCTCCGGCCAACAAGCGGATGACCGGGCCGCTCTCCCGGTTTATATCTCTGGTGAGTGGGCCGGTATATGGGGAGATGATTAATCACAAGGGCGCCTCTTATGAAAAGGTCGTCTCTAAAGGCCAAAATGCCCAGGTAGATGTGATCATCCGAACGGTCTCGGGGCAGTTTAGAGGCTTTCGGTTCACGCTTTCCCGTCAGCGGGGCAACCCTCACCAGGGCAGTTGGATGACTGACGCAGTAGTGCCCTTTAACGTAACTGCTACCTAACCCCACCTAATTTTGCGCGTTGAGCATATTGCCGTGCCCGTGCGATGATCTGCCGTGCCGACTATAATGGAAGATGGGTGATCCGGCGTTTTTTGGCCAATATTTGGCAAAAATGCTCGATCCATCTTTAAATCGGCAAGATGTTAGGGAGATTTCTATAAATTTTTAGGGGGAATTTTGTCCACAAACTATAATTAGCGTTTATGATACGAGGAAGGCGTGGGATCTTGGGTGCACATAAATAAAGATGGCTAATCAATGCAGACGAGGACTTGATGACTACGGCCGATAGCCTGCGGTCAAACCTCTCTGTCTATTTATATTTTTTGCTCCTATTCCTTCACCCAACAATTTAAGCCCACTTGAAAAAATAAGGGGCCCTTAATGTTACTTACGCGATAAAGTCCAATAAACTGGACTTGTTGTCTTTTACTCGGCACAATAGCACCCTAGCATGTTTACTAGACTAAAATTTAGTTTTTCAGTTCTCAGATGGGGAGGATGCAAAAATGATGTTTCCGATGCAAATGCCAGAGATGCCTCAAGAAATTATGGATGCTGTAGCGGCTGATCCTGGAGCTTTCGCAACCGCTCTAGGCCAAGGTATGGAGGCTTTTCAGGGCGCAATGAGTGACGGCGGTGATATGGGAGCCGCTTTTGAAGCTATGGGTGACGTAATGGGACCCGTAATGGAAGGAATGGGAGTTTCTCCTGAGGCGTTTGATGCTGCAGGCGATGCTTTTGGCGCCGCAATTGGTGGGGGCATGCACATGGCTCCAGCAGACTGCGGTGGTCCAGAAATGGGGGCCATTATGCAAGATGCAGTGGATATGATGATGCCCGAGGGAACAGATGTTCCTGCCCCAGTTCATGATGCTCTTGGTGATATGGGCCAGGCTTTTGCCGATGCTGGTTGCGCGCCACATGATATGGCAGGGGAAATGATGCCCCCGCCAGGTGATGCAGGTTTCCCGTTCCCGTGCGACGCGGCTGGAGATTGTATTGTTCCTCCTGGTGATCCTGCCGCTGCGCCTGCGGATTGCGTACAGGCTCCGCCGATGGACGGCGCGTGCGCAGATATGGGGGGCGCAATGATGCCTCCAGAAGGCGGATATGATCATGCCCCAATGCCTATGGATGCCGTAATGCCCCCTCCCATGGACAATATCATACTCCAGTCAGACGCGGGCGGGTTGGATGCTCTTAGCGATGCGCTTGGCGGACCGGCTGTGGATCCTGCCGCTGGTGATATGGGTGGTGGTGTTGACGCTGCCATTGGGGCCGCTTTGGACTCGGCGATGGAGCAAGGTGGAGCACCAGCCCCTGATGGTGCGACTGCTGGCCCCGCAGAAGACATGGGAGCCGAGAGCGCTGACGAAGCTCAAGAGGTGGATCCCTCTGCAGGAATGGGTTGATAGCAAACTAGAAGGAAAAACCCACTGCTCAGTGATCTGAACGGTGGGTTTTTTTATTTCAATCATCAGGGCTAGAATTCAACTAATGCTATCTTCGAACCCGATATTCGACAGTTTATTAAGCTGACAATGACAGTTACCAGAGAAAATACCCGTGTGATGCGGAGTTCCGCGCTCGCCGTAACATTTATCGCCCGGCAGTTTGGTGTCAGAATTAATGCTGATGCCGTGGAACAAGCGCTTGATCATGGTGTTTTGTCTAATTCCAAAGAGTTCGATAATTTTTTCTCGGATCACCACGTTTTAACCAAACCACGAAAAGCTAATGTCTCTGATTTATTAGAGAAACGTTACTTATACCCTTGTGTTGGCGTGATGAGGTCGGGCCAGGCTCAGATTCTTGTAGGTACGAAAAAGGATGCAACCAATTCAAATGATCTAATTCTGTACATTGACCCAATTGATCCAACTGCCCAGCTGCAAGAAGAACCACTGACACAGTTTCTCGAAAAGTGGGGTCAGAAAATTATTATTGTCGCACCAAAAAGCGAGACGGCTTCATTGGATAGGGAATATGGATGGGGCTGGTTTTTCCCGGAGTTAGCCAGGTTTAAAGGAGCTTTATTTTTTACTTTTATAATATCCATCCTCGTGCACGCACTGGGGATTACACCAATAATTTTTATCCAAATTGCTTTGGATAAAGTACTTGGGTACCAAGCGACGGATACTCTCTATGTTTTGACCGCCGGGGCGGTAATCGCATTGTTGTTTTTAGGGGTCCTTGGTTACTTCAGGGACTATATAGTCAATCATATATGCTCAGTCATTGAGGCACGTCTGACGGGTGACACATTCGACAAACTACTTAAATTACCTGCCCAAACCTTCCAAACTACATCACCGAGTGAAATGGAGGGCAAGGTTCAATCAATTACCGCCGTAAGAGCATTCTTGTCCCGACAGGTTCTAACCAACGTTTTTGATGCGACGGGCATTCTCGTATTTCTGCCGGTTTTACTTGGCTATAGCCCGATTTTAGCAGCTGTCGTGGTTGTTTTTTCCGTTATCCAAGGGTTAGTTGACTTGGCTTCGAAAAAGCAAAGTCAGGTCGTAAGCGCGCGGACCGGTGCCATGAATAGCGCGAGGATAGCAAGTCTGCGTGAGACCATTAGTGGAATTGATGCGGTTAAGTCCCTCTCTCAAGAGCCTGTGCAGCGACGTTTGTGGAGGGATGCTACGGCTAAGTATATACGATCATCAGCCGTCGCTGCGAAGACCACCATGATTTCATCAAACGCAAATTCAACCCTGATGAACCTTATGACGGTTACGATCATATTCACAGGCATAAACTTAGTGTTTGCTGGAACGGTCTCTGCAGGAGCGATTATCTCGTGCAACATGTTGGGTGCTAAGGTCGTGGCACCCGTAAAAGGGCTGATTACGTTTTTTGCTGACCTTGGAACGATCTCTAGCGCAATGGATAGATTGGGCTCGGTCTGGAATGCTAGTCCCGAGCGTGCGGGTGTTGGACCGCAGAAAGTTATTTCGAGCAATTTTATTTTTCGAGATCTTACCGTTAAATTCGGAGAGAACTCTGCGATAGAAAAAGTCAATGGAGAGATGCCAGGAAGAAAAAAAATTGGCATCGTTGGCCCTTCCGGCGCTGGCAAAACAACTTTATTGCGGGTTCTCCAAGGATTGGTAAAGCCTACCTCGGGCCAGGTAGAAGTGGATGGAAATAACCTTGTTAGTTTGGACTTAAGCTTCTACCGACAACAAGTATGTTTGATTGATCCGGCGCCCACCTTTTTCTCAGGGTCAATAGAAGAGAACATTAGACGAGCGCGACCAAATATAAGTTCAGACGAATTTGAGGAAATCCTAGAAATTTCGGGTTTGGCAACAATATCCAATAGTCTTCCTGACGGCCTTGCTACCAGATTAGACGTTACGGGTAGCGCCTTATCCCATTCCCACAAAGTAATCGTTGCGCTCGCAAGAGGGTTAGCGACAGCACCAAATTTAGTCTTGATCGATGAAGCAATAAATAACCTAGATAAATTTTCACAAATACACTTCTTGGAAAACCTAGATAAAATTTGCGCCGGTAAAACATTGATCATGGTGTCAAATGATTTGCGTTTTATGCCAGGCTTTGACTGGATTCTAGTAATGGACCGAGGCGAGATAAAAGGCCAAGGAAGCCACGAAGATTTACTTGCAACGGTTCCGTTGTATCAAAAACTTTATGAGAGTGAGAAAGCTCTCTCAAATTTTTAATGTAAAACAAACCCGACACGATATTTAACCCATGTCTAATGACTTAAATTTTCCGAAAGGTGCGTATCTCTTTAGAGAAGGTGAAACCGCCCGTTACGCTTACGTGCTTAAGTCGGGTGCGATCGAAATCGTTAAAATGGGTGTCGATGGAGAGGCCGTGCTTACTGAACTCGAGGAGCCAAATCAAATATTTGGTGAAATGGCTATAATAGACGGTGCTCCGCGAAGTGCCGGTGCGAGAGCAAAAACAGACGCTGTCGTATCACAGGTCGATAAACCGAATTTTCTCGACTACGTCACGAAAAATCCACAAGCGGCACATAATATTATGATTCGGCTTTCAAGCGAATTGCGTCATGTAAATGACGAACTGAGCCACGTAAAAGCGAATACAGTGATGCAAGACGTGGACTTATCGGAAGGGCTGGAAATAACGGAGTTAGCCAAAAACGAAGATATTGATGATACTGACTCCATATATCGTACCTCCCCGTCAAAACCACTGATCTATTCAGTGGCCATTATATTAATTTTATTTTTCACATTTGGCATTTTTTCTTTCGCCTTCGAATTGGATACCACGGTATCTGCGCGGGGAAAATTCATTACAAAAGTGCCCAATGTTGATGTTCAAGCCACATCAAGTGCGATAGTGAAAAAGGTGATGATCGAGAGGGGGGAGATACTCGAGAAAGGCGAGATTGTGGCCATTTTGGATGAGACGAATGCACAAACGAACCTTGTCCAGAATGAAGAAACTTTGTCTGCGATCGTGGACCGATTGCAAAGAATAAAGTTAGAACAACAATACATTGAAAATAGTACCGAGGTAAAATCTGACTCGAACCTCCCCGGCACCCTTCAAGATATTCTTCGAAAAAGAGTAGGTCAGTATAGATCCAAAATTGCTTCATTTAAGTCACGAATAAATAAGCTGCAAAAAGAAACAGATGCAGCAAGGCAGGAGATAACCTCCGCCTCAAAGACGGTGGGTATTAGTGAACAACAAGTTAGGCTGAAGAGCAGAATAGAGAGAGCTCGTGAGGAACTTTATAACCGCAAGAGTGGATCGTTATTAAGTTATCTTCAGGCTAAAGATGCAACTCTCGCGGCCGAAAGAGCATTATACCAATCGCGAAACGTATTTGCTCAGAAGAAAGCAGCTCTCGCTGCTAAATTGACTGATCTGTCCACTTTACGCTCAGATAAAGAGGAGTTTACTGCCTCTTGGTCATCCAAATTAGGAGAGGAACGAGCTAAAGAGGAAGAGCGGCGCGTGCAACTCTCCCAAGAGGCCATCAAACTCAAAAGGGATATGAGTAATGTCGAAGTTCGTGCCCCAGTCGCAGGTGTTGTTCTAGACGTGCCCGCAATTACCTCTGGATCGATTGTGAGAGAAGGAGACGTGATTGCGACTCTAGTTCGAACAAATCAGCCATTGTCTCTCGAGGTAGATGTGACGCCCAAAGACATAAGTGATGCGCGTTTAGGTGCCGAGGTTTCGGTGAAGTTAGACGCTCTACCATTTCAACAGTATGGTGATTTATCTGGCACGCTATCTTATTTGTCGCAGGATACTTACGATGGTTCCTTGGATGGGGAGCCCGGCGCTTTTTATCGTGGACGTATAGATATTTCCGCTGTTGAACTAAAAAAGGTTCCATCAAATTTTAAGCTGACATCAGGAATGACAGCTTCAGCAGATATGAAAGTGGGGAAGAGACGTATAATTGATTATTTATTGTTCCCTATAATCAAAGGGCTGTCTAAGTCTTTCAGGGAGCCTGATTGAGGAACTAAAAACAAGCGCTCTGGTTTTCCAGGCACCCGGGGTGCTGCCTCCCCAAGCCAATCGTAAATAGTCTGAAACAGAATTTGTCTGATGACGTTGCGTGAGAAAAATCCCGGACCAATGGAATTTCGTACTAGTTGCTTCATTGATTTTACATCCCGCCCGTTACATTGACCATAACGCCCGAGGTGTAGGATGCTCGGTCAGATATTAAGAAGGTGACGAGGTCAGCGACCTCTTGGGCTGTGGTGGGTCGGCCAAAGGGGAGCGCGGGGATAAACTCCCTCCAGCGCCTTTTGTCGCCGACCTCAATCTCTGCTTGTTTTTCGTGATGGCTTACCATCCGTTCCGTCTCGGTCACGCTGGGATGAACGCCCAGGACCCGGACACCATGATTTTGGCTCTCCTTGCCGAGTGCAATGGTAAAATTTTGTAGTGCCACATTGGCCATTGTTCCGGCAATATAGTGATAGGTTGGATTGTTGGCTGCCCCCCCGACGACATTCATGATGACGCCCGACTGGCGTTCTTTCATATGGCGATAGAAATACCGTGACAGATTAATGTAGCCAAAGAGTTTCAGTTCCCACCCCTCTCGAAGCGCTGCGTCATCAAGGTGTTCAATACCACCCCGTGGGATGGCGCCTGCATTGTTTACTAATATATCGACATCTTTGCAGTTGGCCGCGAGGGAGGCCTGATCTTGAGTCCTGCTCAGGTCGGCGACGTGATGGATCACATCAACGGCAAAAATGTCTCTGATTGCCGATGCGGCTGCTTCTAGGTCGCGCTCAGTTCGCGACGCCAAGTGGAGATGACAACCTTCCGCCGCAAGTGATTTTGCCACTGCGAGCCCGATCCCTCTGGAGCTACCGGTCACTAGAGCTGATTTGTTTCTCAGAAATAAATCCATATGGCCTTGCCTCCCGTTGAATTTGCCGGAAAGATGCCACTCAGCCGCTAACATGAAAAGAGGGGACCTCCCGTGAAAATTTGTTTTTATAACGACTTTACTTTAGGTGTGTTGAACGGCGATCAAGTGGTGGATATGTCCGAGCATGTGAAAGACATCCCAATGGTCGGTCCACATGATCTTATCAACGGCCTCATTGAAAACTTCGAAGATTACCGCGGGGTTTTTGAAAACGCAGCCGCCAATGGGGTCGGGGTGCCGGCGGCATCTGTCCAGTTTCGCGCGCCTCTGCCCCGGCCGATCAATATTGACTGCATGGCTGTGAATTACATGGAGAGCGGAACCAAAAAAGAAAAATCTCCTATTAATGCTTTTTTGAAGGCCTCCAATTCAGTTATAGGGCCAAATGAAACTATGGTGTGCCAGGATGTGCCGGCCACAATCTATGAGGGGGAAGCGGAGTTGGGCTTGGTAATGGGGAAACGCGCTTATCAGGTCAGTGAGGACGATGCCATGGATCATGTTTTTGGGTATGTGAACTTCATCGATGGTTCGGCCCGAGGACTGCCGCCGGCGGGGAACGTCTTCTATCAGATGAAGGCAAGGGAAACATTTTCTCCTCTGGGGCCTTATATCGTTACTAAGGACGAGATCGATGACCCTCAAAACCTTAATGTAAAACTTTGGGTGAATGGGGTCCTCAAACAGGATTTCAATACCGATGACATGGCGCACTCTATTAAGACCTGTATTTCCTGGGTAAGCCACGTCCACACTATGGAACCCGGCGATGTGTTGGCGACTGGTACCAACCACCGCGGTCTCAATCCTTTTCATGATGGGGATATCGTCGAACTGGAAATCGAGGGTCTCGGGCGTCTTACTATTAACGTGCAGGATGACTTGAAGCGCACTTGGGAACGCATTGTGCGTTCTGACCGGACGGACAAGGGCCTCGAGCCGCCTCACGCGCCTCAGCTCACAGGTAAATACGCTCCAAACATCTAGTTAGGGGATTTTGATTTTCTGGTAATTAATATGACCGAGCAACAGCGTTACAGCCTACGACCGGGTGGAGAAACAATATTTACTGTGCCGGGGTCGTCCGTGAAATTCGGCCCCGGGGCACTTCGGGAGGTTGGGGAAGACGCCCGGGCATTGGATCTCAAACGTGTCGGGTTATTCACGGACAAACATGTCGCTGAAACAACGTGCTTTGTGATATTGATCGGCGCCCTTAAAGATGCAGGCGTGGAAGCCGTGGTCTACGATGGGGTGCGGGTCGAGCCGACAGACCAATCGTTTCAAGACGCGGCGGCGTTTGCGAGTGAGGAAGATATCTCGGGCTTCATCTCGCTAGGCGGCGGTTCCGTCATCGATACGGCGAAGGTAGCTAATCTGCTGTCCTGTTATCCGGATGATCTGATGACTTATGTTAACGCCCCGATTGGCCAAGCAAAGGCGGTGCCGGGGCATTTGAAGCCCCATATTGCCTGCCCAACAACCTCTGGGACGGGCAGCGAAACAACAGGAGTTGCTGTGTTTGACCTGGTGGCATCTCAGGTTAAAACGGGGATCTCTTCTCACTTCATGCGTCCAGCACTCGCGGTTGTCGATCCATTGACTACTGACACACTGCCTTCTGGCGTTATCGCGGCAACAGGCTTTGACGTGCTCACACACGCACTCGAGTCGTTCACGGCGCGTCCCTACACCAGCCGGGACTTTCCTGCTCCTGGAACCCGTCCACCGTATCAGGGCGCTAACCCGTTTTCGGATTTGGGGGCGCTGGCGGCGATCCGCCTAGGCGGCCAGCATTTAGTGCGCGCGGTGACGGACCCGGACGCCCAGGGCTCGCGTCATCATCTAATGTTTGCTGCAACATTGGCCGGTCAAGCATTTGGCAATGCCGGCGTTCATATTCCTCATGCCATGTCTTACTCGGTCGCAGGATTGAACCACACGAATGTATCAGCGGGATACGAGAGAGAAATGCCGCAGGTTCCGCATGGTGTCTCTGTGGTTATCAATGCGCCGTCGGCATTCCGATATATTGCGGATGACAATCCTGATAGGTTGTTGGAGGCAGCCCGGGCCCTGGGCGCTGATGTCTCGGACGCTACCGCGGCTGAGGGAGGGGAGCTTCTTGGTGCTCGGCTCGCAGAAATGATGAAGATGACCGGTCTTCCGAACGGCCTTACCGGGCTCAAGTATTCGGATGCGGATATTCCGGCTCTTGTGGAGGGAGCGATGGCTCAGCAGCGCCTCCTCGCCCAGTCACCTCGAACGATCACGGCGGCTAATCTTGCCGAGATATACAAGGGTGCAATGCACTACTGGTAAAAGCCATCGACGGAGATTTATACACATTCCCTAAAAGCCGCGTCTGCTTCGACCCGGGTTAGGCAACTTCAGCCTGCCGAGACATCCTCTTTCGTTCATGGGTATCTAGGTAACGTTTCCGCAGCCGGATGGAGGTAGGTGTGACCTCGACCAGTTCATCGTCACCAATATAGGCGAGCGATTTATCTAGATCCATTTTGAGCGGAGGCGTGAGGTCCACAGCATCGTCCTTGCCCGAGGCCCGAATGTTGGTCAGTTGTTTTGCCTTCAAAGGATTGACCTCCAGGTCCTGGCCCTTTGCATGCTCGCCGACGATCATACCCGGATAAATTTTGTCACCTGGAATAACGAACAGCGGACCCCGTTCCTCCAAATTCCATAATGCATAGGCTACAGCCTTGCCGTCCGACATCGAGATCATAGCGCCGTTCCGTCGCCCGCCGATAGTCCCTTTATAGGGCGCATAGCCGTGAAATAGCCGGTTCATAACGCCGGTGCCCCGTGTGTCTGTCATAAATTCTCCATGATATCCAATGAGGGAGCGAGACGGAGTGTGAAAGACTAGACGTTGTTTGTCCGCACCAGCGGGACGCATTTCTATAAGCTCCCCTTTTCGGGCTGAGAGCTTTTCCACCACCGTGCCAGAATGCTCTTCATCCACGTCGATGACGACCTCCTCGATGGGTTCCAAGCGCTGCTGGGTCTCGGGATCTTCCTTATAGACAACGCGCGGCCGGCTGATGGAGAGCTCAAAGCCCTCCCGGCGCATAGTTTCGATAAGAACGGCCAGTTGAAGCTCGCCCCGTCCAGCAACCTCAAAGGCATTAAGGTCGTCGGTTCGGCGAATCTGAAGCGCTACATTGCCCTCCGCCTCGTGTGTCAACCGGTCCCAGATCACGCGGGAGGTGATTTTATCACCCTCCGTGCCGGCGAGGGGCGAGTCGTTGATGGAGAAGGTCATGGCAAGGGTCGGAGGATCGATGGGCTGAGCATCTATGGGCTTATCAACGGATTTGTCGCAGAGGGTGTCTGCCACTGTGGCGGACTGAAAACCGGCGATGGCCACGATATCACCGGCATGCGCTTCATCAACGGGCACTCGGTCCAGACCGCGGAAGCTTAATAGCTTGGTAATCCTGGTTTCTTCGAGTTTATCACCCTCTCGGCTCAGGGCCTGAATGGTCGTGTTCTGTTTGATCACACCGGATGCGATCCGTCCCGTTAGTACTCGGCCCAAATACGGATCTGCCTCCAATGTGGTGGCGAGAAGTTGGAATGGCCCACCGGGGTCAACCTTCGGCTCTGATACATGCCTCACGATGAGGTCAAAGAGTGGAGCCATATCGTTTTGCGGGCCCTCGGGGGCGTCTGAAGCCCAGCCGTTTTTAGCTGATGAGAAAAGTGTTGGAAAATCCAACTGTTCGTCATTCGCTTCCAGCGCGGCAAAAAGATCAAATACCTCGTCATGCACTGCGTGGGCGCGTTGGTCGCTTCGGTCAACCTTGTTGATCAGCACAATGGGTTTGAGGCTTAGCCGAAGAGCCTTGGTTAGAACGAACTTTGTCTGAGGCATGGGACCTTCTGCTGCATCTACCAAGACCACAACACCGTCTACCATAGATAGAATACGCTCCACCTCGCCGCCAAAGTCTGCGTGGCCCGGAGTATCTATGATGTTTATCCGGGTCCCTTCCCAATCAACCGAGGTGCATTTAGCTAAGATGGTTATGCCACGCTCCCGCTCAAGATCGTTGGAGTCCATGGCTCTTTCTGCCACTTGCTGGTTGTCCCTGAATAGTCCGGATTGACGAAGCAAGCAGTCGACCAGCGTCGTTTTACCATGGTCCACGTGGGCGATGATCGCAATGTTGCGAATGTCCATTTCAATAAGGTCTCTATGTCAGGGGTGATCGTATGTTGGCGTGACCTTGCGAAATATAGTCACGTCGGTCGGCTTAGCAAGACAAGGCTTTTTGAATTTCCAGTCAGTTTTACTATTTTGCCTATCCTCGTGATCTAGCTCTCATATCAGGAGCGAGAATCAACTTATCCCGCGAGCGGGGTGGCCAGCCGTCGTTGACTGGATTACCCTCCGTACGATTAAGAGAGAATAAATAGGAAAGCTCATGAAAACCATTGATATGACCCCCCAAGAGATGGAGCGCCACATCATGCGTTTCAGTGATCTTGTGCCGAACAAGGAGAAGACGAGTGCCAAGATCCCAAGCGAGGCTCGTGAGATGATGACGGCACGGTCGACCAAAACTGTTATTGCCGATCCTAAATCGAAGAATACGCCTTGGAGTGTCGAGGGCGATGGCGGCCCAATCCCCGGACCTGAGAATTTTGTCGTTGTAATGGCCGAATGTGACGCTGGAAATGGGCCGGGCCTTCATGTGCACCAGCGTTCAACGGAGACATTCACCTGCATAAAAGGCCGCTTTCGGATCGAATGGGGCGATGAGGGACAGCATAGCATTGAGCTTAATCTTTTTGACACTATCTCCGTCCCGCCCGGTGTCATGCGCCGTTTCGAAAACATCAGCGATGAAACCGGCTTGCTATACGTCATTCTACAAGGAAATGAGGATAAATTGCGGGATGTGGAGTTTGCGCCCAAGCTGGGTGAGGAGCTACGTGAAAAATTCGGTGATACGGTCATTAACGAGTTGCAAAACCTTGGATACGAGTTCACCGCTGGCATTGAGGATTCGACTGCCGTCTAGACTGGGTGGTGAACCGTATCATGAAGCAGATTCAATGGGCCGACGTGGCGTCAGACACCGGCCACGCAAAGACTCGAGATTTTATTATACATCATCAGGGGCGAACCGTGCCAGGTGCATTATGGTTGCCAGCCGAGGGGGGGGCTGAGGCGCTGATACTGGTAGGACATGGTGGTTCACGGCATAAACGTGACGATAGTACCCTCGACTATATCAAGGAATTGGTTGAAAACAACAATTTGGCGGCCGCGGCGATTGACGGGCCAATTCACGGTTCCCGGGGGCTTGAGATGTCATCGCATGAGGCCTCTGATCCAAGCGCCCGGCAGGAGGCGTTCCTCGAACTTTGGAAAAGCCCGGGAAACGGCATCGAAAATATGGTTGCGGATTGGCGAATATCTCTGACGGCGCTTCTTACCCTTCCTGAACTAAAGGGCATCCCTATCGGCTATTTTGGACTTTCCATGGGAACAGCATATGGCCTGCCCTTCGCCGCCGCTGATGCTCGAATTGGTGCAGCCGTTCTAGGGATGTGGGGGGCGAATTACCCGAATAGCGCCGTGCTTGTTGAGCGGGCCAGATTTGTTAAATGTCCCGTGTTATTTCTGCATAAATCAGAGGATAGCTTTTTTACCTTGGAGGGAGGGCTTGAAATTTATCGTGCCCTCCCAGGCCAAGATAAGCGTTTTATGATGCATGAAGGTCCCCACACGGCGGCCACTCTGGAACAGACTAACCTCGCCACTCGGTTCTTAGTTGAACGGCTGACAATAGGGAAGCAAGCATGAATTTAATCGGAATTGAAAAACTGGTGTATGGCGTGGAAGATCTGGACCAGTGCAAGAGGTTTTGGAGGGACTTTGGTTTGTCGGTGAGTGAGGATGATGACCAGCACGGTCTTTTCGCCTGTGCTTCTGGAGCCAAAGTTGAGGTCCGTAGGAGCGATGATCCATCGTTGCCACCGCCCGTGGTGGCCGAGCCCACCGTTCGAGAAACTGTTTGGGCTGCGGACTCTCAGGATACGGTGGATATAATCGGGGAAGAGCTGTCCAAAGACCGAAACGTTCAGATTGGTGACGATGGGTCCGTTCACGCTGTTGACCCGGAGGGTTATGGCATTGGTTTTGCGGTTACGGGTCGTATCGACCTGCCACCAGCCAAGACTAAATACAACGGCCCCGGACACGAAACACGCTTTGATCAGCCCGCCACGTTCTATGAAAAGGCTATTCCTCAGCATTTGGCCCATGCGGTTTTTTATATTCAGGATATCGAGGGCACCCCGGCCTTTTACCGGGAGCGTCTCGGGTTCAAATTGACGGATGCCTATGTGGGTCGTGGATGTTTCCTGCGTTGCGGCAAATCAATAGATCACCACAATTTATTCATGTTTCAGATGCCGGACAGCAGAGGGTTTCATCACTGCGCCTTTGAAGTACGCGATTTTCACGAAGTTTTTGGGGGCGGCTTGCGGATGAACGAGCTGGGTTGGAAAACCCATTTGGGCCCGGGTCGTCACAACGTGACGTCCGCTTATTATTGGTATTTTCGGAACCCGTGTGGTGGTGCTGCTGAGTACGGATACGACACCGACCGGGTGACCGATAATTGGATCCCGCGCTCGATTGAGCCGTCCGACGGCGCGTTTGCCGAATGGTCGTTGGAGGAGGGATTAGGCCGATTTGCTGGCCTCCAGCGTCAAGTCAGGACAGTGAAGAAAGACAGGTCATGAAGCTGCTGTCTTACGTCAAAAACGGTCGCCCGTGCTACGGGTTAATAACGCCTGACGGGGTGGTGAACGCATCCGCGCGTCTCGGCCAAACATATCCCTCTCTCCGAGATGTGCTGGAGGCGGGGGCATTGTTGGACTTGCAAGCAATCGCGGCGGAGCCACCGGATCATGCCATTGAAGAGATAGAATTTGACCTTCCGATACCTAACGCCCTTAAAATTCTCTGCGCCGGACGGAATTATCCCGCCTACCATGAGGTGCAGGCTGACGGTGGCCCAAAATTCCCAAGCATCTTCGCTCGTTTGGCCCATAGTTTTGCGCCCCAAGGTCAATCATTACAGGTCCCCAAGGCATGTCCAAGTCTCGATTACGAGTGTGAACTTGTCGCCGTGATTGGTAAAGGTGGCAGCCATATCCAGCAGGACGATGCCCTCTCTCATGTCATGGGCTATACAATCATGAATGAGGGCACGGTCCGTAATTGGTCGAAAGCTGGAACGCAAAACTTCCCGGGTAAGAATTTTGATCGTTGCGGGTCCCTCGGACCTTGGATTATCACTGAGGATGAAATTGCCGACCCATCACTCCTGCACATTACCACACGCCGAAATGGAGATATCGTGCAGGATGGTGGAACAAGCCAAATGTTTTTTGATATCCCTTATCTAATTTCCCACATCTCCGAATTTCTGACCCTGGCTCCAGGAGACATGATTGCAACGGGCAGCCCGGGCGGATCAATCATGGGATCCGACCACCCGAATTGGCTCCGGGACGGAGAAGATATGACATTTGAAATTTCTGGGATTGGGGTATTACGGAATCCCGTGACTGTTACTTAAGCCGCCCTGGCCGGTTAAAAAAAAGTTATTCTACTTGGGCGTAATTTTAGGGTAGGGCCATGGGTGGCTTGCCCTTGTAACCGCACCCCACGCCCTTCCACATTTAGCCGGCAGAATACAGACAATCACGCGCACGGTGGCTCCATTTGATTATTGGCCATGTTGCAACGCATAAACTATAGTCGAGCGTTGACGCTGTTAGGGAATACTAATAGCACAAGTCTGCTTCAAGTTCATGTGAGATCATTTAGTGCCTAAAATTAATCTGCATGAAGAGCTATCCCGAGCGTTACGTTACGATGAGCGGGGGGAAATCACCGAGGCAGTCGCTTGCCTTGATGGTATCGTGCGGTTCCTGCCAGAGGGCTCAGCCTATCAAAAATTTGTTGGTCAACTATATCAACGCTTAGGCGAAGATGAAAAGTCGCTGACTTTAATCATGGCTGCATTGGAGAAGACACCTAAAGATCCTGATCTTCACCTCTGTCTTGGATACCACAATGTTGATAATTCCTTGCTGGAGATCGCAGCGGAAAACTTCAACGCAGCCCTTAGGTTGGATCCATCGCTCAAGGCTGCGCAACTTTATCTGGGCCGGACGCAGGGTTTTCTGGGGGATCTGGCCAATGCTGAAAAGTCTTTGATCAAGGCCATTGCACTTGATCCCGATGGACTGGAGCCTCACATCCAACTCGCGCATATTCTGCTGCGCCAAAATAAAATTGATCAGGCTCGCCAGAAATTTAGTCAAGTTAAGGAAATGGCTCCCGGGAACAGAATGGCTGAGATTGGTCTTAAGCGGGTGAATGCGCTTTCAACCTCTCTCGTGAAAACTGCTACCAATGCCCAGGCCGACGCGGCGACGGTTGCATGTATTAAACAGGGAACAAAATATGGGCCCGCATATGTCAACCGGCTACAAAGCATGGTTCGGCGAAATTCTGAGATAGATCTACGATTTGTCTGTTTCACAGATGATCCCAGCGGACTTGATGACGGTATTGAGGTCTTGTCTCTGCCCGATGGTGGTCTTCAGGGTTGGTGGAACAAAGTATCTCTGTTCCGCGATGATCTCGCGGATATTGGTGAGAAATTTCTCTACTTTGATCTGGATGTGGTGCTGACTGGAAATATCGATCAAATGCTGCGATATGACAGCGACTTTGCCATCATGGATAATGACTATGTGCCAGGCTTTAACACGTCGGTATTTTTATTAAAAACCGGCTCCCGGCCTAACGTTCGAGCGAATTTTTCTCAAGCAATTGCCAATGAATATGACGGCGATCAAGATTGGGTCGCCGTTATGGCCCCAGACGCGGAGCTCTGGCCAGATATGTGGTGCGTGCCGTATCGGCTTAGAGCTGCACAAAAGCCCCCTGCCATAACAAAGGTAGTGGTCTTTTCCGGGCGCCCCAACCCTGAGGACTATCCATCAGATTGGATTAGTAAATCTTGGTATTGAGGAAGATAAAAGTCCGCTCGTCGTGTTTATTCCCTCCTAATCAATCGACCTAACAAAGTTCTCCAGTATTGATCAGCAGAATATCGCGTGCTGGCGATCATGTGGCCGTTTGTAGAGATGCGACGGCGCTCCTCTTCATGTGTCAGGTAATAGTTTACTTTTGCAACTAAATCTCGCTCGTCTGTAAACGAAACATAATCCATACCCGGCCGAAACCATTTTTTTGTTTCGGGGTTCTCTTGTTCCATCAAAAGAGCACCGCAAAGTGTAGTTTCGATGGTTCGGCCTTTACAGTGGTGGTTGGGTTCATCGAAAACTGGACGGGAAAAATTTAGGGCGATGCGCGATCGGCGAAGATGGTTTGCATAGGCGCCAATCGAAAATTGATGCTCGCTGAGACCACCTTTCTGAACCACATTGATCCGGTGTTCTTGCAGCATTGCAATGAAAATCTTGCGATCGGTATAGCGGTCGACGCGGCCCATAAAACTGACATCAATTGATCTGTCATCCGCATCCGGGAGGCAAAAAATAGAGGGGTCTTGAGGCGTCCAAAGGTCAATAAATGAGGCTGTATCCGAAATATGTTTTGGGTATACCGAGTAACAGTCTTGAACGACGATCAAATCTACGTGGCGGGATACGTCATTCATCCAATTAGCTGCAATTTGATCATGCGTATCGCTGTGGATTGATGCCACCTTGGCAGTTGTTTGCTGCCGGATCTCTCCGAGTGTCTCCAGACTTGGATTTAGGTCTGTGCCGCGGACCAGTCTCAAGATGACGAAATCGGGCCGTTCCTGACGGCATTTTTCCAGCAAGGCACTATCGCAGCGCTTATGCGTATCATGCACATACGCGTCATAAAAAAATGTTTTGATCTCGGCGAGGCCTGTGGATGAAAGGGAGCCAATAAAATTGTGATGGATCGAGGAGAAACCCAATTCTGGATTGCACGCTGACCATTTCTCTCCGACGATAAGGATTTTATACATGCTGGGTCAGCCCTCGTAAGTCGGGTTTACCCATAAATTTGCCTGGCCCCGTCTTTGCGGGTAGTTATCTCCTAAAATATCTGACTTGCATTTCTGTAGGTTTTTGAAATGTGCGGGTGGGATCCCCCCCGGACCTTGATGATCATACTGATGGTTTTGCTCGAAGAATATGCCGGTTTTGTCTATGATTTTGGATATATGTTTGCAGTACTGCTCTATCTGCCTGTCCGACATTTCAGAGAGAGATAGCGTGTTTATCACCAGGTCAGCCGTTGGGGCTTCGTGGACCCATAAAGAGCATAGCGTATTGGACACGTAGGTAAAAACTGGGGTTGACTGTCCGCTGACCGGGGTGGCTTGAGAACAAATCTTGTGACCGGCCTGTGGAAGTAAAATAGATAAATAAATCGCTGAGAATGCGAGGGACTCGGGAATGTCTATAATCGAGTATTGGAGATTTTCACCAAAAATGAGGGAGAGAAAATAGGCGAGCCCCCCATAGCCCCCGCCAATTTCGACTATGTTTATCGTTCCGTTGTCGTGCTGACGCTTAGTTAGCCAATCCAGAACACCATTTTCCTGCATCAAACACAGACGTTCCAGGTACGATTCTGTATCAGAGTTGATGATCTTTCCGTCCCAAAGCCAGCCGATTTCTCCAAATCTTCTCGGGGGGGTTATTCTGAGAGGTTCAGGTAGAGCATTGGACACCCTTACGTAATCAAACACGGACTGATCCGGTGGCCCGGCAAGGCGCCTCAGAGTATCATCCCAATTGTCCGGTAATTTTTTGGACACCCAAGGCCTCTTGACAGCGAATTCCAGAGTTGCCAGCTGATAGCCGGTGAAGGCGTGACAATAAAGCCTCATCTTTTTGATAACGTCGCGATCCTTTAATGCCAGCAGATTATAAGACGTTTGTGCATTCCGCGTGCTACCGTCTAATTCGAATGATGGCTGGCTCTCTGGATGCCATCCCTCATCCGGTAAGAAAAAACAGGCTTCCTCGGGATTTGATAGCGTTTCACGGGTTCTGTCTTCTATTAGGCGCTCTATGGCATTTAAGGTGCGACACGCCGAGCGGTATTCGTCATCAGAGAGGTCCGACGTCTCATCAGAAAATACAAAGCCGTCTAAGCCCAAAACCTATTCATCCTTCGTAAGTGGTGACACATATAATGCAACAGAAAATCCCCTAACATCACGTAAAAATCTCCAGGAACAGGGTTTTGGAATGTATAATTTTAGAGATGCAGCCAGGCTACAAACACTTGCCTGAACCTGCTGCGCGAGAGTTGTACATGAAACCATCAGGGTAAATCGCGGTTACTCTATGACTATTGGTCAGAAGTAATCTTGTTTGACCAGGGAAAGATCGGCAAGGAAATTGCCTCAGAACTCGCTCGTCAAGCTGGACGGAGAGATAATGGGGTTATCAAAGCGACGGTTAACTGCGAGGGTGTGGCGAGTATGAAAAAAGCCTATTGTGTTGCGGCGTATAGAGAGATCCGGGATCAACAAAAATTAACTTCATATTTGAAATTGGCCGGCCCGGCAATTGATGCCGCTGGTGGACGTGTTCTAGCTCGGGGGCTCGCGGCCCAAGTGTATGAAAGTGGCATCAAGGAGCGCACCACCATTATAGAGTTTGACTCGGTGGAAGCGGCAACGGAATTGCATGCTGGATCCGCCCATCAGGCTGCCCTACGGGCACTTGCGGATGGCGTCGTGCAGGACCTCCGGCTCGTGGAAGCGGTTGAATAGCGGGGGAAGGGATTTTAACTTCTGGGAAGTCGGGGTCTCACGTTCTGTCGTACTCTCTACGTAGGTGCACCAATGTATCGTTCGGCTGTGTCATTATCGATGTTGATCGGAATGTTTAGCTTATCTGCCTGTGTTACGTCGCCGGCTGAAAAACTAGCTTACACAGCCGAGGTCTTTGAACTTTCAGGCACAAGCCGAGGTAAGGAGAAACCCGTAATCGCGATGATAGCGACACCTCCTGGGTCACAGGGCAAACTACCATTAATTATCACCTTGCATGGTAGTAGCAGAGACGGTTTAAATTTTCCAGGCGGTAAAGGGCGAACGGATGAGTATTCTTCTCGTTTGATGAGGGAGGGGACGAGACGCGGTTTCGCCGTCGTTGCGCTGGATGCTTTCTACAAAACTGATATCCGGCCGAGTGAGAAAACGACTTTCCCAAATGCCCATCAGTATGCGTTAGATCTGAAAGATATTTTGGCCAAAGACCGCCGCTTTGATACTAAAAACTTTTTTCTCACGGGATTTAGTTACGGGGGAGGAACAGTACTCAAGTCAGTGGATAGCCGAACGGACTTCAAATCCATGCCGTGGCGTGCGGTGGCATCTGCTGAGCCAGGATGTAACGTTATATCGGAGCCGGTAAAAGTCCCGTTCCCCTTGCTGATAATTAAAGGGTCGGAGAGCCACTATTATCTTGAGCCTTGCCAGTATTTCGAGCGCTTGCTTCGCGCCGCCGAGGTCAACGTGACGCTGGCGGTTATAGATGGCGCGAATCATTTTTTCAGCACCGATGGTCGTATCGTTCGGGGCATTGCTGTCAACGGTTGCCGTTATAACCCCGTCATCCGTAAAAAAGACAAGTCAGCAGGGGGGGAACCCTGGTTTGAATTCGCTGACGGGGCCCCAGCCACGCCACAATTGATTCGGCAAAAATGCTTTACAAAAATCGGCGGTGCTGGAAAGAACCGGTTGCTCCTTGACGGCGTTATTGAGAGGGTTCTTGACTATTTTGAAGAACACAAATCCTGATATTTGATTGCGGGGACATTGGCTTAATTCCGGGTTTACTTTATCTCGCGAGGTTGATGCAGGTTGAAATCAGGTTTCTGGGTGTTCTGAGATAAATGAGAGGAAAAGTCTTCAATGTCCATTTCGCCCATTAAACGTATCAGCCTTGCAGAGCCAGGGGTAGAGGTCGAAAAATTAGCCAATGGAGGTATGATCCTGCGGTCTCCTCAACTACTTGGGGCTTATCCCGCAAGCCAGAGCGCTTGGATTGAACAATGGGCTGAAAAAACACCGGATACTGTCTTTGTTGCTGACCGCACTGGAGTGGACGGGAACTGGCGAAAAATTACCTATGACGATTTCCTTAATAAAGTCCGTGCCATCGGACAGGCTTTGTTGAACAGGGGGCTTTCCCCGGAGCGACCGGTGGCGTTAATCTCTGACAACAGCGTTGATAATGCGCTTTTGCTGTATGGTGCCATGCATGTGGGTATTCCGGTCGTGCCTATCTCACCCGCTTATTCTCTGATGTCGCAGGATTTTGGAAAAGTAAAGCTCATAACCGAGTGGGTGACGCCGGGCCTCGTGTTTGCTGAGGATGGAAAAAAGTTTGCTAATGCTCTTGCCGCCGTTGATTTCGGCGATGCAGAAATAGTGGTCAGCCGGCATGCGCCCTCAGATACTGAGGTCACGGAATTTTCATCCTTGCTCTCGACCGTGGTCACGGACGCCGTGGATGTCGCAGCCAAGAGAGTCACACCGGATACCATTGCAAAGATTTTATTTACGTCGGGCTCAACGGGTTTGCCCAAGGGGGTCGTCAACACCCAGCGCATGCTGTGCTCCAACCAGGTTGCGATGTCCCAGGTTTGGACCTTCTTAAACGATCATCCGCCGGTCACAGTGGACTGGCTGCCATGGAATCATACATTCGGCGGTAACCATAATTTAAATATGATGCTCCGGAATGGGGGCACAATGTATGTAGATGGCGGCAAGCCCGCCCCCGGCTTAATTAATCAAACCGTAGCTAACCTCAAAGAAATTTCACCAACCATCTATTACAATGTGCCGCGCGGTTTCGATATGTTGCTCCCATATCTGGAAAAAGATTTGGATCTTCGGGCTAATTTTTTTAAAGATTTGGATGTTCTATTTTATGCAGCCGCAGCACTGACCCAGAACGCCTGGGAGAGATTGGAAGCGCAGTCTGAGGCGGCGACTGGCCAACGTGTCATGATGTTGGCAGGTTGGGGCGCAACAGAAACTGCACCGGATTGTACCCACGTTCACTGGCACATTGAGAAAGCGGGGGTCATCGGTCTTCCCATTCCTGGGTGTGAGCTCAAGCTTATCCCCAATGAAGAGAAAATGGAGATTAGGGTGCGCGGCGCCAACGTCACGCCCGGCTATTGGAAGCGCGATGACTTGACCGAGGCGGCGTTCGACGAGGATGGCTTCTATCTCATTGGTGATGCAGCCCGCTTCGAGGACCCAACCGATCCTAAAAAGGGCATAGTATTCGACGGCAGGGTATCAGAAAACTTTAAATTGTCGTCGGGTACGTGGGTGTTTGTGGGTGGCCTTCGGACCCATATTGTCTCTGCCGCTGCTAGCATCGTTCAGGATGTAGCCATTGCTGGTCAAGATAAAGATGCTCTGGGTATATTGGTCTTTCCCAATGTTGCCGGATGCCGGGGGCTATGTCCTTATATGGCAGACGATGCGCCGCTTGCCGACGTTATCGCCTCTCCTGAAGTCAGGGGAGCGCTTAAAGTCTCTCTCGAGGCATACAATGTGGAACACCAGAGCAGCAGCACGCGTATTGCCCGGGCGCTGCTGATGGCGGAACCGCCCAATATTGATGCAAATGAGATCACGGATAAAGGATATCTAAACCAACGCGCCGTTCTGGCGCGACGGGCTGGTCTGGTGAGGAAGCTATATTCGGATGATCCCGAGGTCCTGGTGATCGCCTAGGCGGTGATCATTATGGCTAATTAAGATGATACGCGTCCTAGTTGAATTCGAAACTCTCTGATAAGAGAGCCAGCTTGTTTTTTTGAATATGCTGCGGGTTCTCCTATCCCCCAAACCGGCCCGGGCCAAGCTGGATCACTCTCAAAACGAGCCAGCACATGAATGTGCAACTGTTGCACAATATTGCCAAGTGCGCCGACATTTATCTTATCAGGCCCATGGCCTCCCTGCAGCGCTTCAGTCGTGAGCGTAATCTCCGACATTAGCCGCGACTGATCCTCCCGTGACAGGTCGTGAAATTCCCGGAGGCCATTCTGTCGGGGTACCAGTATGAGCCACGGATACCGGCTGTCATTCATTAGCAAGACCCGACACAGAGGCAGATCTGTTAACAGGAAGGTATCAGTCTCAAGGCGGGGGTCGAGCATGAAATCCGTCATTTAAGGTTCCTGCTTTCCATAGAATTGGTTGGGGCCACCAGCGACGCCCTCTTTGGGGTTGCTGGTGCTTCTAGATGCAATGCCGACTTTTTTACAAGAGGCTCCAAGATACGGTCCTGCGACGCGGGCGAAGGCGCCCGTGCGGAGGAAGATTAGGCTGTTTGCTCTTTAGTTTTGAGAAACCGAATATCCGGCCAGTCTTCGGCTGTTTTATCGAGGTGCCAGGCATTGCGCGCTAGGAAGACGGGTGCTTTGTCATGATCGTCTGCTAAGGCCGCGCTATTTGTTCCTGAAAATTTTTTCAACATAAGGTGGTCATCTGACTCAATCCACCGAGCTGTATATAGAGACGTGGATTCAAATCGCACAGGAACATCATATTCGGTTCTAATTCGGTCTGCCAGTACATCAAATTGCAGAGATCCGACCACTCCCACGATCCAGTCGGGGCCCATCCGAGGTTTGAAAACCCGGGCGGCTCCCTCCTCCGCCATCTGTTCGAGTGCCCTCCCAAGGTGTTTGGCGCGCATGGGATCCTCGGGCCGGACTGTCTGCAGGAGTTCTGGGGCGAAACTTGGGATTCCGGCGAAGCGTATGTCCTCACCCTCAGTGAGGGTATCTCCAATGCGAAGGTTACCGTGATTAGGGATACCCATAATATCTCCTGCCCAGGCCTCCTCCGCCGTCTCACGATCTTGTGCCAGAAAAAGCACAGGATTGTGCAGATTTAACGTTTTGCCGCTCCGAACATGGTGAAGTTTCATGCCGCGTTTGAAATGACCGGAGGAAAGCCGGAAGAACGCGATCCGATCCCTGTGTTTTGGGTCCATATTGGCCTGTATTTTGAAGACGAAACCGCTGACTTTGTTCTCGAGAGGATCTACGTTGCGTGCCTCCGTGGCCTGAGGCTGGGGTGGCGGGGCCATTGCGGCGACGCCCTCTAATAAATCCCGGACCCCAAAATTATTAATCGCACTGCCAAAAAAAACGGGACTCAAATGTCCCTCACGGTAAGAACCTAGGTCAAACTCGGGGCATAGCCCCTGCACCAGATCGATATCCTCCCGGAGCTTCTCTCCGATTTCCTGAGACAGGGCCACGTCCAAAGCCGGATCATCGAGACCATCGATTTCCTGAATGTGACCGGCCACATCGCCAGCGCTCTCCGCCGCGTGTCCCTTTGACGTTAGCACAAGGCGCTCTTTCAAAACATCGTAGCAGCCCTTGAAATTTCGGCCCACGCCAATCGGCCAGCTCGCCGGGGTCACATCAAGGGCCAGCGTCTGTTCGATTTCATCCAGAAGGTCAAATGGGTCTCGACCCTCCCGGTCCAGTTTGTTGACGAAGGTGATAATTGGGATGTCACGCAGACGGCAGACCTCGAGAAGCTTTCGAGTTTGAGCCTCAATTCCCTTTGCTGCATCGATGACCATTACGGCTGAGTCTACTGCCGTGAGGGTCCTGTAGGTGTCTTCGCCAAAGTCCTCGTGGCCTGGTGTATCCAAAAGGTTGAAGGTGCATCCGTTGAATTCATACGTCATTACGGAGGAGGCGACGGAAATACCACGTTCACGTTCAACCTTCATCCAGTCTGAGTGCGCGCGACGCGCGTCTCCCCGGGCCTTCACCGCGCCGGCTAGTTGGATAGCGCCCCCGAACAATAGAAGTTTTTCGGTCAGAGTTGTTTTGCCGGCGTCAGGGTGCGAGATAATCGCGAATGTGCGCCGGCGGGATATCTGTTCACCTAATGGACTCATAATGCTCAAAGACCAGTCATAGGGCGTGTGTGTTTGATGGGGAGACATACCCCGTTAGATGCCGCTTTGCCAGTAATATGCTCAATGGTTTGCGCGTTTTTCCAGGAAGCTATAGCGGCTATCTGTCTCAACATTTACATCGATATCCTCGCCGTCTCTGCGCAGGTTGAGCACAATCTCGGTTCCTGCATCACCAGCGGACCAGAGTTTCCTATAAAGCCCGGCAAGGGATGTCGTGGGTTCGTCATCAATGCCGTAAACCAAGTCGCCAGCCTCCACGCCAGCCAGATCAGCAGGCGCATTTGGAATGATGCCAGAGACGAAAAGCCGGTTCATCGCCTCTGCCGTATACATACCCAGCCAGGGACGATGCCGACCTTGTGCAAGACCAGTAGATACCATGTGCTCATAAATAGGTGGCAAAAGATCGACCGGGACAAACATGTTGCCCGGGCTCTCATTCTTGTCCTCCTCGGCATCATTAACCCATAAAGAGCCGACCCCGCACAGCGATCCGTCGGTGCGCAGGAGAGCGGCACCGCTCCAATTTGGATGAATGGGGGCCGTAAAGATAGCGCTGTCCAATAAATACTCCCACGAACCGGCAAATTCTCGGCGCGAGACTATCGCTGCACTTATGGCATGATCGGCACCGCCGTAGGCCGCGATGATCACGGGTTCACCCTCATCAAGGCCATTTGCCGTCCCAATTGATGCTGTCGGCAAGTCGAGGGGCGACAGCGTGTGCAGGAGAGCAAATCCTGACTCATGGTTGCAGCCCACAAGCTCGGCATGAACGTCTTGTCCGCCTCTGGCATGAAGGGTGATAACGTGGGCATCGACAACTAAATATCCGATGGTGAGGAGGATCCCCTCATCATCAAGCAGAATGGCATTCCCTTGCCGCTCAGTACCGAGACTGCGGGCGCTGAAGGCATCCTCAGGCACTTTAGACGACAGTCTGACAATAGAGGATAATCCATCGACCAGATCAAAATCCACGTCTTCTTGGGTAGGGTGGGGGGCGAGTTTTAGAGAGGGGTCCAATATATTAAGGAGGCCATTTGGCCGGTGGCCGTTCACGCGTTGAGGTCCTGCCATCAATTAATCCTGCTGGAGAATGTTGAACATTGAGCCCCGAGTCTAACCCGTTGATATCGGGACTGGCTAGGATAAAGTGTAAACGTGGCCTGGCGTCTGTTTAATCTCGGGCCGCCGGGTTGCGCGAGGATATGATCGCGGTATGCGCCCTAGCTTCCCGTCGGGCAATGTAGCTCGATGCAGCGACGATTACAGCTGCGCCGGCCCAGGTCCATGGGCCGGGAAATTCCTGAAACGCTAGATACCCGATACCCGCCGCCCAAACGAGGCGCACGAAGACAAACGGTTCCATTGAGCTTACCTCGACATATTTATAAGCTTGCACCATCGAGAGATGGGCCATCGCAACGAGAATGCCCACGGCCGCCATCCAACCAAGTTGTTCTACGGTGGGAAATTGCCAGACAAATAGCGCCAGAAAAAATGTGATTGGGGTTTGCAGTATCGCAACGTAGGCACTGCATGTGAAAGCGCTGTCCGTTTTAACGAGTTGTTTGGCAAATATCTTTGTTCCTGCGGCGAAAACGGTGGAAAGAATGGCGAATATAAAACCGATGCTGACGTCCTCAAATCCAGGGCGGATAATGGTAAGCGCTCCTGTTATACCCACTAGAACAGCGATCCATCGGCGGGTGCGAAATTTTTCCCCAAGAAAAAAGAACGCACCCAGCGTGACAAACAGGGGTGCAGCAAGCCCGAGCGCGATTACATCGGCCAGAGGTGTAAGCGTTAGCGCCGTGTACCAGGCCGTAATGGCTGTCACGTTGAAAAGAGACCGAACGATGTGAAGCGGTAACTTCTCCGTTTTCAGAACACTAGCGCCCCTCCGAAAAAACATAGGAAGGTAAAACAGAGCTGAAAATAAGTTTGAAAAGAACGCTATTTCAAATGGGTGCAGGGTCCCGCCAACCCCCCCGATATGGCGAATGATTCCATGCGACGAGACAAACAACAAACCGCTCAGCAGGGTAAGTCCCGCAGCGAACAGGTAAGATGATGTCACCGAGGCTTGGCCGAGAGAGGGGTTCATGCAACGCTTCTACTGTATGAAGGGGCAGCCAATCGTTGACCAACAAAACGCTAGCAGATGTCCATCTGATCGTCACGCAGTCCTAAAACTTGAGCCGCACGCCCAAGACGAGGCTGTGTGAGGAGATTTCTGAGGTAAATGGAATGCCGCGTTGATCCCCGAACTCCGGATCTTGCGTCTCCATATACCGATAAGCTGCTTCAAGGGTTGTCAAATCATCCAACGGGAGCGATGCGCCCGCACCCAGCTGCATGCTAAAAACAAAATCCGAACTGTCCGAGATCACAGTCCCATCTGCTTTGATGTCGTTTGCAAAAATGCTAACCAGCCCGACACCGCCCATAAAATAGGGGGTAAATCGGCTTTGAGCCGGAAAGTCATAGGCCAAATTACCCATAAACGCGAGTGAGGAGATGTCGCCTCCTGTATATGTTGTGTTGAATGAGGATCCGTTACCGACACCTCTTACAACGGCGATACTATTTGCGCTATATGCCATTTCGCCTTCCACCCTGAAGTTATTTTCAAGATCAAAGCCAAGACCACCAGTTAAGCTGAAGCCAGGGTCGAGCTCCATCGTATTTTCATTGCCAGCGCCCGAGTTGGTAATTTCAGGAGTGATGGCAATACCAGTCTGACCCTTCAGGTAGATATTTTGGAACCCAAGAATACCGCCGTGGCCTTGGCGCCTCATTGTATTTTTCGGCAGGGGCATTGGGCGAGGCGTTTGCCGCCGCATTTGATCAGCTGCGTGTTGCCGCGCTGACACAGGCTGCCTTCCCTCAGCCACCTGATGTTCTCTGCTTTCATGGCCAGCCACAATGGGTTCCTTTGGGAGAGGTGGGGCGGGTCGAGGCATTGCACCAGGACCAGCCACCATCCTATCGGTCTCAAGGGGGGGGGGCTGTGCCAGGCTGGTCGTCCGACGCATTTGCAGTGTGCCCTCAGATCCCTGCTTTGCCATGAGCGTCGCAGATCGGTCCTTCATAATATCGATCACAATACGATGTCCTAGCCGGCCTTTTGGCGGGACGAAAAATGGTTTTCTGATGCGCACAGGTCCGTTCGTTAAAATATTGAATCGGCCTCCGGCGGCCTCGGGAGAGAATTTAAAGTCATTAATGAGGCCTTTAAAATGGCGCTCTTTAAATGGGTCGGCTGACCACTTGATACGAGGTAAATCAATAAACACGGCGTTGCCATCTGCCGAGACCTCATAGCGCAAGTCTACTGGTTTGGTGACATCGAGAACGAGGCGGGTTTTGTTTTTATGGTTACTGACCCGAATATCGGTAACTTGAGCTGAGCCGTTTGCTGTGGCTTTCGTCGTGGTTAGAACGGGGAGTAAAACGGCACCAACAGCCATTGCGATTATAGCGGAAATCTGCCGCCCAATCTGACCCATCATCAAACTCCTTTTTTTGGTCCTAATATTGTGCGCTCATTCGTTAAAGAATGGATAAAATTAGCTGGTCAACTGAACAGCAGCTTCCACGCGGGCGGCAATCTTGGTCACAGACAGAGGGGTCCTGCTCAACTAATTTGAGTGAAGGTTGTTAAGCTGGTTTCAGGAGATCCGGTTGAGGCGGTTGAGCTGATGGTCTCGTCTGCCGGCCGGGTGAAAATCAAGTTAGGTTATCCCGGAGCGCTGCGCCACCCTGTGCAAATCTGGGAATGGATCCGCCGCCATATGCCGTGCCAAAACGCCCGCCTTGTCCCGGGTACATTAATAGCTTAGTCATTCTTGCGTTAAATGAGAGGAAATGTGTATGCGAAGAGCCGCAGACGTCTTGGTTGACTCACTTAAAACTCACGGCATTGACCGGGTTTTTTGTGTGCCTGGCGAGAGTTATCTTGGGGTGATAGACGCCCTTTATGATACCCCAGACATTGATGTGGTCACAGTACGCCAGGAGGGCGGTGGCGGATTTATGGCAGTTGCGGACGCCAAGTATACGGGTCGGCCCGCAGTTGAATTCGTCAGTCGGGGGCCTGGTGCGACCAACGCTGCGATCGGTGTCCATGTTGCCCAACAGGATGCTGTGCCTCTGGTTCTTTTTATCGGTCAGGTTGCCCGCGTTGATCTCGGCAGGGAGGCATTTCAGGAGGTTGATTATACCAAGACGTTTGGGGGCATGGCAAAGCTGGTGTTGGAGGTGCTTGATCCAGACAATTTGGCCGATGCGGTGTGTCGGGCTTTTGAAGTGGCGCGCGCGCCGACGCCCGGTCCGGTAGTTGTCTCATTGCCCGAGGACATGTTGTTGGAAGAGACATCGGTCCTCGCTAAACCTGCGATTGAACTACAGCTTCCTGAGCCCAATCCAGCGGCGATCAGCGAGATTTGTTTACGATTGGCTAAATCTGAGCGCCCCATCCTAATCGCCGGCGGTCAGGTTGGATTTGAGGCAGGCCGGACGGCCCTTCGGGATCTCGCGGAGAGTTGGAATGTCCCCGTGGCCGTCGCGTGGCGACGCCAGGATATCTTCGATCATACCCATCCGAATTTTGCCTGCCATCTTGCCTTTAACGTGCCACCGGTCTTTCGAGATACGCTGAACGAGGCGGATCTTGTACTGGCGATTGGCACGAGGCTGGGTGATGTCACAACGCAGGGGTATCAAATACCCTCGGCCCCCCGGCCGTTACAGCCGCTAATTCACGTCTATCCGGATAGTTATCATTTGGGAAGGGTGTTTGAGACAGCGATGGCCGTAAAGGCGGATGCGGCAGCAACGTTGAAGGCGCTAATGGCCTCCTCCACGCCGGATGTTCCCCATGGCCGGGCGGACTGGATCAAGAGGGTTCATGCGCTTTCGGCCGATCGAATGAACTGGGATTGGGTCAATTCCGGCGATGGCGTTGTTTTTGGAAATGTGGTCTCGCATTTGATCGAAGTGATGGATGACGATGCTGTCACTGCGATGGATGCCGGTAATTTCGCCACCTGGGTGCAGCGGTTGTATCCCTACAAAACAACCAATGTTCAAATGGCGACCAACGCGGGTGCGATGGGGATGGGGGTTCCATCAGCCATCGCCTCGGCACTCAGGGATCCGGCGCGACAAGTCGTGTGTTTTGTTGGCGACGGTGGGTTTTTGATGACAGGCAATGAGATGATCGCGGCTGTAGAGCGCAATTTACCCATCAGGTTTATAATATCGAATAATGCAAGTTACGGAACCATCCGTTTGTATCAGGAACGCAATCATCCTGATCGAGCGTTGGCGACGAACCTCTCTAATCCCGATTTTGTTTTGTTGGCAGAGGCGTACGGGTTAAAGGGCTTCAAAATAGAGACGGACGATGACATTAAACCGGCCATCGCCGGGGCTTTTGCCGTCGACGGTCCTTCACTCATAGAAGTGAAAACCAGCCTTGAGTATATTTCCGCCTTCACAACGATTAGTCAGATCAGGTCTTCTCAGACTGCTGCCAGCTAAAAGGTCGGTGGTTAGAGAGCGGTGTGGTCGTCTGACAAATTATAAGGCCGAAATAATTGACGCACGCGTGGGGATAGAGCAATTCTAATACCAAAAGGTTGGGTAATCTCTAGTTTGGGAGTGCATTTATGGCGATTGAAACAGTTGCGGTGATCAGTCCGGGGGATATGGGGCATGTGGTCGGCAGGGTTATCCGAGAAAAAGGATTCCGGGTAATTACCAGTCTGTCGAACCGCAGCGCACTAAGTTGCTCGCGCGCGGAACGGTCGGGAATGGAAGACGTAGAGAGTTTGCGCGCTGTCATGCGAGAGGCTGACGTTGTACTATCGATTATGCCTCCAGAATGCGCTCTCTCGTTTGCCGAAGCCGCCGCCGATGGCGTGTCCAAAGATGACCAGCCCATCTTTGTTGATTGCAACGCGATTTCCCTCACTACCACACAGAAAATGCGGAATGTCGTCGAGGTCTCGGGCATGAATTTTATCAAAATAGGTATCGTCGGGCCACCACCGGGGCGTGGGGGTCTTGCGACCAGGTTCTATGCCGGCGGACCGGCTCTGGATGCACTCGGCTTTTTAGATGGTGACGGAATAGATTACAGACGTCTCGGCACTAACTGGGGCCAGGCCGCTGCAATCAAAATGTGTTACGCTGCGTTAACTAAAGGGACGATGACATTGCACACGGCCGTCCTGACCACAGCAGAGCTGCTTGGCGTTAGCAATGTGCTTCATCACGAACTTGCGACCAGTCAGGCCTTCCATTGGGACCTCATGAATAGCCGTGTGCCGTTTTACCCTGCGGATGCTGGCCGCTGGGCCGGGGAAATGGATGAAATTTCGCAAACATTCGTCGATGCGGGGATGACGGGTAACCTCCACAAGGGGGCGGCGGACGTTTTTCGCATGTTGGAACAAACACCCTTGGCTGCTGAGACGCGGGAGAGTGTGGATAAAAGCCGAACACTTGATCAGGCGATTACCGTGTATGCCGAGACGGTGAAGCGCCGGAAATAGAGAGCCGTGTGCCTCCTAGCTGCCTCTCGGCAGGTCAAACAGGTCGTTCTCCAGACCTTCTATAAAAGCCAGCATGTCGTTACTTTTGACAACGTCGGCATATTTGGCATGCAGGTCTAAGAGGGACACAGCGTGAGACACATCGGCACGGTCAAAGCATGCATCCTCAACAACGGCTACTCGATAATTTTTACTGAACGCATCGACTGCTGTGGCGCGCACACATCCTGATGTTGTGGTGCCAGCGACAATGAGAGAATCCGCTTTTAGAAGCTGTAGGTAACTTTGAAGGGGTGCTTCATGGAACCCGCTGGGTTTTTGCTTCCAGACGACAATATCCTGAGGGCCCGGTGCGATCTCGTCCATGATATCATTGCCGTCCCGATTTGGGGGTGGGGATAAAACCGAGGTGTCTTGGCTACCCTCCCCTCGAGGGTTCTTCCACGTCCAACTTCCTCGGTCCCATTTATCATCCCGAGCGTAGCCAGTTGTGTAGATTACGGGTAAACCCTTCATATGTGCCGCATCAATGAGCCGCCGGATCACGGGGAGAGCATCCCAAGCGGCTTCACCACAAGATAATTTCCAACGCTTTACCGAATCGAGGATTGGCTCTCGTTTATCTCCGCAAAAGGCGTAACTGACGTCGATTATAAGAAGGACCGGGCGGTCGCCTAGGCCTGCGTTCGCGCCAAAACCTGCTGCGTCGAAAACGCCTTGATCCCGGTCTGATATGTAAGCGTCCCAAGGTCGATTTGTATTGTTCATGCCATGTCTCCTGGTAATGCTTAGATTTATTAAGGATCACGATTAAAATAATAAACTGGACAGCACCCTTGTCACGCGCGATTTATAGAACAAGTCAAAAGCATCAAGATTTTGGAGAATTTGTTTAATGGATTTAACGGGCGAATATCGCATTCCGGCAACTCGGGAGAAAGTTTGGGCAGCTCTCAACGATGATGAGGTGTTAAAGCAGTGCATTGACGGTTGCCAAGAACTCACTAAAGAGTCGGATACCGAATTCTCGGCTCGTGTGACGGCAAAAGTTGGGCCGGTCAAAGCCAAGTTTTCTGGAAAGGTAACACTCTCAGAATTGGACCCCCCTAATGGTTATACGATCTCCGGCGAGGGGCAGGGGGGTGTCGCGGGTTTTGCAAAGGGCGGCGCAACTGTAACGCTTACCGAGGATGGTGCTGGTACGATTTTGAATTACTCGGCGAGAGCAGAGGTAGGGGGTAAGCTTGCCAGTGTTGGCAGTCGTCTCATAGAGGGGGTAGCAAAAAAAACAGCGGATGATTTTTTTGGTAAGTTCAGCGTTATCGTCGGGGGCGACGCGGTGGAGGCAGAGCTCAATGACACCGAGCCTGCGGCTCAGCAAGGGGCTAGTGAGTCAGCGGAAGCGCCCCAGGTTTCCGAGGGAAGCGGTATACCGGCCATTTGGTGGGGTGTTGGTGTTTTGGTTATCGGTGCTATCCTGCTGTTTGCTTTCAGTGGATAGCCCTCCTTTTCAGCTATTGTGTTAGGCGCTGGCCTCAGGCTGTTTTGAACAAATTGCTTGATTTTCGGACACATTTTTGATACCCATTCTTGAGTTGAGTTGCCGATTGGAACTCACCGCACTGAAAGCTAGTCCAATAGGATGGCAGTGATATTAGGTACGTTGCTTCTAAAGGAGGATGTAACCAAGATGCAAACATCACAGATTAATCTCCGTCAGACATTGTACATTGGGCAGTTGCCCTTGGGCTTATGGCAATCTGGTTCATAGATTGTGAACTAGTTACAAGTTTAGCCCGTATTATATCGTATCGACGTTAAAAACCGTTGTATAACTGGCGGGAGAAGAAGAATGACCGTAGCGACTTTACCAATCCTCTCGGGTGACAGTGGATTGTCACGTTATTTAAATGAAATAAAACAATTCCCGATTTTGAGCGCGGAAGAGGAATTTATGCTTGCCAAGAGCTACACCGAGCACGGAGAATCGGAAGCGGCGCATAAGCTAGTGACCAGTCACCTTCGTCTTGTTGCAAAGATAGCCATGCAATACCGAGGATATGGTCTACCAGTAGCTGACCTAATTTCTGAGGGTAACCTGGGCCTGATGAGGGCGGTTAAAAAGTTCGAGCCAGATCGTGGGTTCCGTTTGTCCACCTATGCTATGTGGTGGATTAAGGCGTCAGTGACGGAATACATTCTTCGTTCTTGGTCACTTGTTAAAATGGGTTCGATGTCTGCGCAAAAGAAGCTGTTCTTCAGTTTGCGGAAGGCGAAACGCAAGCTAGGTATTATCGATGCCCAAGAAATTAATCCGGAAGACGCCGCGAGGCTTTCCGAACAGTTTAAGATGCCGGCTGCAGATATTACTCGAATGGACCGCCGGATGACGGCCCGAGATTTCTCTTTAAACGCTCCGGTTTCCCATTCCGATGAAGACAGCATGGAGTTTGTGGACACCCTCGAGGATGAAGGCCCTAGCCCAGAGGCTGTCGCGGCAGACGAGCAAGAAATCAGGGTTCGTCGAGATTATCTGAAGGACGCTATGAGAGAATTATCGGATCGTGAACGCCACATCTTCGTTGAACGGCGACTGACGGAGGACCCGATTACACTTGAAGCGTTGGGTGAGCATTATGGCATTAGCCGTGAACGGGTTAGGCAGCTTGAAAACCGTGCCTTTGATAAAGTTCAAAGGGCAGTGCACAACGCAGCATTGGAAGACGAGCGCACTTCATGCGGCATGGTTTGACGGAGCGCGTTCTGCAAAGCCCGGATTATACAAAATACATTGAACAGCAGTAAAAGTCCCAGTTTAGTTGGGCATGAACAAATTTCTAAACCATACGGAAAAAAATATAATATTACATGCTTGGGCTCTTGACGTTGGTTGGCTCAGGTCTTACATCACTGGCACTCTCACGTCGAGAGTGCCAGTTTTTTTAATTATGAGTAACATCGCCTGGAAGAGAGGCGTGCCGATAGGAGAAGATTTACATGGGATTCAAACCTCTACATGACCGCATTGCCGTCGAGCGCGTAAGTGAAGTGGAAAAGAGCGCAGGCGGCATCATTATTCCGGATACGGCTCAGGAAAAACCCTCTGAGGGAAAGGTCGTATCCGTAGGCCCGGGAAATCGCAAGAAAGATGGTTCTATTGCCAAATTAGAAGTGAAGGTTGGTGACCGTGTCTTGTTTGGAAAATGGTCGGGCACCGAAGCCAAAATCGACGGCAAGGACTTACTCATTATGCAAGAGTCCGACGTCATGGGTATCATCAACTAAAACGTATTCACTGGGAATTAGGAGAAAAAGACGATGGCAGCGAAGGAAGTAAAGTTTGGAGCGGATGCGCGTGCCCGAATGTTGGCGGGTGTGGACGTATTGGCGGATGCGGTGAAGGTAACTTTGGGCCCGAAGGGACGGAATGTTGTTTTGGACAAGTCTTTTGGGGCTCCACGCATCACGAAAGACGGTGTTACGGTCGCTAAAGAGATAGAGCTTTCGGATAAGCTTGAGAATATGGGCGCACAAATGGTGCGTGAAGTCGCGAGCAAGACGAATGACGAAGCGGGCGACGGCACAACGACGGCGACGGTTCTAGCGCAGTCAATCGTCCGGGAAGGTTCGAAGGCGGTTGCCGCTGGAATGAATCCGATGGACCTGAAGCGGGGCATTGACCTTGCGGTTGAAGCGGTTGTTGCGAATTTATCGAAGCAGTCGAAGCGGGTTAACACGTCGGAAGAGATAGCCCAAGTTGGCACGATTTCGGCGAATGGTGACGCAGATGTTGGCGCCATGATTTCTGACGCAATGTCGAAGGTTGGCAACGAGGGTGTGATCACAGTTGAGGAGGCGAAGAGCCTTCATAGTGATCTGGATGTTGTTGAAGGTATGCAGTTTGATCGCGGCTACACGTCGCCATACTTCGTGACCAATGCAGAGAAGATGACCTGTGATCTTGAGACACCATATATTCTGATCCATGAGAAAAAACTGTCGAGCTTGCAGCCCATGCTGCCGGTTCTAGAAGCTGTTGTTCAGTCTGGCCGTCCGCTTCTAATCATTGCCGAAGATATCGAAGGGGAGGCCCTTGCGACGTTGGTGGTGAACAAACTCCGTGGCGGCCTGAAGGTCGCGGCGGTGAAGGCACCTGGTTTTGGTGACCGTCGGAAGGCGATGCTGGAAGACATTGCAATCCTGACCTCTGGCCAAGTTATCAGCGAAGATCTTGGGATTAAGCTCGAGAATGTGTCTCTTGATATGATGGGTTCTGCAAAGCGGGTCAACATCACCAAGGAAGAGACGACGATCGTTGAAGGCACGGGCAAGAAGAAAGAGATCGAAGGCCGGTGCAATCAGATCCGGGCACAGATTGATGAGACTAGCTCTGACTATGACCGTGAGAAGCTTCAAGAGCGTCTTGCCAAGTTAGCAGGCGGTGTTGCCGTGCTAAACATTGGTGGGGCCACAGAAGTTGAGGTGAAAGAGAAGAAAGACCGCGTCGACGACGCTCTCAACGCCACACGGGCGGCTGTCGAAGAAGGCATTGTGCCTGGGGGCGGTGTTGCGCTTCTCTATGCCGCTAAGGCTCTTGGTAAAATTGAGGGTGAAAACAACGATCAGAGCGTCGGTGTGGGCATCGTGCGCCGGGCGCTTGAAGCGCCAGTGCGTCAGATTGCAGAAAATGCCGGTGTTGATGGCGCCGTTGTTGCAGGCAAGCTGATGGAAGGCAAAGGCGGCTCGTTTGGCTTTGATGCGCAGTCCGAGAAATATACTGACCTAGTCAAGGCCGGCATCGTGGACCCGACCAAAGTGGTTCGCACGGCCCTGCAGGATGCAGCCAGCATTGCAAGTCTTCTTATCACCACTGAAGCCATGGTGGCTGAGAAACCTGAAGATAAACCAGCGGCTCCGGCAATGCCACCTGACATGGGCGGCATGGGCGGCATGGGCGGCATGATGTAGCCTGTGACGACGTAGAGAGAGATTAGGGCCGCATCATGAGATGCGGCCTTTTTTCATAAATTTGGCCCACCCGTACATACTGCTGCAGCAATGAAACATGGATAGTTATTTAGGCTATTTCTCCTTGGGAACACACCAGGTTTTAAGCCTCGTATCGACGTTTACGGTTTGGTTTGGCCTATCTCTGATTGGATCTGTGGTCGCCGGCAGGCGCGCTATCAGAGTTGCAGCCCCATTTTTTGGGTGGGCTATAATCACTCTAATATTCACCTTGGGTGGCGTTTTAACGGCTCTTTCCTTTACGACGATCTCTATTTTTATTGGCATTCTGGTGTTGGGGTCGTTCGTCTATTTATTGTGGGCTCAACAAACGATTTTAGATCACGGGTTTATAAAATTAGTAGTAATTACGATACCCCTCTGGATCTTAATCTCAGGCATGGTGGCGTCGCAATGGGATGAATTCTCACATTGGCTTCCAAGCGCACGCTTTTTACTCGACCACGATAGATTTCCGGACTCAGTTCATTCGATGACTGGAGCCAGTTTTCCAGCCTATCCGTATGGTTGGCCAATATTGATGTATCTGGCGAGCCGTTTAGTTGGAGAATTCGTTGAAAATTCTGGAGCCCTTTTAAACCTGCTCGCACTATTAACTTTTGGATTGGTTCTTCTTGAAGTCGTTCGAATTGGTTTGGGGAAGCCTGATAAAGAGAAATTAAAAAATTGGATGATGGTGGCCTTGGCAGGTCTTCTCGTAACATTGTTCAATCCTACTTTTGTCCAAAAGCTTGTGCTGACTGCCTATTCGGAAACTTCAACCTCCGTAACGATTGCACTGGCCGGTGTACTAGCCTGGATGATGGTAAACGCTCTGGCAAATAAAGACCCTCAAACAGCAATGCATTTAGCTTGGCAATCCGCTCTAACATTGGCGGTGCACATAAATTTACGTCAGGCTAATCTCGTTCTGTTTGTGATCTTAATCATTTCGATCCTAATAATTGGACTTCGTGACTCCAGGATCGATTCAGCGGCGTTAATCAATCGTGTCATAATCGTGACCATCCCTCCGCTACTGGTTTATTTTACATGGCGGTTCCATGTCACCGGGCACCTCAGCGGCGCTGAGTTTACCATACGCCCGTTCGAAAATTGGCATACTGACATTATTCCTGAAATCCTAATCGCTATGCTTACGGTAGCGTCTAAGAAAGGCGTTTACTTCCTGGCAGTTGCAGTAATTCTGATATTTGGTATTAGGGGACTGTGGCGAATGGAAACGTCGCTAAATAGATTAGCTGTCCTGGCAAGTGTAATGTTTGTCGGCTACAACGCTTTTCTCTTTTTTACTTATGTTGCGGCATTTGGGAAATCAGATGCTCTCCGGGTTGCTTCTTATTGGCGCTATAATATTCACGTAGGACTGTATGTGAGTATATTTTACACCTACGGTCTGGCACTAGTTTATAATAAAATTCAGTTCCTAAAAGCGTGGCATAAACAGTTTGGCATAGCTGCAATTTTAATTCTGTTAGTTACACCACTGATTTTTGCTAAAAAATTGCGGTTTGATCACGAGGGCCGAAAACCATACTTTCAGATGGTTGCTCGGGACATGAAGACCGAACTTCCCAGGGGCGCGCGTTATTTTATTGTTGACCCTAAAGGTAACGGTGAAGTTGGCGTAATAACGAAATTTAGGATCGGAAATTCAGCCGCTTATATGGGGGTGATGAGTGCGTTTCACCCATCTAATGCGAAAGCGCTTAATAACAGACTTAAAAACAACAAGTCAGAATTTGTCCTTATCCACTCTTCCTTTGAAGATATGGCCACAATTTTTAGTTTGCCAATATTACCTGACCATTCTTACTTGTTAAAGAAATCCGCGTCGGGTTGGGTGCAGGTTCGAACATGGGTAGAAGTAGATAGACTCCCAAGGCAATAAAACCTGAATTTTTAATTAGTGCTCGTAAATTGCGATCGCCGAAAAAGGTTTACAAGCCCTTGCTCTGATCTAGACTCTTGCCTGCCACGCAATATATTCCAGATCATTTTAAGAGGTCGGTAAGGGCGCCTTATCCAGGAGACAATATAAAACAAAATTACACCAAAGCTCCTCAAGCATTTGAGCTCACGGTCCGAAAAATGTTCGCTATAGGAAATAGTGGATGACGGGTCAGCGTAAGACCTTAGGCTATCATAATACTTATCATCCATTTTGAATCTATTTTTACCCGAGATTTCGCCAAATAATTCTGATCCTGGATATGGCGAAAATGCCCATACGCTGACATCAAATGCCCCGGCCAACGCCATACGCACAATAAACCAGTATGACTCACATACCTCCCTAAAAGTCTCCCCCGGGAATCCAAAGATAATATTGCACTTGATATTCATACCGTTTTTTGTCGCCTCGGAGATCGAGCCAATGACGGAGTCGGGGTGGATTTTCTTTTTAATACGCCTGAGCACCGCTGGCGAGCCGCTCTCAGGGGAATAGGACATGTTCCGACAGCCCGACCAATACAGCAGTGACGCAACTTCACCGTCGATTGCTTCCGTTCGCGTCCCGCTGGGAAGCTGCCACGTAAAGCTCAACCCACGTTCTTCAATCTTCCTACAAAAATCAACGATCCACGATTTTTTTACGATCGCGGTAAGATCATAAAAATCGAAATTTTCAGCGCCATATTTTTTCTGATAAAACTGCATTTCATCCAGGAGTAAATCTGGGTCCCGCGGAATCCATCGTGTTGTCCACATAGATGGATTTGAGCAGAATGTGCACTGGTACGGGCATCCACGACTGGCCATCATGGGCATTGATCGGCCTCGGTTGACACCAAACCCATACCCTCTATCAAGATAATTTTCTATCGGAACAAGGTCCCAAGCGGGCCAAGCAATCTTATCCAGCTCCCGCTTGCGAGGACGCCGTTCATTTTGCACAACTTCACCTGATGGGGAGACATATGTAATACCACGTATTTTGGGCAGTTCTAGCGCCCCATCAACATATGCCCGTGCAATCTCAACAGCGGTTTCTTCACCTTCTCCCAGCAGACCGATATCAAGACCCGTATCCTTCATCGTTTGTTCCGGCATCGCGGTGATATGCTCACCACCACCCAGCAAAAGCGCATCTGGGAACCTTATACGGATGTCAGTCACCAGATCCCGGCACGTTGGCCATTCGAAGGAAAAACCAAATCCAACACCAATAATATCGGTATCCGGATCTATCTTTTCAACGGTCTGTTCCGGTGACAAACCATAAAGATAACAATCATGGTCCGCCGGATGCCGGGTATCTAAAGACTCCCCCAAAGCATCAATGAACTGGATCTCAAATCCGGCTTCGCGCAGCGCACCGGCCACATATGCCATCCCCAAAGGCGGCGTGAAAATGGTAGTGATATTGTGAGCAGGCACGACAATCGACGGTCGGATCAGGCAAATTTTGATGGTTGATATGGTTTTAAGCCCTGTGTAACAACATTCGATATGCCACCTATAAAATAAAAACTATAGCGCCTCCAGAAATTCCCGCGTAATACGGACCGCCTCAGCTAACCCGACCCGGTGAACATCCATACCTTCGGGGAAAGCGCCTTTCATTCTGGAGGGCATGGCCTTGTCCAGCATCACGAAAACGCCCTTATCATCCGCACTCCGCACGAGCCGGCCGTAAGCCTGCTTTAAGCGAAGCCGTGTGATCAGATCGTCAAAATTACCACCCTCCAATTCTCGTGAATAAAGCGTCTTCCGTGCTTTGTGAAGAATGGTCGGTCGCGGCCACGGCACCCGATCATAAATTAACAGCCGCAAAGATCGGCCAGGGACATCTACTCCGTCTCGCACAGCATCGGTACCCAAAAGGCAGGTGTCGGTCTCAGCGCGGAAAATATCCACCAAGGTGCCCGTATCTAGCGGATCTATGTGCTGCGCCAGCAGGTGGAGATGATTAAGCTCCACATCGGCCACTAACCGCTCATAGACACTTTTGAGCCGCGCGATAGAAGTAAACAGACCAAGCGCACCACCGTCTGACGCCAATATTAACTCCCGGTAGGCTGACGCGAGCTGACCGATATCATTCTTATTAATATCGCTGACAACAAGAATCCGGGTTTGCCCCGCATAATCAAAAGGAGATGACAAAAGGGAGCGCTCTCCTCCACCCGGTAAATGGCGAAACCCTGTACGGAAATCCGCAGCGTGCCAATCCAGATCATCATTACCGGTGCCGTCGCGTAATGTCGCTGATGTCACGGCAAAGCCCTGCGCTGTTCTCGCCATGTATCCGGCAAAAGGCTTCATCGGATCTCGCCAATGGCGATGCATTCCAATGTCAAAATCCCGTCCACTAGACCGTTCCACTTCGAAAAAATCAATAAATTCTGGGGGTGTCTCCGTAGCGAGCGCGTCCAGCATGCCGCGCCAGGCTGTGACTTGCAGAACGCACCGACGCTCTAAGCTGCGGGCCACGGCTTCAATACGCTGACGGGTCGACGTTTCTAGTTCTTCTGCCTCGTCCTCCAAACGCGCTAAGAGAGCTGCCACAAGACTCTGAGCTGGTTGAAGGAGGGCTCCCAAACTGTCCGTGAGCGCCGATGCGTGAGCCAGAATTTCTGGCAACGGCGGCGCAGCCTCCGTCTCCAGACCAAAAGGCGTTTTCGAATTGGGGTCCCGGGCATAAACTTGCTGGCGGACGAGGCAGAGAAATTGTTCCGTTGCCCCGTGCGGCATACCATCGGAGAGCCGCTGCAGCCAACCGTGATTGGGGAGGCTGCGGGCCTGGGCGAGAATATCATCAAGATATTCCCGCGATGACTCGTCATCGTTTAGAATATCCTCCATCCGGGCTTTCAAACCCCGTGCTCGAGACGCGCGCCGATCCTCTGCGCCGAGTATCCAGCGACGGAGTTCTGCCGTCTCGCCACCCGTCAAATGCGCCGAAAATGCACTGTCCGCAGCGTCAAATAGATGATGGCCTTCATCAAACACGTAGCGTGTGGGACCCTCACCCTCTGCCCCCAGAGCCAACTGCAACATGACCACGGCATGATTGGCCACCACTAGACGGGCCCGGCGGGCCCGGCGGACTGATTTTTCGATAAAACAGCGGCCATAATGTTGGCACGCGGAATAAATACATTCCCCCCTTGTGTCAGTAAGATCAATGGTGCGCCGGCGGCCAAGCAAATCACCCAGCCAGGCTGGGAAGTCGCCACCAACCATGTCACCGTCCCGGGTCGCAGTAATCCATCGCGCCGTTAGGCCAAGGGTGACCCGATCCAGACCCTGGCTCTGGGCGATCGCATCCTCAAAATTGAGAAGGCACATGTAGTTTTCACGGCCTTTGCGGATTACTGCCCGCAGTGCCTTAGTTGCGGGGTCGGGATAGAGTTTGTCCAATTCCCTATCCAATTGCCGTTGTAGGTTTCGCGTGAATGTGGAAATCCAAACGGGCGCCTCGTTCTTCTCCGCCCAGACACTGGCAGGCGCTATATAACCTAGCGTTTTGCCCACACCCGTACCCGCTTCTGCAATAATGGCTTGAGGGTGCTCCGGTTGCTCTTTTGGCAGAAATGCAAGACCGGCATCGGTGGAATAGGTGGATTGCTCGGAACGGTTTTCGGCCTCGCTCCCAAGCAACTGATCCAGCCGTTCCAGAATTTCCGTGCTGGTGACAGGCTCATTTCCCGGGGACGGCGGCGGCGCCGCATCTTCCCACTCCTTGAGCCGGTTCCATACACGGAACCCGTCCAACGAATGTCCCACCCGTGCTTGTTCTCGCCCCTGATCCAATGCGGCCAGGACCGAGATGCCCCAGGACCAGCCTGACTCCGCCATAGCCCATGCAATGGATCGTGCACTCCGATCGACCTGGGCGAGTTCCCCCAATAGCCCGGCTACAATGGTCAAAAGGGCCCCTGGTGTATCTTCGAGTTTTTCCGGCACATCGATGTCCAACGCGGCAGCGAGGCCCGCTACTGTCGGCAGACAAAATTGTGCCGGCCGTACGAAGGCGAACAACTCAAGCACATCAAAAGCCGTGAAAACCGGACACTTTAGGTGGGAAGCGACGGATTTGGTATGGCAAAGGATGGGTGACATCTTTTGTACCCGCTCAGCCGCCGAACTGTGATCGATTTCAGTCAATTCGCCGTCCGGCGTCAACCACATCACGTGGCGGTGATCAGCCGCAAGCAGCGGCGCATCGGGAAGCCTAATAGGCGAGTCGCCAGAGGGGGCGGGTACGTCCATGGGCGCATCCTAATGCGCTGGGACAAAGAGACCAATACGGAGCATAAAACCGGTGTTGACGGCGAGGAAGCGGCCACTTACGGTCCGCCGACCATCCCATAGAAAAGGGAATCGCATCCCGTGTCTGATCTGAAAAATCTGGCGCAAGACTCCAAGGCCTGGCCCTTCGCCGAAGCACGACAACTGCTGAAACGACTCCGTGGTTGCGCGCCGGACAAGGGCTATGTTCTGTTTGAAACCGGCTATGGCCCGTCGGGATTGCCTCATATCGGTACATTTGGCGAGGTTGCTCGAACCACCATGGTGCGCCATGCCTTTGCGCAATTATCCGACATTCCGACGCGGCTATTTGTCTTCTCCGACGACATGGATGGTCTTCGCAAAGTGCCCGACAATATCCCGGAACAGGAAATGGTGGCGGCCCATCTAGGTAAACCGCTCACCGCCATTCCCGACCCTTTTGGCACTCACGAAAGCTTCGGCCAGCACAATAATGCGCGCCTGCAAGCCTTTCTGGATGACTTTGGTTTTGACTATGAGTTCAAGTCGTCCACCATCGCCTATAAAGCGGGTGAATTCGACGAGACTTTGTTAAGCGTTCTGCGCAACTACGAAAAAGTCATCAATGTAATCCTGCCCACCCTTGGCGAAGAGCGGCGTAAAACCTACTCCCCCTTCTTACCCATCTGTCCGAAAACGGGCCTCGTCCTGCAAGTGCCGGTAATAGAGCGCAACGAAGAAGCGGGCACCATCGTCTATGAAGAGGAAGGTACCCGCACGGAGGTGCAAGTCACGGGCGGCCATTGCAAATTGCAATGGAAAGCAGATTGGGCCATGCGCTGGCGGGCTCTTGATGTGGATTATGAAATGTCCGGCAAGGACTTGATCGATTCTGTTAAGCTGTCTGGCGCCGTCACCCGCCTTTTAGGCGGCACACCGCCAGCGGGCTTTACCTACGAGCTCTTCCTGGATAAAAACGGCGAGAAAATTTCCAAATCCCGCGGCAATGGTCTCTCCATGGAGGAATGGCTCAAATACGCCCCGCCGGAAAGCCTGAGCCAGTTCATGTACCAGAAGCCGACTCAGGCTAAACGGCTGTTTTTTGACGTTATCCCAAAGAATGTGGACGATTATCTTAGCCATCTGTCCAAGTATCCGGAACAAGACCAGAAAGCACAACTTGCAAATCCAGCCTGGCACATTCATAACGGCCAGCCCCCGGTGGAAGACGCCCATCTCTCCTACAATATCTTACTGAATTTAGCTGGTGTGTGTAACTCGGAGGACAAAGACGTCCTCTGGCACTTCATCTCGCGTTACCGACCTGATGCGACACGGGAAAATGCACCTACACTAGACCGACTCACGAGTTACGCTGTGGAGTATTTCCGGGATTTTGTAAAACCGCACAAAAAATATAGAGCCCCCACGGATATGGAACGAGCCGCGCTTGAAGATTTGGCAAACTCCCTGAGTGCGCTGCCGCCGGGCGCGACGGCGGAAGATGTCCAAACCGCGGTATATGCCGTTGGCACGAGCCACGAATTTGATGATCTAAAGAGTTGGTTCAAGGCCCTATATGAGACCTTGCTCGGGCAATCGACGGGTCCCCGGATGGGTTCATTCATTATCCTTTACGGTATTGAAGAAACCCAAATATTGATTGACCGTGTCCTCAAAGGAGAAGATTTGGGTGCAAATTGAACCGTATCCATGGGGGGGCTTACCAAGTTTGCATATCCATTATTTTCCATAAGTCAATGAAAAGCATATCTCCGATAGACCAGCCGCAGCGTGACCGACGCCCACTGTTCGGTGAGCCGGAAATCAACTCAACAAAACCAAAGCAACCGGCACGCAATGCTCCTGAGAGCCCATACGTTGTTTTTGACCCAAGCTCGGTGGCACAATGTCCTATCGCATAGAACAGATCGTCGAGTGTGAAACCTATCTCGGCGAAAGTCCCGTCTGGGACGTGGAAACGGGCATCTTCTGGTGGGTGGATGGCACAGGCCGACGGAAAGGCAAAGATAATATTTTTCGGCTTGAACCCCGGTCGGGCAAGGTCGATGCCCGGGCCATTCCGGACCACGACATCGGGGCTTTGGCAATCCGCAAAGACGGAGGGTTGGTTCTGGCGTTGAATGATGGCTTTTATTTTTATGATTTCGAGAGAGACAATCTTGCCCTCATCACGCCCATTGAGGAGGAACAGCCCCGCACGCGCTTAAACGATGGCAAAGTGGACCGCCGCGGGCGCTTCATCGCCGGTGGTATGGATGATTTGGAGGAGTTAGCAATCTGCGGTATCTGGCGCCTGGATCCTGATCTCAGCACTCATCAAATAGGTGGTGGCATCATTTGCACCAATGGGCCAAGCTGGTCACCGGACGATAAGACTTTTTATATTACAGATACCTTCCAAGACGTCATGTGGGCCTATGACTATGACATCGAGACGGGAGCTCTCTCGAATCAGCGTGACTTTGCCTCAACCAAGGGCCAGGAGGGAGTCTGTGATGGCTCCACGGTAGATTCGGAGGGCTGTGTTTGGACAGCGGAACTCCGCACTGGCGAACTTGTTCGCCGCACGCCCGACGGCGAGGAGGAACGTCGTATTGGCATGCCGGTCAGAAACATTACCTCCGTGATGTTTGGCGGGGCTGATCTGGATGAACTTTATGTCACTTCAATGGCAAGGATAGATCATCCCGGCGCAGGGGCGCATGATGCGTTCGTGACCGAAGATCACCCCCAATTTGGTGCTGGCTCCCTATTTAAGTTGACCGGTCTCGGAATCCGGGGCGTTCCCGAACCCCGTTTTGGAGGATAAATACCGGACAACCCGAGAGCCAGATTTTCACATCTTGATCTGGCGCCTTAAAAAGTTTGAAGTGAGAGGATATTGTAATGGAAAACTCCCTTAAAATTGGACGCATTCGTCCTAAATTTCTGCACAACAAGCCTCATTTCACCAATTTGGTAACCAGCGAAGGGGGCAAAATGATCCATCTCTCAGGACTTGTGGCGTCGACCAAGGATGGCGACCTAGTAGGTGCTGGAGATTTGGCGGCGCAGATGGCCTATATCTACAAGACCATCCGTAAATCGCTTGCGATGGCTGGTGCGACCCCCGCTAATGTGGTGCGGCAACGCGTCTTCGTCGTCGGACTTAAATTGGAACACCGGCCCCTAATCATGCAAGCGATGATGGATTTTTACGGTGACGGCGGGTCAGCCTCTAGTACCTGCGTGGGTGTGGAAGCTCTCCTTGTCGACGGCGCACTCGTAGAAATCGACACCACCGCTGTCGTGGATGTAGCCTAAAGTCACTTTTACTTTGGCCCCTCGATCCTGCAGCACAGCGGAGACCTATCTGAGCCCGGATGCCATCGGCGGAAACTGCCTATACATCTGCTGGGGTTTCTACGGGCTGTGAGGAATGGGCGCCAATCTCCCGAGATGGCGCACCGCCTCGGATGTTTTTGCCGGTGGGCTCCCAAGTACAAATGGGCGCATTCTCCACCCAAATGGTCTTAAATTCACCTGGCACGAAAAACTCAACAAACACAAAGTTTTCTGATCCATCGCATTCAAAGTAGTGATGCTCGCGCTCGTAGTTATAAACAATATCACCTGGTCGCAATCGGTGTGGCTGTTCGTCGGTGTACACAATGCCCTCGCCCGAAATCACATACTGAAAATGCTCAGCATCCTCGTGATAGTGGTTGGAAGCAACGGTGTTCGGGGGATAGATTATCATCTCCCCCGATATTGCCTTGGTAGAAAATAGTTGCGGCGTAACAAAATAAATACGTTTACGGGCATCATGAGTGGAATCAAGCACTGGTTCTTTTGACCAATCGACAAGCCGAAAGCCCGGCGGGGTGTTTGCGAAAGCGGGATCAAATCGGGCAGCATCCGGAACGCGTGCATGAAGAATCCGACTGCGTTCATGACCCTCAAGCCGACCCTCAAAGCCGCCGGGCAGAAACATCAGATGCTGGTTGCCGAGTGTGTGAGTGCCTTCCGAGCCGGAAAGCTGGACCGTTCCGTCCAACACCTGAAGCCAAGTAATATCGCCCCCCGCAACGGATAGTGGCATGGTACACCCTGATCCCAAGTCCCAGTGATCCAAACGTATGTTGTCGTTGCTTGTGATACTGTCGTCCAGCAAAACGCGTCTCAGGGCCCCATCACTTAACGTCTCGGGATCAATGGTATCTTTATTGAAAATTTTTGGCATCTATTCTACCTCCCCAGCGGAATATAAATCTGGCAACAAATAACATATCATGGAAGCAAAAAGGTTGCAGGCCACTCTTCAAAACTCTTCCTCCCCTTATTCACATGCAGGGCCACGGTCCTCCGCCAATTTATCGGCCAATTCATTTGACCAGTCCTTCCAGGGCCGCGTCGCTACATCATCTCCAAAAGCGTCTATTGTGGCTTTGAGAATTTCCGCGTCGGTCAGGGAGAGATCCAACTTGTCGATACAGGGCTGGCGCACATAAAAGGGCGAGTCCAAAAACATTTCTATCCGATTACCCTCCGGATCATGACAATAGAGTGACCACGCATTCCCATGATTGACCCCATATGGCAACATATCCTCACTCAAGACATCATCCGGCAGGTTTTCGATCCGCGCCTTCATCAAGCGGAGGTCATCCAGACAGTCAAACCGGAAAGACAATTGCTGAATAGTGGTCTCATCTGTCGTGCGGGACGTTTCGAGAACCACCTGATGGTGTTCGCGGGCATCCCGGGTCAAAAACCGGATGTGGTGACCCCGCGCCGGTCCGGCATCCGTCTCAACCATGCTAAAAGCCTGAAGGTAAAACGCTGCCATCCGATCAATGTCTTTTACGTACAGGCCTACATGGCTGAAAGACCAGGGCGGGGCTATATTGTTGGTACTGTCAGGAGACATACGGACGTTCCAGATTTGGGTAATGATAGAAGGTTCTAAAGTACAGATATTGGACCTTTTTTTACAAGTGACCGGTCTTAAATATACAGTCAAAAAACATAACCATAGTTACCCGTTCCAAAGGCTTAGACTGCATCAGAAAAATCCCTAGACTTCATGACTTAATCAGTAAAATGACAAAAACTGCGGGAGAAGAAAACATCGCGCGCATGTTGGGATAAGTAAGGGCACATAAAAATCTATCGCCGCTCAGAGAAGAATTCACGCAGCAACGACGCGCTGGCTTTTTCCTCAATGCCTCCATAAACTTCTGGGACATGCGTGCAGGAGCTCTGAGCAAAAATCTTGGGGCCGTGATCAACGCCGCCCCCCTTAGGATCAAACGCTCCGAAATACAGCCGACGTAGACGCGCGATAGAAATGGCTTGAGCGCACATGGGACAGGGTTCCAGGGTTACATAAAGATCACATCCGGGTAGACGGGGAGCACAGAGGCGCTGTCCACCCAACCGGAGAACAAGCATCTCTGCATGTGCCGTTGGATCGTGAAGCTCTTCAACCTGGTTTCCCGCAGCGGCAACGATCTTACCGGAAAAACTCTCTACGAGGACGGCACCCACCGGAACCTCGCCGGCGGCACCGGCTCTCTCCGCCTGGTCAAGCGCCAGCTGCATATAACTCCTTGCATCTTTCGACATGCCAGAGACAGTGGCAGGTGGCCTGCCCAGCCGTCAAGCTGTTGTCTTCATGTTGCACCGGGACTCGACGGGCTCTACAGTGCTATCATGGCTGCTCCCGGACAGAGACCTCTTATCGCGATCACTGTGGACTCGGAAGATCCCGGGGGGTATTCCAAATTTCCCTGGTATGCGCTGCGCGAAAATTACGCGGGCGTGGTCGCAAAGGCAGGCGGCATACCACTCATTCTGCCTAATGAGGCCGCCTTAGTAAAAGATTATGCAGCTCTTATCGACGGCCTGGTCATCACCGGCGGCGCATTTGATGTCCCCCCCGCGCTGTATGACCAAGGGACCGCCCATGACACCGTCATCCTAAAGGAAAACCGGACCGCATTCGAACTTGGCATCACCCGTAAGGCCTTGGAGAGAGACATCCCGGTCCTGGGCATCTGCGGCGGGGAGCAACTTTTGAACGTGGCCCTTGGCGGGTCCCTCATTCAACACATCCCAGATGACGTGGACAACGCGCTGGCCCATGAACAACCCAATCCACGGGATGAGCCGGGCCACCCCGTCGTCATTGAAAAAAACACACTCCTGCATGACATCGTCGGCGTGACGAAAATGCGCGTAAATTCCGCTCACCATCAAGCTGTGGCGGCGGTTTCCGGCTCTGTTACGGTTAATGCTAAAGCACCTGACGGGGTCATTGAGGGTATTGAAGCGCCGCGTCAACGGTTCTGTCTGGGCGTCCAGTGGCACCCGGAGTTCGAAGTAGATCCAAACGACATGCGCATTTTTTGGGCTTTTATCGATGCCGCCCGAAACTAGTCAGTCCCCAAATCCTAAAGGGGAACGCATCGCCAAGATTATGTCCCGTGCAGGTTTATGCTCGCGCCGGGAAGCCGAACGTTGGATCACGGACGGACGCGTCACAATGGACGGTGAGGTTCTCAAAACACCGGCGGTAAAAGTGACGGCCGCCAACAAGATAAAAGTCGATGGCAAACCCCTGCCGCAAGCGGAGACAACCCGATTGTGGCGCTACCATAAACCCACTGGTCTTCTTACCACCCACAAGGATACTGACGGCCGACCAACAGTGTTTCAGTCGTTACCCGACACCCTCCCCCGTCTGATCTCTGTCGGCCGACTCGACCTCAATTCAGAGGGCCTCTTGCTGCTGACCAACGACGGCGAGCTTGCGCGAAAATTAGAGCTGCCGGCAACGGGCTGGCGGCGACGCTATCGGGTGCGTGTTCATGGCCGCATCCAAGCCGATGCTCTTTTTCCCCTGGAAGATGGTTTGAATATAGCTGGGATTAAATATGGGCCGATCAAAGCCAGGTTGGAACGGCAACAGGGCGCGAATGCTTGGCTCTCGGTATCTCTGACCGAAGGAAAAAACCGCGAGATCCGGACGGTGATGGAACATATGGGCTGGCCAGTCTCACGGCTAATCCGCATCTCTTATGGCCCCTTTCAGCTCGGTCATTTAGCCAAGGGTGAAATTGACGAAATTAAACAAAAGACGCTCCGCGAGCAATTGGGGCTCAAGCCCGTGAAGGACCGGTCCCGTGCGCATCGTCGGCGGTGACTGCAAGGGCCGTAAGCTGTCCGCGCCCTCTGGCCGGGACACACGACCAACCTCTGATCGGGCCCGGGAGTCACTGTTTAATATTTTACGCCATGGAATTGGGTTCCAACTTGAAGACGCCCGCGTCATGGATTTGTTCGCTGGATCAGGCGCACTTGGCCTGGAAGCGCTCTCACGGGGGGCCGAGGCGTGTATATTCATTGACCGTGCGCAGTCGGCAAAAAAGTGTATTGAAGATAACCTGACCGCCCTCGCACTCACGGATCGGGGGGGCGTCCTGAAACTAGACGCCGCCCACTTGCCAGCGCGGTCGGCGGACGTTGCCCCTGCCCATCTAGCGTTCATTGATCCGCCATATGGCCAAGGTCTGGCACCAACCACCCTCACCTCGCTTCAGCAAGGTGAATGGTTGGCCGAGAAGGCCCTCATCGTTGTCGAGACCGGTGAGACCGAGGGTTTTAGCGCGCCGGCGCCTTACATCCTTGCAGATCAGCGGACCTACGGCGCAGCTCAGATCTCTTTTTTACAAATCTGAGAGTATTCATTGCTGGCATCACAGGAGACATCAGATCGGGACTTGGTGCGCGCGCCGGAAAAAGGCGGGCCGTTAGCGCCGGCCAAATAGCTTTTCAATATCGACGAGTTTAAGAGCGACATAAGTGGGCCGGCCATGATTGCACTGACCGGCATGCGGTGTCACTTCCATCTGACGCAATAAGGCGTTCATTTCCTTTCCATTCAGTCGGCGGCCGGCGCGGACACTGCCGTGGCATGCCATTGTGGATGCCACCTCGGCAAGCCGACTTTTGAGATCGAGAGCTTCGTCATATTCTGCAAGATCGTCTGCCAGGTCCTTGATCAGTCCCTGGATATCGACCTCGCCGAGTAGCGCCGGTGTCTCCCGCACGACAATAGCGCCAGGCCCAAAAGCCTCAACCATCAAACCCAGCTCCGAGAGCTCTGTCGCCCGGCCAGAGATCCGATTTGCCGCAACTTCCTCAAGTTCCACGACCTCAGGAATCAATAGTCCTTGGCGTTTGATGCCATCCTGCTCCATGGCCGCCTTCATTTCCTCGTAAACGAGACGTTCATGGGCGGCATGCTGATCAACTATGACAATTCCGTCCTCCGTTTGCGCCACAATATAAGTTTCGTGGACCTGGGCCCGGGCGACACCTAGGGGGAAGCTCTCAGCGGGGTCGTCCCTAGCCGTCACTAGCTCAGGTTCAAACCGCGCCGTCGGAGCGGTGTCGAGCCGGCTCAGGTCCGCCGTCTGGGCAACGGGTGCCTGAAACGATAACGCGGGACCCGACACATTCCGAGAGATTGGTGTTGCACGGTGCACCGAAACGGGGACCCCCCCGATTTCTGGCCGGAAAGCACCCAGAGCGGCATCTGCCACGGTGGTCGACGCCCGGTGCCCTGCCGCCGCCAATGCGTGTTTCAGGGCGCTGACGATCAAGCCTCGGACCAGGCCCGCGTCCCGGAAGCGGACTTCCGTCTTGGCCGGATGCACATTGATGTCGACAGCTTCCGGCGGAACGTCCAGGAATAGAGCGATGAGAGGATGGCGGTCATGGGCTAGAAAATCACGATACGCACCCCGCACGGCACCATAGAGTAGCTTGTCGCGGACCGGTCGACCATTCACAAAAAGGTACTGGTGGGTTGGGCTTCCCCGATTAAGCGTTGGCAGGCCGGCAAAGCCGGACAAGAAAAGGCCATCGCGGTCAGCTTCAATGGGGATGGCATTTGCGGCAAAATCATTACCCATAATGGCGTCCAGGCGGTCCAAGCGGGCATCGATCATATCCCCCTGCGCATGCGATAATTTGAGCACCTGACGCTCCCCGTCTCGCAAGGAAAAGGCGATTTCAGGATGCGCCATAGCAAGCCGCCGGACCGTATCCAGAACATGATTGAGTTCCGTTCTTGCCGTTTTCAGAAATTTCAGGCGCGCCGGCGTGGCATAAAAGAGATCCCGCACCTCGACGGTGGTCCCGGTCACATGGGCCGCGGGCTTTGTCTCAAATTTAGTCCCGCCTTCGACCCGGAGGGTCCAGGCATCGGCCGCCTGTTTCTGACGGCTGGTGATGGTCAGTCGGCTTACCGAGGCAATAGATGGTAAGGCTTCCCCCCGAAATCCAAAGGTCGCTATGGTCTCAAGATTATCATTTAGCAGCTTGGACGTAGCGTGGCGTTCCATCGAAAGGGGAAGTTCTTCCCGGGTGATTCCAATGCCGTCATCCGCCACCGATAAAAACGATCGGCCGCCATCTCGGAGGACGATGTCCACGCGTCGGGCATGCGCATCAATACTGTTTTCCACCAGCTCTTTAATTGCGGAAGCGGGCCGCTCAACCACCTCGCCCGCTGCAATTCGGTTGACCGTGGTAGTTGGCAGAAGACGGATGGTCATATATCTTTGCCCGCAGCCAAATAAGTCCTGGCCAAGATTTTACCACGCTCCACCGCCGGCTGGCCAAAGGGAGAGACATCCAAAAGGTCGGCCGCCAGAATGGTCTCCAACATGAAATGCATCATCAGCGCGCCGACCGCGCGTTCTTCCAATCTGGGGATGCTCAAGGTCCGGACCGGGCAGCCATTTTCTGCAAGGACACCCGCTGTTGCGGCTTCCTCTGCGCGGAGCAGATCGCCGAGCCGTTTGCCGGACAAGTAGTCAAGATCGGTGCCATCGACAAGGTCCGCGGGAATGGCCTGTCCCCGTCCCGACGTCTCGGCCCCGATAATGGTGAAAAACTTATCCCGGGGACCTTCAAGATACAGCTGCAGCTGACTGTGCTGATCCACGGTGCCCAAGGCATCTATCGGCGTCGTACCCCGCCCGTCCTTGCCCAAGCTCTCTGCCCAGAGCTGCCGGTACCATTTGCCGAAATTTGCCAGGCCGTCAAGATAGGGCATCACCACTGTCTGCGTGACGCCGGCATCAAGTGACAGCCCGATATTGATGGCCGCCCCCGCCACCGCCGGAATATCCTCCGGCGCTGCCCCGCTAGCCGTTTCGAACAAAACGTCCCGGGCTCCCTGGCGAACCCCTTCGGCATCCAGACCCACGATCATTGCAGGCAGCATGCCAGTGATTGAGAACGCCGAAAAGCGACCACCCAAACCGAGCGGATGATCCAGGACGTCTATGCCATGGCGCTCTGAAATATACCGCAGTGGCCGGGGGCCAGGCTCACAGATTGACATAAAATGTCTAACGGCCGCCGATTCTCCAAGCGCGTTCCTGAACACATCGAAGCAGTAAATAAACTGGGCAAGTGTCTCCAGGGTGCCACCAGATTTGGAGATCACTAGAAATCCCGTGCGGCCGGGAGCGACCGATCGAAAAAGGGCGTCAAAACCCGCTGGATCCACATTATCCATAAAATGAAGCCGAGGCTGTATTGGTTGGGCGTCTGGCCCTGATACGGTCGAGACTGACGCGAGGCTGCAAAGCGTGCGTCCGCCGAGGCTCGAGCCGCCTGTGCCCAAGACAATTACATCATCAAAAGATTCCGCATATCGCTCGGCCACGGGCTCAAGGCCTTCTAATCCAGTGCTCGACGTGACATCGTCTAAAATCGCTTGAACCTCCGCGCGCGAGCCGCCATTGATCTCCGCCAAACTGGCGGCAAGACGGCCCGATAGTTCCAAAAATCGCGCCTCGGACAGGCCGGGTCCGCTGGTTGAACCAGACACACAATATTCGAAGTTTTGGCGGTACATCTCGCCAGCAGCAGCCTCAGATTGGATTTCTCATGACCGGAGCGCACCTCCAGGTCTCGTTGGAACAGCTTATCAAATGTACAGGGTCGCAACCACCCTCATCATCCGATCTAACTAGTTACGTGGCGACATTTTGAAATTATTGGCCCTCCGCCTGCACGCTATCCGGTTGACCAACGACCACTATGGTGAGCGAGTCCGCATCCAGGATTTTTTTTGCGACTTGACTCACATCATCCAGAGTAACGCTATTGATAAAGCTATTGCGCTGGTCAATGTAATCGATGCCCAATCGTTCTAGTTGAATGCCAGTCATCATCGCCGCAATTTGGCGGCTGGAGGAAAACCGGAGCGGATAAGAACCTGTGAGATACGTCTTTGCATCATCCAGTTCCGTCTGGGTTAGCCCTTGATCGGCCATACTCCGCCATTCATTTTTTAAGATTTTAATGGTCTCGTCTGCCCGGGCGTTGGCAGTTGCAGACCCACCCATAATGAGCCCAGTATGTTTATACGGGGAAAGGTAAGTATAGACAGAGTATGCTAGGCCCCGCTTCTCGCGGACCTCTCTGTAAAGCCTGGATTCAAATCCGCCGCCGCCCAGCAGATAATTCATGATATAGGCGGCAAAAAACTCGGGATCGCTCCTCTTGATGCCAGACTGGCCAAAGCGAATAACACTCTGGGGAATGGGTTTGTCGATCACAATGGTGCGATTGCCGGCAGTAGCTATGGTATCTGGTAGTTTCCATGGGCTTGCGGTTTCCGGTAAGGAGCCAAAAACGAAATCGAGAAGTTTCGCAAGGACGTCGGCGGTCAAATCGCCAACGACGCTAACCACCAAATTATCTTTGGCAAATCGCTGCGCTTGAAACTGCTTCAGATCAACGATCTTAATCAACGGTACCGTCTCAGCCGATCCCTTCACCGGGTTCCCGTAAGAATGCTCTGGAAACAATGTCTTGAGCAACTTCCGCCCGGCAATCCGGCTAGGGTTTTCAGAGCTTCGGCGGAGACCAGCCAAAATCTGGCTTCGCATCCGCTCCACCGCGTCTGCATCGAAACGGGGACGGGTGAGTGCCAGCTTCAGCAGCTCAAAGGCCCGATCACGGTTCCGAGTGAGCGTACGGAGAACACCTCTAAAAGAGTCCTGGCCGGCTCGGAAAGTAAGAGACACGGAGAGGTCCTCTAATTCCTGCTGGAACGCTTGGCTATCAAGGTCACCCGCCCCCTCATCCAGGGTTGAGGCCACCAGATTGGCAAGACCCCCTTTGCCAGTAGGGTCCAAACCGGCGGCGCCGCGGAATGCAAAGCTCACGGTGATAATCGGGTTGCTGTGATCTGCCACCAGCCAGGCAGTGATTCCCCCCGGGGATACTATCTTCTGGATATTAATGGCGTAGGCCACGGGGGCGTGCGCCAGGAACATGGTTAACAGTGTGACGAAGACCGGGGAAGTGGCCATCAGAGAACGGCCCAGTGGCATTTTGATCATGGCCTAGTCTTCTTGCGATTTTGTGGCTGGTTAGGCGGTGATTTGCCGGACAGGAGATATCCGGTCACGGACTGTTTTTGCCGGAGAACCGCATTCGCGGAAGCTTTGATCTGGTCCGCGGTCACGCTAGCGATCCGATCAGGCCAGGCTTCGACATCCGCGATTGTTTGACCTGAACTTAATGCTGCCCCAAGCACCCGGGCACCCGCGTCCATGGAATCTCGCGCGTATACAGCCTCTGCTTGAAGACCTGTTTTAGCTCGCGTGAGTTCTTCTTGGCTCACACCGTTTTCCCGTATTTTCTTAATTTCCGCTAAAATCGCATTTTCGATCTGATCCATGCCGACGCCGGGCCGAGGGCTCGCAAAAATAAAGAAATTAGACGGCCCAAGTTGATCAGCGTCATAGAACGAGCCTGCCGAGAGAGCTAATTTCTGCTCGATCACCAGTGACCGATAAAGCCGGCTGGTCGTACCGCCTCCAAACACCTGAGAGAGAACCTCCAGAGCATAAGAATGTTGCGTTTCACCATAAATCCGGCTGGGTGCAAAAAAGGCGCGCTGCCAACTCGGCTGGCGAACGCGGGGATCTCTCAGTGTAACGGTCCGCGCGGCATTGTTTGGAGGCTCTTGAGGCCGAACACGGGGAGGGACCTTACCCGCCGGAATAGCACCGTAATATTTTTCCGCCAAGGGCTTTAGGACATCCGCGGTGATATCCCCTGCGACGACGAGAATCGCATTGTTGGGCCAATAGTAGGTGTCATAAAACTGACGAAGATCGTCCACGGTCAGGTCAACGATTTCATGATCCCAACCAATGATCGGATTGCGATAGGGGTAGTTAAGATAGATGGTCGCGTTTAACTGTTCCCGTAATTTGGCAGCCGGAGAATTATCCACACGCGAGCGCCGTTCCTCCCGAACGACCTGACGTTCTGGTTCAACCTCTTTTGCATCAATGACCAGATTGCGCATTCGATCGGCTTCGATTCTCATTACAGCCTCTAACCGACTGGCGGCGACGGTCTGATGGTACCCTGTATAGTCAAAAGATGTGAAGGCATTATCCTGGCCGCCATTACGTGCCACAATTTTTGAGAATTCGCCTGATCGAAGGTTCTTAGTGGCCTTAAACATAAGGTGTTCAAGAAAATGCGCGACGCCGGTTTTCCCTGGAGGCTCGTCGGCGGACCCCACCTTGTACCAGACCATATGCGTCACAATAGGGGCTCGGTGATTAGATATAACTACTACCTGCATGCCATTTTGGAGCGTAAATGAGTCCGGATTGAAAACAGCCGCCTCAACCGTGTCATTGCAACCAGTTGTCATACCTGCGTAACTAGTTAAAAGAAGCCCCAGTAATTTTATCAATCGCATCATTTGCGTGTACCAGAATTTGAAGTCAATCAATTGCTACGCCATGACCCCTCGCATTCGTTAGGTCTCGGCGACTCCGGATATAGTACGCTGAAGTGTGAGATTAAAGCGCCTCGCGGGGCTTTGGAGCCGCTAAATTAGGGGCGACTGTCAGAAGGCTTATTTCAGCACGCCCTCAAACAACGCTTTTTTCTTCCGCGAAATAACGGGAATGTTGTCAGAGTTCAGCGATTTTCCGAGGGCCTGGGCTTCGTGAATACGTCGCCGCTCCTTAACCGGGTCCACGACAGTCCCGAATTTGTCTTTCCTATGCCAAAAAACCAATTTATCAGTAAGGGATTTATCCTCCTCAAACAGCCTGGCTGTGTCTTTCTCCACCAAACTCCGGATGCGAGGATTTGCATTTGTCGCCCCAGTCAAATTGATTATCGCGCGTTCTCCTCGGCTCAACCTGCTTAGATTTTGCTGCCGTCCCGCGGTTGCCCTGTCAGCCGCTCTAACAGGCATACCCAGAGCTTTTTTGACCCGATCACGGGGGTTGACTGTCTGAGGTCGTGCGGTACCCGGTAACGGCGGCCTGAGGCCATAGTTCGGAGGCAGGCTAAGAGGTGCGCGCTGGTATACAGTAAATTCATCAGGCGCCTCTTTGGTTTGACCCAAGGCCCGTTTGGTCTCCTCACAAGCCGTTAATAAGGCAAGAATGCCAAGCAAAAACAGGGGGGTGATATAGTGTCTTACATTACCTGTGAACATGGCGCATACCCGCAGTGGCTTACTGGCGATCGTGTCGTTTTATTTTAGACTGATCAGAGCCCCGAGAAAATAGGGAATCTAGAATCAACAGGATTGCCCCAACAGTGATAAAACTGTCCGCTGCATTGAACGCAGGCCATCGGACGGATCCTATATAAAAATCAAGGAAATCCAAGACAGCTGAATGGACCGCTCGGTCGATCACGTTGCCAAGTGCACCACCAATAATGAGACCAAGGGAAATGGCTACGCGCTTGGACTCCGCTTTCCGCAGCCAATTGAATAAGAATCCAACGATAATCAGCGCAAGGAAAGAGAGTATCCAGACCCCGGCCATGCTCTCATTACTAAACATGCCGAAACTGATGCCGCGATTCCACACCAACACCACATTAAAAAAGGGGGTGACATTTATGATCCTGGGCGGGTCCATGACAGATGCTAGTATCCACCATTTCGTAACCTGGTCTGCACCAATGGCAAGGACTGCAACGAGAAGACCTAGTGGCACAGGCCGCATCATATCAAATCAGTCCATTGCCGGGTGGAATTTGATCGCATCCAAACAGCGCCCACACAAATCAGAAGATGCAGCGCCGGCACCCACGTCTGGTAGAAATTTGTAACACCGCCCACATTTCTCGCCGTCGGCGAGTGCACAGACGACGCTCACGCCCGCCACCTCCTCAATTGCAAAGGCGTCAGCCGGGGCAGGATCCGCGGTGAGAGTAATATCCGAAGTGATGGAGATCTCGGCACCGTCTACACCCGCCATCACGTCTAAATATGCCTGAGTAGTGTAGACCACAGGGTGCGATTGCAAGCTCGAACCGATCCGTTTTTCGGCACGTTCGATCTCGAGAGCGCCGGTCACCACACGCCGGAGTTCCCTGATTTTCGACCATTTGGCGGCCAGCGCGTCATCCTGCCAATCCGCAGGTATATTTGGGAATAGGCGCAGATGAACACTCTCCGACTCTCCTGGGAAACGCGCGAGCCACGCTTCTTCCGCTGTAAAGCAAATAAACGGGGCGAGCCACGCTGTAAGACAGCTGAAAACCTCATCCAGCACGGTCCGCACCGCACGCCGTTTTATCGAATCAGCCCGCTCGCAATAAAGCGCATCCTTGCGGATATCAAAATAGAAGGCCGATAGATCAACCGAGCAAAACGTGTGCAGCTCCGTAAACAATGGATGAAATTCATAATCAACACAGGCCTGCCGAACTTTGCCGCCCAACTCCGACAAACGATGAAGGACCCAACGGTCGAGCTCAGGCATATCTCCCACCGGCAGCCTCTCGGTCTCATCAAAGCCAGCCAAGTTGCCCAACAAGAAGCGCAGCGTATTTCGTAGACGCCGGTAAATATCCGTGTGATGCCTCACAATATCTGGGCCAATCCGCAAATCCTCTGAATAATCGGACCCCACGACCCAAAGCCGCAGAATGTCTGCGCCGTTTTTCTCAACGACCTCCTGAGGTGACGTGATGTTGCCGAGAGACTTTGACATCTTCTGACCATCTTCTGCCATGACAAAGCCATGAGTGAGAACGGCGTCGTACGGTGCGCGCCCCCGCGTGCCACATGACTCTAACAAAGACGAATGAAACCAGCCGCGGTGCTGATCGGAACCTTCCAGATACAGAGAGGCAGGCCAGTCGAGATCATCCCGATCCTCGAGAACGAAAGAATGCGTGGAACCTGAGTCAAACCAGACGTCCAGAATATCTGTGACCTGTTCGTAATCGTCAACAGCATAATCCTGGCCAAGGAAACGGGATGGGTCTGACGTGAACCAGGCATCGGCGCCTTCTGCGCGAACGGCCTCCACGATCCTGGCCAAGACAGCCTCGTCGCGCAACACCTCACCAGACACTTTTTCAACGAAAACCGTGATTGGCACACCCCAGGCACGCTGACGGGAAACGCACCAGTCGGGCCGGGCTTCAATCATGCCCGCAAGCCTGTTTTTGCCCGACGCGGGATAGAATGCGGTTTCCCCGATGGCCTTTATCGCGGTCTCCCTGAGGCCATTACTCTCCATGCTGATAAACCATTGGGGTGTATTACGGTAGATCAGCGGTGCTTTTGAGCGCCAAGAATGAGGATAAGAGTGTTGGATATGCCCAGTCGCCAAAAGGGCATTTGCAGATTTCAGCTCCTCGATAACCAACTGATCCGACTTAAACACATGATTGCCGCCAAGTAGGGGAACATGATCGGCAAAGACGCCGTCACCCATGACTGTTTCCGGGATAGCGAGCCCATTTTCGACCCCCAGCACCCAGTCATCGAAGCCGTGTCCGGGCGCAATGTGAACAAAGCCCGACCCTGTATCCATCTCCACAAAGCTTGCAGCCAACGCAGGAACGTCAAAATCATATCCCTGTCCCCGGAAAGGGTGGGAACAGATCGTCCCGGCCAGGTCCGCACCCTGAAACCCTGAGACAACCTCATGACCCATGATGCCACATTCCTGGCAAACGGACTCCAATAACGGGGCCGCAACGATAATTTCCTCACCCACGATAGCAAGTGAGTCTGAAGCCATTTCAGTTACCCGCACGCGCACATAGTCATCATCCGCGCTATACGCCAGTCCGCGATTGCCAGGAATGGTCCAGGGCGTTGTTGTCCAAATGATGATGGATGCCTCCTTGGCCGTTGCCGGCGCCAAAGCATCGAGCACGGGAAAACGAACAAAAATCGTATTGGACTTATGATCGTGGTATTCAACCTCGGCTTCGGCCAAAGCCGTTTTCTCGACAACAGACCAAAGCACGGGTTTCGCGCCTCGGAATAGGCTGCCGTTCATGAGAAATTTCCCCAACTCTTCGACGATCCTGGCCTCGGCATCATATGTCATGGTCGTATAGGGGTTTTCCCAATCCCCAATCACACCGAGCCGCTTAAATTCCGCCCGTTGGACACCAATCCAATGATCGGCAAACTCCCTGCATTCCTTACGGAACTCGACAATGGGCACGTCATCCTTGTCGTCCCCCTTCTTGCGATATTTTTCCTCAATCTTCCACTCGATGGGCAGACCATGACAATCCCACCCGGGCACATAATTTGAGTCTTTTCCCATCATCTGCTGGGAGCGAGAAATGACGTCCTTAAGAATTTTATTGAGTGCGTGACCAATGTGCAAATTTCCGTTGGCGTAGGGCGGGCCGTCGTGCAGGATAAATTTCTCGCGCCCCTTTGCCTGCTCCCGCTGTTGTTTGTAAAGACCAATTCGCTCCCAATAGGCAAGGAGTTCTGGCTCTTTTTTGGCCAAACCCGCTTTCATGGGAAAGTCTGTCTTCGGCAGATAGACGGTTGATTTGTAGTCCACGCTCATGATGCTGCTCATATAAACTCAATTGAATGACCCGGGTTAAGAAAACTCAGGCCCCTTGTTTGCCAGTATTTCTCTGGCCAGTCCACAGTCCGCCTCAATCTGGGCTTTTAGAGCCTCGATACCATCAAATTTTTTTTCCGGCCGGATATAGTCCACCAGGGCCACCCGGAGAGTTCTGCCGTAAATATCACCTGTAAAATCGAATAAATGAGTCTCCAAAAGGCAAGCATCGCTGCCGAACGTAGGTCGATATCCCAAATTGGCAATACCGTCATGCCAAATTACGCCGTCCGCGCCGACAAGGCCGGCCCGGATAGCATAGCTGCCTAAACTAGGCCGCATACCGCCATCCACGATTAAATTGGCGGTTGGAAAGCCAATGGTTCTGCCGCGCTGGTCTCCCTGCACAACATCGCCCACAATCTCGAACGCATGGCCCAGTAACTGCGCCGCCGCAGACGGTTTGGCAGTGCTTAACAATTCACGAACACGGGTGGAGGAAATCACCTCACCCCCGGAGCCTCCAACCTGCGCTACACTGGTGCAGTCAAACCCGAGCTCCTGGCCTTTAGCTCTCAAAAAATCAACTGTGCCACATCGCTTGTGGCCGAACACGAAGTCATCACCGGATACCACATGACGGGCACCGAAACCGTTCAACAACACATTTGACACGAATGCCTCCGCCGGTGTGTTGGCTAGCTCGCCATCAAATTCCAGCACCACCAAAAAATCCACGCCCTCGTCTTCAATATAACGGGCTTTCTCCCGAAAGGGCGTCAGCCGGAACGGCGTTTTTTCTTTCTGGAAGAAAGTCTTTGGATGAGGTTCAAAGGTCAGCACCCCCCATGGCAGGCCTTGCTTCAGAGCAAGGTTGCCAGCGGTTTGGATAACGGCCTGGTGACCCCGGTGGACGCCATCGAAATTGCCAATGGCAATACTGCCCCCCTTATGGTTCTTCAGAATATCCTGTACGTTCCGATAAATTTTCATTGGCGCGGAAAGTGCCTTTCCTGGAACATGGGGTCAAGGTCTAAGGACCTGTATATTCAATGATATTCTCTTCTATTGATTCACACCCTTGGGGCGATCATAAAGATGCCATGACGTTTCACCCGACCGCCACTGCCGTCACAGGGATTCTCTCGGTTTGGCTGGGCCTAGCTGCATCAGGTCAGGCCCAACCTCTTGCTCCAGCACTAGCGCTCGGCCTACCGATTGACTGTGAGCCCGGTCTCACTTGTTGGATCCCAAACTTTGTAGATATGGATCCCGGGCCTGATGTTCAGGACTATACATGCGGTTCAAACGCATACAATGCACATAAAGGCACTGATTTCGCCATCGCGAACTTACGGGTTATGCGGAAAGGCGTTGATGTTCTCGCGGCTGCCCAGGGGATCGTCAAAGGGATACGCAACAACATGCCGGATGTAAATTTCCGATGGTTAGATCGCACGCGCCTACGAGGCAAGGAATGCGGCAACGGCACGGTCATTGACCATGGAAGTGGCTGGGAAACGCAATATTGTCATCTCCGAGAGGGCAGTGTTACCGTTCAGAAAGGGCAATTGGTAGCGCCCGGCGACAAGCTGGGTCTGGTAGGATTATCCGGTCTGACAGAGTTTCCCCACTTGCACCTCACCCTTCGTCATCGCGGGGCAGTCGTCGACCCCTTTAATGGAGAAGGGGAGGAGTGTGGTGTCCGGGGAACAAACCTCTGGGCTTCGGATGCCCAGCAACAACTCTCTTACCAACCATCGGCGGTGTACAACATTGGCTTTGCTACCAGCAAACCCAATCCTCATAAGGCACGTCTCGGGCTTTACGACACAGACCGTATCGCAGGCCCGGTGGAGACACTTTTTGTGACAATGGAAATGTTTGGAGCTGAACCCAACGATCAAATCGTTGTGCAGCTGTCCACTTCGGATGGCCATATCATCGCTCAGCGTCGGATTACCATTACCGTAAACCGACGCAAAGCGCGGCTTTTCCACGCCACGGGGTTTCGCGATAAAAAGCAGTCCTGGTCGCGTGGCACCTTTAAGGCAGATGTCGAAATTTTTAGAAAGAGCGATGCTGGCACCTGGTCCTTTAAAGGCGCCCGGAAGGTCACAATCAATTAAATCTTCAAAGATATAAAGGGCGACCTGCCAGAGAGAGATAAAACGTGCCCGAAGCCGCAATAGACAACTTGATGGAAACCGCCGTCCGCCTGCGTGAAAACGGTGAGTTGAAAGCCGCCGCTATGACGTGCCAGGATATTTTGAAACGCGCTCCAGAGCATGCTGGCGCCCTCAACCTATTGGGATCCATCTTGGCAGATGCCGGAAATTTTGATCATGCGGTAAATCTTTTGAGAGACGCACTGGTCTTGGGCGGTGCTAATTCAGGCGTGCTTTTTAACTATGGCATCGCCTTGGCAGGCGCGGACCGGCTCGTCGAGACAGCCCGCGCATTTAAGATCGCTGTCGAAGCAACGCCCGACAGCGCAGATTGCTGGTTTAATCTCGGTGAGACCTACCGGCGGCTAGGCAGGACGGAAGACGCCGTGGCAGCTCTCTCGGAAGCCGTGGCGTTAAACCCTAGGGACGTAACCCACCGTTTGACCCTGGGCGATGCTTATCTGCAATCCGGCCAACCTGCCCAGGCCGTAGAACAATTTGAAGCTTTGTTGAATTTAGTGCCCGGAGACCTGTCCGCGGAGAACGCCCTTGGCATTGCTCTTCGACACGCCGGCAATTTAGAAGCCTCTGAGGAGGTATTCAAAAACCTAGTAGCAAGGCATCCAGGCGATCCAGCGGTGCTGAACAATTACGGTCTAACACTGACTGAACGCAAAAAGCTCTCAGAAGCTGAGAATGCACTCTTGCGCGCACTAGACTTGGCACCAGAATACGATGACGCTCGCATCAACCTTGCGGATATTTATGCAGCGGACGCTAATTTTGATGCCGCGGCGGCAAGCCTGCAGACGGCTCTGCCTTCTGCTTCGGAAAATAAGAGCCTCCAGATTAAATTGGGCCTAATGCATCAGAAAAGAGGTCGGCTTGAAGAGGCTCGTTCGGTCCTGGAACCCTTGGCAGGACGGCGCATCCCCGGCGCAGATCTGGCATTGGCGAACGTTCTTCGGGATCTAGGCGCCTTCGATACGGCTCGGTCTTTGTTAATGTCTCAGCCACATAACAATATACCGGAACCAATGCGGCTAACGAATTTGGGCCTGATTGATTTGCACGCCGGTGACACAACAAGAGCAACTGAGCTATTACGCGACGCCCTCGCCCTGCAACCAGGGAATCCAGACTTACATCTCAATCTAGCGCATGCGCTCTTGTTAAGTGGCGATATGGACGCCGGATGGGCGGCCTATGAAGGCCGTCTCAAAGAACTCACTCATAGTCCAAGATCGCCAGAACTGCCGGGCCGTCCTTGGACTGGAGAAAATTTGATCCATAAATCCATTCTCATAACCAGCGAACAGGGTGCCGGCGATTGTTTTCAATTTGTCCGTTACGTGCGCCGCCTCTCCGAGATGGCTGAGACAGTGTGGTTTAGCCTGCCCGACCGGCTGATATGTCTGATGGAGAGCGCCTTGGAAGACTGCCACGTCTGTGGCACGGATAATCTTCCCAAGACTGTGGACTATAATGTGCCGCTAATGAGCTTACCCCACTTTATGGCGGAACCGGTATTACCGGTTCAGGGAGCGTATTTGTCTGTCGATACATCGCGTATCGACGCTTGGGCAGACCGGCTTCAGCCAAACAGCCCGAATATCGGCCTCGCCTGGCAAGGAAACCGGGCCTACGAGACCGATTATCTTCGCTCTATTCCCGCACACCATATCGCAAATTTTGCGAACTCAACCTCCCACGTTTTGGTCTCTCTGCAACGCGAAGGTCGCGCCTTGCTCGGAGAAAATCTGCCGCGTCTCATGGACTTCACTGATGAAATGGATCGGGAACACGGATTCAAGGACACAGCGGCACTCATGATGAAACTCGACCTCATCATCACCAGTGACACTGCCATAGCACATTTGGCGGGCGCCTTGGGACGGCCTGTCTGGGTGTTGCTGTGCTCAGCACCCGATTGGCGCTGGCAGCTCGAGCGCAATGACACTCCTTGGTACCCTACCATGCGACTGTTCCGTCAAAGGACACCACGGGACTGGGCTGGCGTGTTGGCCGATGTAGAAAAAGAACTAAAATCAGTATTTTAGCTTATTTTACTGTTTTCATCGAGACCGCAGGGCACGCTGGGATATACCTGCTTGAAAAACCGTTGATGGGTATCGATGGTCTCAAGGTTGTTAAAGAGATGGTGAGACCTCTCCCGAAGGCGGGCTTCTTGGCGGGCCCGTTCTGCCCCATCGGTCCCCAGCCGGACAGCCAACTCAACATATGCCCGAGGTGAATTAGCAACAAGATCATCCAACCCCATATACCGGTACAGGCCCATTGTGAACCGCCCTCGCATGAACTCACCGGGCAATGTCACTACAACCTTACCGGCGGCGGCGGCCTCGAAACTAGTTCTGCCACCAGACCAGCGGGGCGTGTCCAAGATAACATCAGCGAGTTGGAGAATATGAAAAAAATCTGTGCCGGACAGTCTCGGTAGGATGTCGATGCGGTCCACGACGTCAGGAAGCGTGCGACGGAAGCGAGCTGCCAGCCGATTTCCCCATTTGGCCTGCTGACCGCCCAAAAAAATAATACGACCATTGGGATCCTGACGCAGAATATCTCCCCACAGATGATCGTCTCCGGGGTGAATTTTAAACAGGCTCTGAGGACATAGGTAAAGTGTGGTCTTCTGGGGCAGGCCAAAAACGCCTCTGTCCCGGCCGGAGCCGAAAATGGGCGGCAGATAATGCGTGCAAAACCCATCGAAGACCTTTAGTTGCTCACTGTAATGGGACGCCGACCCGGCAGGTTCATGAATGCTCCAGCTCAGAAAATAGTCAATATTTGGGATCCCCGAGGTCACGGGATGACCCCAGCACGCACATTGAACAGGTGCCAAACGGGCGAAGGCTAGAAAGTAACTCACTGGCTCCATGCCGATATCGGGGTAATACAGGATATCAGGTTCATATGCGGTGATCAGTTCCTGAGCCTGTTTGAGCACCGGGGGGATCAACACAGCATGATCCTCTTTATCTGTAGTCCCGCGCCCC
>PBNV01000042.1 GCA_002723345.1 Rhodospirillaceae bacterium
GAGGAATGAGCGACGCTAGCGTGCCCCCTGCAGCGACCACCCCCGCGGCGAATTTTTTATCGTATCCAATCTTTAGCATTTCTGGAATTGCGATCCGTGCGAACACGGCAGACGTTGCGACCGAGGCGCCAGAGACAGCCGCGAACCCGGCTGTGGCAAAGACCGTTGCAACGCCTAAACCCCCTGGCATCCATCCAACCCAGCGTTTGGCAGCCTCAAAGAGCGCTCTCGTAAGCCCAGCGTGATAAGCGAGATAGCCGATCATGATAAATGTGGGGATTAGCGATAATGCTTGCGACGCAACCTTTGAATGGGGCACCTGACCAGCGGTTTTGGCTGCAATGGTAAGCGCCCAGGTAAATTGAGATGGATCATAACCTTTTTTTGCCCAGAAAATCCAGATAAGGCCGGTGATGCCGGCCATTGCAGCCGCAAAGGCCACGCGCATTCCCAGAACCACTAGGACCACCATGGCGCAACTGATTACAATGCCGATTTCAATGGGTTCCAATGCGCTCACACTCTCGGTCGGTCCTCGCCAAGGGTATCATCGCGGTAGCCGGAGACAGAGGCTGCCTCGCTGGCGGCCTGCTGAGCCGCGTTTTCGATAAGGGGCACGGCGATGGGGTCTTTTGTCCCGCTGAAAACAGCCTGGCCATACGCCCAAAGCTGGAGAAATAGCCGCAGGCACAACACGGCAAAGGCTAACGGGACGAGCAGTTTCGCGGGCCAGAGTGGGATCGCTATGTCCATCGAACTGTCACGGCTCCATAGTGGTGCGTCGAGATCGAAGCTGCGGTCAAAATGGGTATACGATCCATAGACCAATACTAGCATCACTAGCAGTATCGTTAACGTGGTCCCGAATTCGATGGTCCAGAGAAGGCGACCCTTAATTTGGCTCAGGAATAAATCCATCCGGATATGGGCCCCATACCTCTGCACGTAAGCAACACCCATGAAGGCAATCAGTGGCATCGCCTGCTCGATCCAATCGACATAGCCTGGTAGCGGTTGGTTAAAAAAGTTGCGGCCGCTAACCGATACGACAGCCAATACCATGAGCAGGAACACCGCCAATCCACTGAGGAGCGCAAACGAACTCTCTAGCCTCAAAACCAATCGATCCAGCCTGCTTAATAGGCCACCGTCAATCCGCACAGAACCACTCTTCGTGATGTCTAATCTCTCCTGGGTAAAAAAGCTCTAGCCGGCACGCGGCTAGAGCTTTTTGTGCATTGTAAGTTAGGTCGGCGTTTACTTTCCGACCATTCCCGTCACTAAGGTGTATAGCTCCCTCGCAGGGAGTCCCCTTTTGCTGTTTTCCGCGATCCATGCTTGTGCTGCTGGACCAGCAACTTTGTCGCGGAACGCTCTAATTTCTGCATCAGAATAGGTAATCGTTTCAATGCCCTTCTCTTTGAGTTTAGGCCCCCAAGCATCCATAGTTGCGCCATTATACGTTGCGATATAATGATCTAACGCCGCGTCAATTGACCCAATCAGCGCGGCTTTGTGGGCTTTCGGCAGCTTTTTTAAGGCACCAGAATTTGCCACCACTGGGCAATTAACGGTGACCGGGTTAAGGTTGGACGTCCACCATTTCCCGGTCTGGACCGTACCAAAGGCCATGTGGGCATGTGGGGCGAAGGCAACCGCTTTCACAACGCCACTGTCCAGTGCCTGGCGTACTTCCGTCGCTGTCATAGAGGTCGGAACCGCCTCGATGGCTCTCATTGCCTTACCAATGCCCCCTGTGGCGCGAACCGTAAGCCCCTTGAAATCGGCGAGGGTTTTCGGAGCTTTGCCAACGCCAACAATGTTGTACTGTGGCAACGGCGTCGGCATCAAAAGCGTCGCGTTCCAGCGGGCTAGATCTTTTTGGACCGCTGGGTGTTTGTAGACCGCTTGCGAGATTTTGCGCTCTTCCTCTAGCGAGCTCACACCCAGAAACGGGAGCTCTAAAACCGTGATCGTTGGATTTTTATCTCGATGGTATCCGGCGCAAAATTGGGCCATTTCAAAGGCACCGATTGAAATACCATCCAAATTCTCTTTGTTTTTTGAGAGTCCGCCATACGAAATTTTGAGCACGAACTCGCCATTGGTCTTGGCTTTGACCAATTCAGCAAGTTTCTCAACATGTTCCGTAAACGCTCGGCGTTTTCCCCACAGCGAGACGTTCCATTTCGTCGCTGCGACGGCTTCAGCGCCGACGGAGAGAGTGAAAGCTGCACACAGGGCAGCCGCTGCCACAGACTGTTTCATAAAATCCTCCAATGGAAATATCGTTACTTGGTATTAAGCTATGTTTCGGCGATAAAATAAGTTCGCAGTATAGTCCCATAATAGAATTCAAGATAGAGCCATGTTGGCCCTTCAACGTCGACAAGGCGATTGCAAGACAGATATGTAGGCACTCGCACGAAGGCACAGAATTATCTTGAAGAGATGACGGGCGAGTCGCGGGACTATTTTTCAAACTGCTGCCAATTCGTTGAAACATGCTGGCTTGGCATCGACCCGCTAAACGTTCTAATTAAATTCCAAATGCGTGGGTTCACCTGAGAAGTCGTCTTTCAAGGAAACCCCGATGGGGTCAATTGATTAAACGGAGGATGTACACTGCACATGGAACGAATCGGTATGATTGGCATGGGGTTGATGGGGCAGGCTTTCATCAAAACCCTCCATAATTCAAATTTTATTGTTCAAGGCTATGACGTTGATGGTCTGCGCATGGACCAACTGGCGGAGGCTGGCGGCGTTCCTGTCGATACACCTGCAGCAGTGGCTCGGGACGTCAGATGCGTGATCATCTCACTGCCTACTAGCGACATTACCAAAGAGGTATTATTGGGCGGAGGCGGTGTGGCAGAAGGAAGCCCAAGGGGATTATATATTTGCGATACTACAACATCTCTCCCGGAGCATTCAGAGTCACTCCACACACTACTGAAAGAATATGGCATTCACTATCTCGATAGCGCTGTCAGCGGAACGAGTGTCATGGCGCAGGCCGGGGATTTGGTCGTGATTTCTGGCGGCGACGAGGGAGATTTTGAGGCCTGCCGACATTATTTCAGTGGTTTTTCCCGTGCCGCCTATTACCTGGGGCCAGCCGGGTCTGGCGCTCGCACGAAGCTAATTATCAATCTGATCCTAGCTGGGAACCGCCTCGCTTTGGCAGAAGGTCTCATAATGGCGGAGAAAATAGGCCTGCAAACAGCGGATTTGTTGGATGTTCTCCAAGATAGTGCTTGTGCCTCGAAGACTATGGTAGACAAAGGACCTAAAATGATCAATGCGGATTATTCAAAACAAGGTCAGGTTCAGTGGAGCCTAAAAGACTCCCGATTAATGATAGACATGGGGCAAAAGGTTGGCGCGCCTACCATGATGATCCAGTTATACTCTCAGATCATGCAGGCGGCTTATGAAAAGGGGTACGGTGAGAGGGATACAGTAGCTTTTTATGAAATACTGCGAGGTATGGCCGGGCTTGATGAACAGACGCCATGACTGTCACTCTCACGGAGACGATTGCGTCCCGCCCTGCCGATCGCGGGAGGACCTGTCTGTTTAGCTAGAAGCGCAAGTTTTTTAAACTTTTGGTTATGTCTGATCGGGGGCGCTCCGTAATAAATATGAGGTTAAGTTATGCCAACAGCTATAGGTGGAAAATACAATTTTCAATATTTACCCGCGGGGGACGACGGGGCCGCAGCACGATTGTCAACAACTTTGGTGATGGAATTGGCAGATGAGACCATGCCCAACCTGAGGTCGTATTATGCCTAGTGATACCTATCAAAGATTGAACCAGCCACTGCAAATCACGGTCTCTTTCGACTATCTTGTAAATGTTGTGGGTGATCAGATCGATCTTGAGGGCTTACAAGATAATCTTGTTTTTCGTCTGGGCTACGATGGCGCGGAAATTCCGTTCGGTGAAAAGGTGTTGGCGGCGCTTAAAAGCGAAATTTCCGAGGTCTTACCGCGGAACGTTAATGTCAATAGGGTCGGAGGTGAGTTATCTCTAAATGGTGAGAAGATCAAAAACTTTTGACAGGTAGAAAATATAAACCTCAAAATTTTAAGAGAGAGGGGCCGGTTTTTTTGACCGGCGCCCACGCATCTGGCCAAGAGATCAAACGCCGTCGTGTGATCCCCGCCGCTTCCAGCTCTCATAGCCTGCATCTGTGATGCGCCATAGCCATCTCATCACGAGGTTGGTCTCCTGGAGAGAAGTTTTATCGAGATCGGCCAACGGCTGTTCTACGGGCGACAAAAGTTCCGCAATAATCGGGATGTTTTCATTCGTAAGTTTATTCATCATAAAATCCAGTGCTAGCTAGTTCAAAACCAGAAGCCATCCCTGGGTTCAACTCGGGCAAATATAATTCTCCTATTAAAAGCAGCAGTCGGCTGTTTTTGATTTTTCTTTTTGCCCAGTTGAATTATGTCTAGGGTATACATGGGTTCTATCATTTCTTCTCGCGTAAAAATTCACACGCAGCCCTGCGTTTTTCGCATGGGTCGAAAAGTTGGCGTGCCGCTCTGTTTTAAGGGCTCTTGTTAGTAACGACGGGAGCGCGGGAGCTACCGCGATATAGAACATCTACCAATATCATGTGTGGCACGGTGAGAGCTGCCAGGCCAATGAATATGACCCGGACTAGAGCTACGTCCGCAGTCGTGTGCGCCATACCGATCCAAATCATAAAAGCCCCAAGGGACCAACTTAGCGCAGTAAACAAAGCGATTTGTCTGCAAATTTTCCACAGCGGCAGGGACAAACGTAATGATCGCCATATAGATCGGAAATGACGGACGGAATGTAGACAACAAAAATAGAGGGCAAAACCAACAAGTGGCGGCAATTGAGAAAATACGATCAGCAGCACCATTAGTTCCAGAAAACCACGACGCCAGTCGCGGTTCGTAATTGCCTGCCACAGATACACAAGCAAGACGACTATAAATAGGGCAAAGAAAAGATCAATTAGGATCCAAATTGGACCCAAGTCATTGCCGATTAGGAAGCTATAAATGGAATGAACTTGTGCCTTGTGGCTCTGACTAATGCCAACAATAATGGCACAGCCATGAGCATATACTTGAAGCCATCTCATCTCACGGTGTTTTGTGTGCGCGGCGTCGAGGCCGAAGTGAATAATGCTGATTACCAAAAACCCGATCAGCGTTATAGTTGGAAATGCCAACCAAAATAGGACGACTAGGGCCGCTAGGATACTATATGCGCTGAAAAATTTGAAGGCGCTCGAGAATCGGTTGGTATAGCCAAGATGACCGGCTATGGCGCCGTCCGCCGCTCCATGAGGCAACCCGATGACGACAATTGCCAGGAGCGCGATCAAATTAACGAGACCAAGATTTGTAACCAGAGTGTCCAACACCATCAAGCACTACTTTTTAACCGGGCGGTATATCTACCAAAAATACGCCTCGTGAAGGATCTTATAAAAATCCATTTTGGCATGATAAAAATAACTTTTAAGCGCAACGGCCACGTAGCTTCTCCACTTAGAAATAGCGCGAACTCGTCTCCATCAAGGCCCCGTGCCATTCGTATAAAGAGATTTGGAGCGGCATCAGGCCAATCTTTCATAACGTTCACGAATACATCATCCATCCACAAATCGATCGATTTATGCGGCGGGCGTATTTTTATCCTATGAGTGCGCTTTTTTGCGCTCTTAATGGCCGTTGCAATCTGTTTCTTAATGAAGGCAAATGCATAGCCGCTGGATGGTTTTATGGCCCCTCCATTCCCACCAAGGCCTACGGCAGGACCGGATGATCGGCGTAAGTGGCCCATGGGAATGGCGCCTTTTTCAACACGCGTGACGGTGTAGTCATGCTGACCGTGATGTTCCTGTAAATACGTCGAAATTGCTGTCTCAAAAAAGTCGTCTGGCTCCCGCTTGCAGCTAAACATGGTCGACTCTACCAGTGCTTCACTCTCAGAGAAGGGGAGGACGTAGATGAAATGGATGCCGCGTGACTGATCACACCGAAAATCCATTAAAGTGGCGATTGACGGATCAAACGTTCCACCCTCCGCTGATATCTCCCAGCCGATAAAATGCTGCATCAGTTGACCATTCGGGATGGTGGACGGCCTGCTGTCCAGTATCTGGGCCTTCGGGTCGACGATTGCCTCTCGCTGTTCGATAAATTGGACGCCGGCTTTTTCGGCACGTTTACGGCAATAGGCTTCCCACTGGCTACGATAGAGGGCATGGTAGGGGTGGTTCACAGAGGCAAGCTCTGCTGAGGTATCTTCCGTTACAACACGCCAGGTCGCCCACGCCTGATGAGCGAGGCTGACGGCTTCATCAAGACCGGGAAGACGCCAGAATCCCCATATGTGCTCCTGCGACGGGGGCGCTCCCTCAGGAATTACCAATGTAAGCTGATGGTCTGGCAGATCGCCCGCCCTTGCTGCGAGGGACAATCCTGCGCATCCATCGCCGATGATGTATATGGCATGCATAGGTCAGCCTACCATATTTTACCTAATTTCCGGGAGTCCCGTTAGGGCAGCATGCAGGGCAGCATTATGTTCTTCCACTTGTACGTTCCGGCGCGCGAAGAGCAGGGAGAAGACCGCTTGAAACGAGCAGCGTATCTTTGTTGCTTTACTGGTCACCTGACGGCCAAGATGCCAGCTATGGCCAGTCTGTGCCAGCTGAACCCCGATTTCGCGATAGACCTGAGCCGCCACCGCGATTGCAACGCGAGCGCGCGGGGGCAAATAGCAATAACCTTGTGCACCACTTTTATAATATGAATCGGCGAGTGCCAGAAGTCGTGCGACTGCTGCCGTAACACGCTGATGGTCTGTAGAATTTGCTGACGTAGCGGCGGTACAAATTGCCTCCGGAGAGAGATCAGAGACCCATTCTCCCGGGATATAACGCCGCCCCATCCGCGCATCCTCTAGCACATCTCGGGAAATGTTAGTCAATTGCATAGCAATTCCGAGGTCCACGGCATGTCCTTTTGCCTCGCGGGAGTGGCAATTCAGCACATCACACATCAGGAGACCGACAGTCCCCGCGACACGGTAGGCATATCTGAGTAAATCCCTCTCGCGACCCAAGCACACGGGCCCCTCCGCATCTCGAACCAATCCGTCCACTAGGGCGGCAAGTACAGGCTTCGAAAATGCCGTCTCATCAAGAAACGCCTGCCATTCTGAGGGCTGCGCATCGGGGTATTGCGTGTCATGCGCAAGCGCGAGTTTTAACTTGGAAAGGCGTGCGGCACCGTCAGGTATATCGCCGTCTGCCAGATCATCAAGAACCCGGCAAAAGGCATATAGCTGTGCAGATTTATCTCTGGTACTGCGGGTCAGGAACAGGCTTGCCCAATGAAAACTGCGTCCATTTACCTCGAGAGACTGGGAAGCCCTAATTTTCTCGTTAGTATCCATCGGTTATCTGATGCCCATCAATTTTCCAGTTTGAGTCCTGACCAGACCTCAGATGCCACGGAACATCATTTCCTCCTCAGTAATAAGATTTTCAACAACCTTAGCAGAGCATAACACACCCGGTATTCCGGCACCGGGGTGCGCACCAGCCGTTGAAAAATACAGATTTGGAATATGTGGATCTCGATTGTGATAGCGAAACCAGGCAGATTGAGAAAAGATAGGTGCAATCGAAAAACCGGCCCCGTGCATTGAACGATAATTCGATTTAAAGTCTTCTGGTGTCATCCAGAAATCGTCCGTTACGGTGGATTTTAGATCCGGCATGATGGTGGAATCGAGTGCTTCTATTATTCGCGAGCGCAACCCTGGACCTTGTTCCTTCCAATCAATTTCTCCCAAGAGGTTGGGAACCGGGCACAGGACGTAGAAACTGTCGCACCCATCCGGCGCAAAACTTGGATCGGTGGCAGTTGGTCGATGGATATACAGTGAAAAATCATCGCTGAGTATTTTTCGGTCAAAAATATCGCTCAATAATTCCTTAAACCTCGGGCCCATCCAAATTGTGTGATGGGCGAGGTCTGGATAGGTCTTGCGCGTTCCGAAAAATAAAACGAAGAGACCCATAGAGTATTTGTTGAGTGTTTCCGGGAGGGGACGTTTCCGTCGTGAAACTGTTTCGGGTAACATCTCGTTATAGACTGTTGGCGGATCCGCGTTACAAATAACCCTGTCTGCCATAAAGATAGTTCCGTTCTGACAACGTGCCCCGGTCGCGCGCCCGTTTTTGATCAGTATTTCTGCAATATCAGTATTTTTAACAACACTCACGCCGGTGCGTTCCATTAGCCGAAAAAGTTCGCTGACAAGTCGTCCTGTCCCGCCCATGCAAAAATAAACGCCCCATCGGCGTTCGAGATAGTGGATCAGTGTGTAAATTGATGTGGTGCTGAAGGGATTGCCGCCGACTAGCAGTGGATGGATGGAGAACGCCTGTCGCAGTAAGGGGTGCTTTATATGGTGTCTTACCATCCCAGCGACGGTTCTATAGCTGCCCAACTTGAGAAGGGAGGGGACCTGCGCGAGCATTGTCAGGAACCGCGTAAAAGGCTGCGCGGCGAGCTTTTCGAAACCAACCTCAAAAATAGCCTTTGACACGCTTAAAAGATTTTCATACCCAGCAACATCAGGGGGGTGTAAGCGCCTTACCTCCTCTAATGTGCCCTCCACGGTTGCTCTATAGTCAAATGTCTCTCCACCGTGAAAATAAAACCTGTACCAGGGGTCTAGTGGTTTAAATTCAAGAAAGTTGGAGCGCTTTTCGCCAAAAAGTTCGTATAATTCATCAAAGAGAAACGGCGCTGTTATGACCGTGGGGCCGGCGTCGTGTCTGAAGCCGCCTTTGTTAAAAACCTGAGCCCGACCGCCAATCTCAGGCAACCGTTCGACAAGCGTGACTGAAAATCCTCTCGCCCGCATTCTCAGTGCCGCCGCGATACCGCCGAAGCCGGCTCCAATCACCAGCACATCACTCACGTTATCTGTTGCTGGAGGGTTTGTGGTCGGACGCGGGAGACGAGAATATTGTGTCTTTGATAAGGGGTTATTGGCCAAAGTCGCCCCGGATAACACTAAGCGCCACAACAGATTTCTCGCAAACCTGTTTCACCATTAGGTGGAGTGGGTAAATGACTTTGTCCAATCCAACCGGAAGCTCTTCAGCCAAGCGCCCACTCTCGTTAAAAATGCCATGCATCCTGCGGGAGGCTGTTTTCATCGCGCTCGACCCAATGATTTGATCCTGCCAGTAATCAAGCGCCGAGTTGCAGCCTGACCGATACCATTCGTCAAAGTGCATTTGTTCCGGTGCGGGCAGCATATGTCTGTAAATTAATGTAACCATATTGGGAGCACGGCGTCCAAGATCTGACGCCTGAGCCTCAGCTCCATCGTTGCCCTGAAAATTTAGTATATCATTGGCTATTTGATAGGCGCTTCCAAGGCACCTAAAGTACGCGTCAACGGTCATCGACGCATCGTCGTCCTCTGAATTTCCATGGTGCATTGCCATAATTCCCCGGAGGGGCGCGGTCAGCAAAGGGGCTGTTTTGTCAGCCGCCAGGTCGACGTAGCCCTCCCAGTCAATCGTCCGTTGGATATCGAGTCCGCGTGCTTCGCCCACGGTTGTCAATTTCATTTGGTCTGCAAGGATTTTTACAAGCAGAGGGGTTGCAGACCTATGTGCAGCCTCGCCCGCCAGCTCGAACGAGAGGGCTATCAGCCAGTCTCCCAACATTAATGCAGTGTCCCGCCCGTATTTGAACCAGACGGACGGTCTGCCCCGACGTAGCGTGTCACCATCACAGATGTCATCATGAATTAAAGAGGCATTGTGAAGAAGCTCAATCGCTGCGGCCCAAGGTAGCGCAGCAGAGGGTTCTATATCTAAATGCGTTGAGGCCTTGAGGGCCATTTTGGCCCGGAGCAACTTGCCTGGTTTGGCGAAATGATGAGTTGCAGCCTCGGAGAGCGGGTGCTCAATCGCTGGTAAGTGATCTGAGATGTAATTAATAAGAGCAGCCGTATCAGTATACTGACTTGCTGTAGCAATTTTCTTTGTTTCGGGGGCAGTCTTCACCAGAGGTGATAAGTTTGCCATGGCTTCTTGTACCCCAGAGTGGTTCCGCCTAGTTATCGACGGTTGTTATGGAACCAGTAAAAAATCTCAACTGATATAATTTTAGGAGGTAGGTTAAGGGGCGGCACATCAGACCGCCCCTTTCCCCTATGAGCTTAGCTCGACGACTCGCTCTCTCTGACGGCAACCGCCCAAATAATCACACCGAATGCGATTTTATTGAGAACGTCAGCAATGTTGTAAATGATGTTTAGCGCATCGGCCGCGCCAGCAGTATCTACACCTGCAAGATAACCGTAGAAATAGCCAATTGGGTAAATTGCCCAACCTACGGTAACGATCAAGCGCATCGCGCTAAAAGCTGATTTGACCGACTCTGGGGCTTTGTCTGCTGATGCTTTGCCCGCTTCTCCCGCAAAAATCTCATACAGGATATATAGCCAGCCGGCCATTCCGATGATGAAACCAACCCACGCGTTCAGGTAGCCGACCTCACCACAGTAGCCGCCAAGGAGCATTACAACTGTGCCAATCAAAAGGCGCCAGAATATTCCGGAGGAAGCTGCGCCAACAGCCGCAAGGATCAGGTAGAACTCTACCATTTGGAGTGGCACGGTGATTAGCCAGTCAATGTAGCGGTATACTATGGGTGTTTCGCCTGTAGATACCCATACATCGCGCATGTAGAAGTAGTGTACAGCAGCCACTAACGTGACGAGGCCGATAACCGTTAATGATGTCTTCCACTTTCCTGAAACTCTCTGTGTTTCAAGAAAGAAGAAAGCCGTAGCTGCGACCATGCCTATTGAAATGAGCCAAAAGGTCATCCCAACAAGATCGTCTGACTTAAGGTTACCTTCAGCCGCGAAGGCCATGGACGGCAGTCCTACAAAAGTAGCCGCCAACGCATATGTGAAAAACTTACTAATATTGAGTTTCATTTTCATTCTCTCCATCGAATGTACGTGATTAATCCCTCAATCTAACGACACTATTCTTGTGTGCTACTTCGTGATTGCCCGAAAACCCTATAATATGTCAAGAGCATTCTGGGTTCATGGACTTTTCATTAGTTGAGGTCGGATCACTGAGTATGGGAGTTTTTGAGGGTTGACTGCCCCAACGAGAAACCCAGAGAGCACCTTCCAAAAACATTTTTCGATCGGAAGAGGTATTTTTGGGCGGCGCTCACCAGAGAGCAATATCGCTGAAAAAAATCAGCGATTCGGCGCCAACGTGAACAATCTAATAATCCATGCCGGCGATTTCTATTTAAACGAGAAGATAGTAGCCCTGCCAGCCGGGCAAGCCGATCTGGCAGGGCTTCCAGGTCCTCAGAGCCAATATGGGGGACTGGCTGTGGGACCAAATAGTAAGACCTAACTGATAGACCCTGTTTTGACCCTCAGACTTAAGCCGTTGACTTTCATTGCGTGCAATTACGACCAAACTTATTCATTGGCCCATATCAATGGTATGGGTCTGCCATGATAAGATTGCATAGCTCACGAATTTCCGTCGCACGTTAATGGGCGCGCGATTGTTACAACCGGGCCTCATCAATGTGGTAATGCCCGACACGCTCTACCCACGTACATGGCGTTCGACACTGTTGAGTTCGGAGTAACGGGTTAGGAAAATGTTACTCGGGATTTTTGAGTGCTCTTTTTAAACAGCTTTCTGGTGGGAATGTTGTGTCGTTACCTGATTTTTTGTCCTTATCGACTGCACCAGTTATCCATGGAAAATCGCGTTCAACTTGTTTCCGTCGAGGTCTCTGACATACGCGAGAAACATTTTTTTTTTGCCGTTAACGCGCCAGCCCGGGGGGTCTTCTATACTCGTGCCTCCAGCGACGATGGCGGCGTCATGAAACGCTTTTGCTTGTTCGGCGGATGCACATTTGAAACCGATGGTGCCACCGTTCCCGACGGATGCGGGGTTTCCGTCGATTGGTTTGGTAACAATCAACGAACCATTGGGAGAGCGGTAATACACTCGCTGCTTCTCTTCATTCAGTTCTCCGATGGTTATCCCAAGTGTCTCCATCACCGCATCGTAAAATTTCTTTGCTGCCAACACGTCGTTTGTACCCACCAAAATATGTGAAAACATTTCATCCTCTTTTTGTTCCCGCTAATGACCCAATTCAAGAGTTCAGTAACCCTTCTATATCGGAAGGACAATCCGAAGCAATCTGATAAGTTATCCCTTCGGGCTTAGCGCCGGTGAAACCTCTGAAGTTTAATGAGCCTGGCAGTGGTTGAGGAGAGGCACAGAGGTATTACCATCGGGAAAAGATGGGTTATCGCCAGAGCGATGCCGCACTGACCTCGAGCATTCAAAAATACTGTCGATAAAATGCCCTGGGGCGAGTTCAGTGAGCCTCCATCGCTACTAATAGCCAGCCTACCTGGGGTATGTTTAATACTCGACAACACATTGCTAATTAGCCCGTAATAGGATGATTTGAAAAACAGTCTTGCGGCGCCGTCGGCCTGGGCGTATACCCTGCGCGCAAAGACATAGCTTTCTGGGCGTCTTTGACGTCCGTCACACCAGATTCGACGCCATAGTTGAGGCATGATAAACCACCTATCTTCGCCGCAATCAAACTTCTCTATCGTGGCACGGCCCAGAGCCACTCGATTTGCAACCGGAGCGTAATATGACGCCTGAACAGTCAGAGTTATCAGTCGTTAAAGCGAATTCCGAATCTGTTAACATTTCTGACCTTCCGGTTAAAGAAATGGCAAATGCTATCCGCTTTCTGTCGGCTGATGCCGTGCAGGCTGCAAATTCCGGACATCCGGGCATGCCGATGGGAATGGCTGATGTCGCGACGGTTCTGTTTTCCAAATTTTTAAAATTTGACGCTCAGGAACCGCATTGGGCGGATAGGGACCGCTTCGTGCTCTCGGCAGGTCACGGCTCAATGCTGCTGTACTCTCTCCTATATTTGACCGGCTATGAAGATATGACCATTGAGGAAATTCAGAATTTTCGGCAATTAGGTTCGAAGACTGCCGGCCATCCCGAATATGGTCACGCAAAAGGCATCGAGACAACCACAGGACCGCTGGGACAGGGGTTAGCCATGGCGGTAGGACTTGCTTTGTCGGAGCGGCTGACCAATGCGAGGTTTGGCGATGATTTGGTGGATCACCATACCTACGTTATTGCCGGAGACGGCTGTTTAATGGAAGGGGTCAGCCACGAAGCAATTTCTTTCGCCGGGCATATTGGACTAGATAAATTAATTGTTCTTTTTGACGATAACGCCATCTCCATTGATGGAGGGACAGCGCTCTCCGTATCTGACAATCAACTGGCACGCTTTTTAGCGAGTGGATGGGACGTCTCGGCTGTGGACGGACACGATGCGGCCGCCATTTCTGAAGCCATAGACGCTGCCAAGCAATCGGATAAACCATCGATGATCGCTTGCAAAACCATCATTGGTTGTGGAGCGCCCAATAAAGAAGGGACGTCTGCCACCCATGGAGCTCCTCTTGGGGAAGAAGAAATTAGCGCCGCGCGCAAGAATTTGGGCTGGACAGCAGCTCCATTTGATGTGCCGACAGATGTGCTCTCTGCCTGGCGGGCCGCTGGAACACGCGGGGAAGCAGAACGATCCGCTTGGATAAAGAGGCTTGCGGACAGCGGGCATCAGATAGACTTTACGGCGGCCATGGCTGGCGATTTGCCCGAGGGATGGATTAGCGCCGTAAACCAGCACAAAAAAGCCGTATCTGTTAAAGCCCCGGGCTGGGCGACCCGCAAAGCCTCCGGAGAGGCGCTGGAAGTACTAAATAAAGTAGTTACTGAAATGGTGGGTGGATCTGCCGATCTAACCGGCTCCAATAACACCAAGGTGCATGGTCATAAGCCCGTTAAGTTAGGAGATTTCAGTGGCCGCTATATACACTACGGTGTTCGGGAATTTGGTATGGGAGCGATCATGAACGGAATGGCGCTTCATGGCGGGGTGATACCCTACAGCGGAACATTTTTGGTGTTCGCGGACTACATGCGTGGTGCCATCCGTTTGTCCGCGCTGATGGGGCAGCGTGTGATTTATGTGTTGACCCATGACTCCATCGGACTTGGTGAAGACGGGCCAACCCATCAACCTGTGGAGACATTAGCAAGCTTAAGAGCGATACCGAATTTGAACGTCTACAGACCTGCGGATGCGGTCGAGACAGCTGAATGCTGGGCTGTGGCGCTGGAATGTAAAACCGCGCCGTCGGCCATCGCTCTGACGCGGCAGGGAGTGCCGACAGTTCGGACCGAACACACAGACACAAATCTAGCCGCTAAAGGAGCATATGTTTTGAGAGCAGCGGAAGGAGAGCGCCAAGCAACAATCCTGGCAACAGGCTCAGAGGTGGGTGTTGCTGTGGTGGCGCAAGCGCAATTGGCCGCGGAGGGGGTTCAAGTCGCGGTCGTATCCATGCCTTGCTGGGAGGCCTTTGACTCTCAAGATGACGCCTATCGGGCATCGGTCTTAGGGACCGCCCCCAGGGTGGCCGTTGAAGCTGCTGTCCAGTTGGGTTGGGAAAAATACATTGGCGAGACAGGGGCGTTCATCGGGATGCATGGTTTTGGGGCCTCAGCCCCCGCTGGCGCATTGTACGAGCACTTCGGAATCACGGTGGATGCTATAGTTGATGCAGTCAAGACTCGTGTTTAGAAAAATTGCTACATAAAAATAAACGAGGGAGGTGAAGGTATGAATTTGGATCATTTGGCCGCTATTGCGAATGCCATGGTTGCTGACAACAAAGGGTTGCTTGCAGCGGATGAGAGCACGGGCACGATTGGCAAGCGGCTGGATTCAATCAGCGTCAAGTCGACGGAGGACACGCGTCGGGACTACAGGGAAATGCTATTCCGTGCCGACGGGCTCGGCGAGTATATCAGTGGTGTTATACTATACGACGAAACCATCCGCCAAAACGCGGCAGACGGCACATCGTTCACCAGGATATTGGAGGAGAAGGGTATTTTACCTGGCATCAAGGTGGACACTGGTGCAAAAGCGTTGGCGGGCGCTGAAGATGAGAAAGTGACCGAAGGACTAGACGGATTGCGGGACCGGGTCGCAGATTATGTCTTGCTCGGTGCGAAGTTCGCGAAATGGCGAGCTGTTATTGCCGTAGGAGACGGTATGCCGTCGATGTATTGCATCAATGCCAATGCGCACGCCTTGGCGCGCTACGCCCGAATCTGCCAGGAGGGAGGCCTGGTGCCGATAGTAGAACCTGAGGTTTTGATGGATGGTACACATAGTCTTAATCGTTGCGCCGACGTTACCGAATTAACGTTACAACGAGTGTTTGCTGAACTATATGACCAAGGCGTGGCGTTGGAGGGCATGATATTAAAGCCAAATATGGTCATCGCTGGCACCGATTGTGCGCAGCAGGCAGACGTAAAGACGGTTGCTGCCCGCACAGTTGAGAGCCTGCGACGTACAGTCCCCGCCGCCGTTCCAGGTATAATGTTTCTCTCTGGTGGACAAAGTGAAGCTGATGCCAGTGCCCACTTAAATGCCATGAACGCACAAAAAGACAGGTTGCCATGGGCGTTGAGTTATTCCTACGGACGTGCCTTGCAGGCCAGCTCCTTGAAGGTCTGGGGCGGTGACAATAGCAATAACCCGGCTGCGCAAGCCCAATTATTGGAGAGGGCACGGCAAAACAGTGCGGCCTGCGCGGCTCAGTATCAAGGGGAGGCAGCTTAGGCTGCGGATAACAATATATTATGACCGCGTTCAAAATTGCCCCATCGATTTTGTCGGCGGATTTTACGCGGCTGGGCGAAGAAGTGCGGGCCGTTGATGAAGCGGGCGCCGACTATATTCATATTGATGTGATGGATGGGCATTTCGTGCCAAACCTTACCTTTGGACCGCCCGTTATCGGCGCTCTCCGCTCGGTGACGGACAAGCCATTTGATGTGCATTTAATGATTGATCCCGCGCAACCTTACTTGCGCCAATATGCTGAGGCTGGTGCTGACATAATAACCGTTCATGCCGAAGCTGATACGCATCTGCATCGCAGTCTTCAAGTAATCAGAGACTTGGGGAAAAAAGCGGGTGTATCGCTCAATCCCTCAACGCCGGAAACGGTGATCGAATATGTATTAGACAGCGTCGATTTGATTTTGGTCATGTCGGTTAATCCTGGTTTCAGTGGACAAGCTTTTCTTCCCTCACAGTTGAGAAAAATTAGCCGGATCCAAGAGATGATCGGCGACCGGGATATCGAACTTGAAGTCGACGGTGGCGTAAACCCGAGTAATGTGGCGACGGTAATCGCGGCTGGCGCCACTGCTGTCGTTGCTGGTAGCGCGGTTTTTAATGGCGTTGATTATACCGCCTCGATTGCGGCTCTGAGACGTGGGTGTGCGGATTAAATTAGGCTTTCGGGCCGTTGGCTAAAAAGAGGGCCGATATGCGAGATGGAACATGAATTTCCCGAGGGCAACGGTTACCGAGATCCACGATAAGCTGGAGGGTACCCCCCTCGGCAGTTTGTTCGATCTGTTCTCGGATTTTTCTATTCATTATGTTTGGGAAAAACGTTGGTTTTTCATAGCCTTAGCAGTTGGGGCCGCCATGGTCTTAGGGCCACTGCCCGAGGGGCTCACAGAAGAGGGGATGATCGTCCTCGCGATGTCGGTGATGGCGACCATAATGTTTATCACGGCACCTATTCCACTGCCCGGAGTGGCGCTCTTAATCGTTTTAGGTCAGATTTTCTTACTTGGCATCGACTCGTCGACTGTCGCCAAAACTCTGTGGAATGACTCTGTCTTATTCATTTTAGGGTCTCTTATGCTGGCGGTCGCGGTAGTCAAACAAAAACTCGACAGACGTATTGCTTGGCTGATCGTTCGCATAACAGGGACCAAGACCACTCGTGTGTGTTTTGGTATTTCCGCGGTCTCCGGTTTGTTGGCCTCCTTCATCGGGGAACACACTGTTGCGGCAATGATGTTGCCGGTGGGGATCACCCTTGTGACCCTCACATCAGATGATCCGAGGAAAGTGCGTAGCCTTGCGGCGGTCCTCTTGTTCTCCATTGCCTATGGGGCGTCTGTGGCTGGCATTGGGACGCCGTCTGGCGGAGCTCGGAACGCAATAATGATTGGCTACTGGCGAGAGTTTTTCTACGACCCGTCAAATCCGGAAACTTTCAAGTATATCATCGATTACGTCCGTTGGATGACGTTTGCCTATCCCATGTTTCTAATCCAGCTCCCTTTTGTGACCTTGATCCTCTTTTTCACGTTCAAGCCTGAATATAGGGATCTGTCTCGCGCGGTTGTAAAGCTGCGTCATCAGGTCGAGTCCGAGGGCGCCATGAACCGTGCGGATTGGGTTTCTGTTTTTTTATTTTTTCTGGTTCTCCTGGGTTGGATTTTCGTATCGGACGATGTCGGGATGGGCACGATCGCGGTACTAGGTGCGACCGCGTTCTTGGTAGCAGGCCTCGTTAAATGGGAGGACATTAATTCAGGGGTCAACTGGGGTGTGGTTTTGCTCTACGGTGCTGCCATTTCTCTAGGCATCGAAATGAAAGATACCGGCGCGGCCAAGTGGGTTGCCGAGAGTTTTCTCTCCATGCTTGCCCCACTGGGTGCAGATGAGGGCTTTGGACTTTGGGCAGCAGTGTCGGTCTTGACCACCGCGGTCACAAACACGATGTCGAACGGTGCTGCCGTTGCGGTTCTCGGCCCTGTCGTCCTAAACATGGCGGATGTGGCGGGTGAAAGCCCTGTCATTATTGGATTTATTACGGCTGTTTCCTCGGCTTTTGCGTACCTCACGGTGGTGGGCACGCCCGCGTGTACCATTGTCTATGCGTCCGGTTATTTAAAGACGACAGATTTCCTTGCGGTTGGATGGAAAATGGCGCTAACTTCAACCGTTATTATGTTGCTGTCTGCGTGGCTTTATTGGCCATTACTGGGCGTCTAGAACCAGTCCGAGCGTACCGTAATGATCCCAAAAAGGGGGTACCGTCCGATGGCGGATGCTGTGACTGATCCTACTGAGATTGCGGAGATCCGGAAAAGCCGGTTCCGTATTCTTGTCTGTGTTGATGGTTCGGAAGAATCCTATCGAGGGTTGCGTTATGCCGCGCGGCTCGGCGCAGGTGAAGATGCCGATATTATCCTTCTCTATGTCCGGCCTACTGACCAAGGACTGAGAACGGGCGGGCTTCAAGTGCGCGTGGCTCGGGAGAATATGTTGAATTGGGGCTTAGAGCTTCCGGGAATCACTTACCTAAAAAAAGGCAGGGATATGCTCATCGAGACCGAGGAGCAAGCAGCGCTATGGGATCAGCAAAGCGCCCACACGGATGTTGATGGAGATCCCCTTGGCGATAATAAAATTGAATATCGAAACGAGAGTGGTAAATCCATAGTTCTCAAGTTGAAGACGGCATCCTCCGTCGCTGGAGGTATCCTAGATCAGTACGATTTAGGCCCGTATAATTTGATCATACTTGGATCGACCGAAGGGCAGGGTAGTTTTGTAAAAAGCTTTTGGGATCCAGCTGTAGCGGAGAAGGTTGCAGTGCATGCACCCTGTTCCGTTTGCATTTCCAGAGATTTGGAAACCGGCCACGGCAAACTTTTATGCACGGACGGTTCTGAGCGTGCTTTGGACATGGTGGCGAAAGCATCCGATCTCGCAAAAAGGGACGGGTCAAAGGTCTCCGTGATGTCGGTTGCCATTGATGACGAAAGCCAGTCTGATGCCCAGTCGAGTGTGGATCAAGCCACAGCATTGCTGCAGTCGCGGGGCATAATTCCATCAGATGCATTCATCAAAACTGGCAATCCTGTTGAAGAGATAATAAAAGCCGGTGCAGATTACTCGTTCATAGTTTTGGGTGACACCGGCAAGACCGGACTAAAGCGCTTTTTCATGGGCAGTGTTGCCTTTAAGGTCATGGAATACGCCAGAAATTCAGTGATGGTAATTCGATAACAAGCTTCTTGAGACCGCATCAGTACGATGGGAATGGCCCCACGCGATTTCTATCGTGGCGGCAGTATGTGGGCGATTTGGGCAGATTTTCGAATAATGCGGGCAGTTTCGCTCCATAGGCCGAGCTCCTGCAAATCTTCAAGGGTGAACCAACCGACGCTTAGAGCATCGTCGCCGGCGACGGCTTCGCCAGAGATATGGCGAGCGGCATAGTCTACAAGGGTGGCGTGCCAGGCAACGACACCCTTATCGTCTTTTCGGATGGAGTCGATCACATCGATTAAGCCGATAATATCGATGTCCAGGCCGGTTTCCTCGCGGATTTCGCGGATGGCAGCTTCTTTGATGGTCTCTCCAAGGTTTTGACGACCCCCCGGGATACTCCACTCGCCTTTCATGGGCTCCTTCCCGCGGCGAATGAGAAGAAATTCATCGTTCTTCCAGACGACGACACCCACGCCCACGAAGGGGAAGTCCAGATAGTATCTTCTATCAATATCAGTCATGGCCCGGGAGTGTAACGCATATCGTGCTCTTGGAAAGAACGGCATTATGTTCTGACCTGTATGAACACCGATCAGACATCTCGGAGGTGTCTGTAATCCCGTGAAGGATGCCGAACATATGATGAGGCTATGGTCCGGCAAGGCGGGATCATCGACTTGTATCTGTTTTCCGGATAACGATTTGAACAATATTGAGTTTCCATTTATCCCTACCCCTAGTATAAGCGGAGCTACGCACTCATCCGTTGGATAATGTAATGAATTCCGAAAAACTAGAAGTTAACCAAGGATCCGGTACCCCCCTCGTCCGGAAACGAACACTCGGTGGTAGGTTGCGAGGCTACTTGCTGGCAGGAGTGCTTGTGACAGCGCCGCTGGGGGTTACCGTATTACTGGCCTGGTGGATCATCACGTTTATTGATGAGCGCATCACCCCACTTATACCCGCCCAATATAATCCGGAGTCCTATCTACCCTTTAGTCTTCCGGGGTTGGGGCTTGTCGTTCTGGTCATCTTTTTGACACTCATTGGCGCGTTGACGGCAGGGTTTCTGGGTCGTTGGGTGATCCATACAGGCGAGCGCGTCCTAAATCGGATGCCGGTGATCCGGAGCATCTATTCAGCGGTCAAACAGATCTTCGAGACGGTGCTTGCGCAGCAGTCCAACGCCTTTCGCGAGGCGGTGCTCGTGGAATATCCACGCCGTGGTATCTGGGCCATTGGGTTCATTACCGGGACGACTAAAGGCGAGGTGCAGAACCTAACAGAAGAAACCACCGTTAACATTTTCTTGCCTACAACTCCCAACCCCACCTCTGGGTTCTTATTATTTATTCCTCGCGAAGACGTTATTCCGCTCGACATGTCGGTGGAGGAAGCTGTGAAAATGGTAATTTCTGGTGGGATCGTTACACCTCCTGACCGGCGACCTCTTGCAGAACAAGAAGCTCCTAAAACATCCGCAGCTACATTTGAGGACATAGAAATTTTTCGGGAAAAAGAAAAGACGCCCGTACTTGTCCCTAAAAAAAAATAAAACAATAATTCCTTGGATAGGGTTTAAACTCTCTAACTCTATTCTAAGATCCAATGAAAGGAATATTCTCAACTTCGCAATAAGCGGACACCCTCATCTCGCTCAAAAAGGTAGAGGAGCACCCGCAATCTCCGCCCTCGCTCAGACTGTAATTCAGGATCTTTTTCTATAATAATTTTGGCGTCGTCCCGGGCCGCCTGGAGTAGGTCTGAATGGGCCATGAGGTCCGCAATTTTGAATACTGGCAATCCACTTTGACGGGTGCCCATAAGTTCCCCGGCACCTCGAAGCCGCAGATCCTCCTCCGCAATTCGAAACCCATCGTCTGTCTCCCGCATGATCTTGAGGCGCTCGCGCGCCTGACCGGAGAGCCCCGCTCCATAGAGCAGCATACAGGTGGATTTTTTCGCTCCCCGACCAATACGTCCTCTGAGCTGGTGAAGCTGCGCGAGCCCGAAGCGCTCCGCGTGCTCAATCACCATGACTGTTGCTTCCGGCACATCCACACCGACTTCCACCACCGTAGTAGCAACTAGAATATCGATCCCAGATCCCGCAAAGTTCTCCATGACGGCGTCTTTATCCGGTCCTTTCATTTTCCCATGTACGAGGCCCACTTGAGCGCCAAACACTTGTTTCAGGTGAGCATATCGGTCCTCGGCTGCGGCGAGATCGAGAGCCTCGGACTCTTCAACCAGCGGGCATATCCAATAGATTTTAGCGCCTAGAGCCAAAGCACGCTGGACTGCTGAGACGATTTCGTCGAGCCTCTCGAGCGGGAAAGTTCGGGTATCAATGGGTTGTCGACCCTCCGGTTTTTCGGTGAGCCGCGATGAATCCATGTCCCCATAGGCCGTCAGCGTTAGGGTCCGGGGAATGGGTGTTGCCGTCATCACCAACACATCAGAGGCCTCACCTTTACCCGACAGGGCAAGACGCTGATGAACGCCAAACCTGTGCTGTTCATCAATAACCGAGAATGCAAGGTCCTCGAACTCAACCCCCTCCTGAAAAAGCGCATGTGTACCGACGGCAAGTTGTGTGCTACCAGTTTTGAACCCCTCCAGGATTGCTGCCCTGGCCGTTCCCTTGTCCCGGCCCGTGTAAAGTTGAATAGAAATACCCACCGCTCTCGCCAAAGGCTCGATCGTGGCAAAATGCTGACGCGCTAATATTTCCGTCGGTGCGAGCAGAGCAGCCTGATGACCAGACTCAATAGCTGCGGCCATGCCTAAAAGGGCAACTACGGTTTTGCCACTGCCAACGTCACCCTGCAGCAGCCGGTGCATTCGCTGGTCAGAGGCAAGGTCCGCCGTAATTTCGTCTGCTGCTGCCACTTGCGAGGGGGTCAGTGAGAAAGGGATGCTATCCAGCAGTTTCTGGCGCAGGTCACCACTACTTTTGATTGAGCGTCCCGTCCGGCGACGCCGTTGCGAGCGCACAAGCGCAAGGGCAAGTTGATTGGCCAAAACTTCATCATAAGCTAGCCGTTCTCTACACGGCGTATTCAGAGAGAGTTGCTCCTCGTTTTCTGGTGAATGGGCCGCCAGCACGGCATCTCTCCAGGCGGGCCAATTCTGTTTGGTGATGTAGTGCTTATCCAACCACTCAGGGAGCTCCGGCAGGCCCGCCAGCGCACCTTTGACAGCCTTGCTTAGCACTTTGAGGGACAGTCCTTGTGTCAGGGGATATACGGGCTCAACGGATTGCAACTGCTCTAGATCTTTGAGCCTGCCAACATGGTCTGGATGGGTTATTTGCAATTCGTTGCCATATCCCTCCACAAGGCCGCTCACAACTCGTTCTTCTCCCTCGGGCAAGAGGCGGCGCAGATAATCTTCCCGGGCATGGAAAAATACCAATGTCAGCACTCCAGTATCGTCCGAGCAAACAATTTTATACGGCTGGCGCCGGTTATGGGCTTTGATATGCTTGGTAACAGTGACTGTAAGGGTCGCAATCACGCCTGTTCGGACGTCACATAATTTGGGCGCGTAGCGCCGGTCGATAAGACCCGAGGGCAGGTGCCATAACAAATCCACGATATGGTCTCCGGCCACCCTAGCAATAAGATTAGCGATCTTGGGCCCAACGCCGTTAAGACTGGTGACGGGAGCGTATAGTGAAAACAGTATTTCAGGTCGCATGGGTCTTTTTCTGTGAATTCATCGAATCGGGGCCTATGGGGCTGACATGGGGCCACCAAAGATTTATATCCTGGCCAAGCGATAGAGTACACCGCGCAAGAAAAAGGATACCCTGCCTCAATGAACGCAACGCGCAAAAGACTACTATACAAAGCTACCCATCGGGGTACGAAGGAGGCCGATAAAATTATTGGTGGCTATGCGGAAGCATATCTCGATGCCATGACTGAGGATGTTTTGGCATCTTTTGATCGTCTGCTCGACGAGAGTGACCACGCTCTCCTCAATTGGATCATGGGTGCAGAACCTGTTCCTAACCACGTGGATGCAAACCTTATGCGCGAGATTATTTTCTTCAAGGATGATCTTTAGCTGATGGATGGTGGAGAGGTCGTAATAGGGCTGCCTAAGAGCATTCTCTATGCCGGCGTGCCCGAAGGGTACGACGCTGTCGTTACTGCTGAGGTTGCGGCGCAGGGAGAGGGACGCGATGTTCTATTCATCGTCCGTGATGACAAACGACTGTCTGAGGCTGTAAGGGCATTAAATTTCTTTGCGCCGGATGTTCATGTTTTGCCATTTCCGGCTTGGGATTGTTTGCCCTATGACCGGGTCTCGCCTCGGAGCGATATCATTGCACAGCGGATCGACACGCTGACGACGCTTCTTGAGCGAAACACCCTTGGCAGCAGAATTGTCGTGGCCACAGTAGCTGCAGTCCTCCAGAGGGTTCCAGAACCCCGGGCGTTTCAGGGGGTGTCTCTCTCCGTATCGCAAACGGGGGGCGTTCCTCGGGAGAGGCTCGTGAGTTTTTTGGACAGTAATGGGTATCGACGGAGCGATACTGTCATGGAGCCTGGTGAGTATGCACTCCGGGGCAGCATTATCGATTTGTTCCCGCCCGGTTTCGAAGACCCCTTACGGCTGGATTTCTTTGGGGAGGACCTGGAGAGTATCCGTAGCTTCGAGGCCGTCAGCCAGCGCACGCGAAGGGTCATGGATGCTTTTAAACTGAAGCCGGTTTCTGAGCTTCAGTTGGATGAAGACGCCATCACCCGCTTCCGCACGGGCTACCGGGCCCTGTTCGGCATGCCAAAGTCTGATGATCCTCTGTACGAATCGATCTCAGCCGGGCGGTCCTATATGGGCGTAGAACACTGGATGCCTCTGTTCCAGGAGGCACTTGCAACGCTTATTGATTATGTTCCGAAGGGTACCATTGTGTTTGACTACCAGGTGGCGGAAGCCCGGGATGCCCGGCTCACCCTGATTGAGGATTGTTTTGATGCCCGGACCGATATGGCAGCTAAGGGGCTCGTCTTCGCCGAGACCATATATAATCCACTTCCAGTTGATCGGCTTTATGTTACCGGCACGGAGTTTGACGCGTTGCTGGCAAAACGCGCGGTCATTCAATTCCACCCGTTTGCAGTCCCCGAGAGCGCTGGCGCGGTTGAGGATAAAGGTGGCCGACCGGGTAAAACATTTGCCGGTGCCCGGGCTCAGGCCGACACTCATGTTTTTGATGCCCTAAAAACATTTGCTGAGGATGAAGTGCGTGCTGGTCGGAGAGTGATGCTCGCCTGTCAGAGTGAGGGTTCCTGCGATCGCCTAACTGGGATCTTGCGCGAGCACGGCTTATCCATCTCTTCCGAACCCTCAGACACAGCCATCCAAACAGTAGTCTTGCCTTTGGAAAGCGGGTTTACTTCGCCTGACGTCGCGGTGATCACGGAACAGGACGTGTGGGGCGAGCGTCTGCAGAGTCGCAGCCGGCGGCGCATCAAGCCAGAAAACTTCATCGCCGAGGCTGCTGCACTTCATACCGGCGACCTGGTTGTTCATGCAGAACATGGCATTGGTCGGTTTGAGGAACTCGCAACCTTGGACGTGGCCGGTGCGGCGCACGATTGTCTAACTCTTATCTACCATGGGGGTGACAAATTGTTTTTGCCGGTGGAACATATAGATGTCATTTCTCGTTATGGCGAAGAGGGAAGCGAGGCGAGGCTCGATAAACTAGGTGGCGTGGCTTGGCAGGCACGCAAGGCAAAACTTAAAGAACGTATCCGCGAAATGGCTGATCAATTGATCACCATTGCTGCGGCACGTCAGCTCAAAGCGGGTGAGGTCTTTGAACCTCAAGCAGGTACATATGATGCATTCTGTGCCGGTTTTTCGTTCCAGGAAACTGAAGACCAGTTGCGCTCAATTGACGATGTCATCAGAGATCTCTCAGCTGGTCGGCCCATGGACCGGCTCATTTGTGGCGATGTCGGGTTTGGAAAAACAGAGGTAGCCCTCCGAGCCGCCTTTGTCGCCGCTATGGAGGGCCAACAGGTAGCCGTGGTCGTGCCGACGACACTTCTGGCGCGCCAGCACTTCCGGGTGTTCAGTCAGCGTTTTAAGGACTTTCCGGTGAGGGTCGCGCAGTTATCGCGACTTGTGAGCCAGAAGGATGTCAATACCACCAAAGCCGGACTGGAAGATGGGACTGTGGATATTGTCATCGGCACCCATGCGCTTCTTGGAAAAGACATTCAGTTCCAGCGTCTTGGCTTACTCATTATTGATGAGGAACAACATTTTGGAGTCGCGCATAAAGAAAGTTTGAAACAACTTAAGACGAATGTTCATGTGCTCACACTAACCGCGACGCCCATTCCGAGGACTTTGCAACTGGCTCTCACCGGTGTTCGGGAATTGAGCCTTATTACCACTCCGCCAGTGGATCGGCTGGCTGTTCGAACGTTTGTAACCCCAAAGGACCCCATGGTGTTGCGTGAAGCCATCAATCGGGAACGTCTAAGGGGCGGGCAGATATTCTATGTCTGCCCTCGGATTTCCGATATCAGCCACCTCGAGACGGAACTATCGGAACTGGTGCCGGAACTGCGGATTGCTGTCGCCCACGGCCAATTGCCGCCGGTGCAATTGGATAACGTGATGAACGCGTTCTATGAGGGCGCTTACGATCTTCTGTTATCAACTAATATTGTTGAGTCCGGTCTTGATCTGCCCTCCGTGAATACCATCATAATTCACCGGGCGGACCGTTTCGGTCTAGCTCAGCTTTACCAGTTGCGAGGACGCATCGGGCGGTCGAAACTGCGAGGCTATGCGTATTTAACGCTGCCTCAAAGCCAACAGGTGACATCGGCCGCGCAGAAACGGCTTGAAGTCATGCAGGCGCTCGACAGTCTGGGGGCCGGGTTCATGCTTGCGAGCCACGACTTGGACATTCGTGGAGCTGGAAATTTGCTGGGCGATGAGCAGTCTGGTCACATTAAGGAAGTCGGAATCGAGCTCTATCATCAGATGCTGGAGGAGGCTGTGGCTGCGGCTAAATCCACGGATGATCATAGCGTTTTGGCAGAGGATCAATGGACGCCGCAAATGGACATTGGTCTGCCGGTCCTGATTCCCGAGGCGTATGTGCCAGACTTGGGGGTTCGACTAGCGCTCTACCGCCGGGCAGCTGGTCTACTCGACGCGACAGAGATTGAGGACTTTGCCGCGGAGCTTATTGACCGATTTGGTTCCTTACCATTGGAAGTAGATAATTTACTGGCTATCGTGGGGATTAAGCAACTCTGCCGGACCGCCAATGTTGCCAAGGTGGATGCTGGACCCAAGGGTGGCGTTATTACTTTTCGCAACAATCAAGTTATCAATCTTGAGGGATTGGTAGCTTTTATTACAACCCAGGCTGGAACAGCTAAACTCCGGCCCGACCATAAACTGGTGTTCATGCGGGCTTGGGACAAGGCAGCAGATCGCCTATCCGGTGTTCAATATTTAATGCGACAACTGGCGGAGGTGGCCAGTAAGGTATAGGTCAGGCGTAAAGCGCACCACGCACCACGTTATTGTTCCTTTTACATATATTTAAAGGTGTTAATTGCCGATCTAAAATCGTTTAACCCTAGGTCGGCTCGGATGTCCTCAGTGATGTTCATCACGATGGAGTCGACTGGGATCCCGCAAGCGTTTGCAATCCTGTCATTTTTCGAGAAGTTGCCCGCGATAGCGGCTGCTCCTGAGACAGCGGCTGGACTTAACGTTAGAGCCAGGACGTCCCGGGCGGCGTCGAGTCGCTCACGGTCCGGGCCGATAACAGCTTCAGAGAACTCAAGGAGTGCGGCGCCTCCCGGTACGCCGCTCTCCTGCGTCGGATCCACGAGGGCTCTCAGGTTTATAGTCATATCTGTATCACGTCCACTCTCACGGAGGAACCGGGCATGGCCGGTGGTTCAGAAGAAGCACTCGTTGAGTGCGGAAACCCTACCGGCGACGATCTCTGCTTGAGCACGACTTAATCCGTCATGATGTTGGTATTGGGGTTGCAGTATCTTACCCATTGGTAGGTATTGTACCTGCTCTTGTTCTACATGCATCCGAAGCTCATCTGGAACAAGGCTAAGACCTCGCACTATGTAAGGTTTGGGCTGTTTGCCATATAGCTCCTCTGCTTCCCGTCCGCCGTCCGGCGGATTGGGAATGGTGGGCGGAAAGGCCTGTTCCTGAACGGCTGCTTGGGGCCGTTTCCGGCTGGGTAATCCCGGCTGAGGCTCGGGAAGGGGCCGCAGCGGCACACCGATGCCGCGGGAGAAGACGTCGATGGCCGTGATGCGCGCGACAATGCCGACCATCTCGACAAACTCGGCATCGCTCAATCCACCTGCCAGTGCCTCATCATAGGAGTCCTCAACAAATTCTTTAGGTGCTACCGTTAATTTGTGGATGACTTTTTTCGCGGCGTGGGGGAGGTCATTCTCATTGGGTGGACCCGGATCATCTGGCGCTTCATAAATTCCAGCATCGATGCCGGCATCTCGGGTTTCTCTTGCAACGGCTAGGCGCTGGGCACCAGAGCCCCACGCGCCAGCCACACCGAATTGGGCCAGTTGTTTCTCATGAACCGCCTCTAGGTCCTTTCGGACCGGATAAGCTGAGTCAGCATATAGCGCCAATATTAGACCGCTCCAGTGATTGTTGCAGGTCATATTGGGGGATTAAGGCGAAATCTGTCAATTGCTGCCGTTACCACCTGCTGCCTGGGAGCAGACTTTTCAAGGGAAAGTTCCATTGGTAAGGATACCAAATTGCAATATGAAATCACGTTCCGAGTGGAAAAATATGACCCTATTTACGGTGCCACCGGTGATCGAAAAAAATCCAAATGAAAATGTTCCGCTGGTGGCGCTTGTGAAATTTTCAACGACTGACCCAGTGACTACTAAGTTGACCATTGCGGATGGCCGAAAAATCCGGACGGTAACCTACGGCCTGGATTACTACCCTGCCGTGGGGCTCCCTGTGATAGGCATTCGTGCGGACACGGAACACCAGATCATCGTTGAGGCAGGGGATTTGCCGGCGGTGACACTTTCCTACAAGACCCCGCCGCTGCCAGGTGACAGCGCAGAATGGCCCACTATAGACGTAAAGACCGTTAATTTATCCGAGATGGAGCCTGGGTATACCCTCTTGAGCGTGCGTCGCCGCGTTAATCAGCGGCAGCAATTTATGACGCCTGCGCAGGTTCAGTTCACTGTGCGATGGGGCATGCTTTTGATACTAGATGAAGAGGGTGTATGTGTCTGGTATTATATTTCGGATGCCCGGATTGCTGGGGTGCATCAGCTCGCCAATGGGAACCTTTTTTTCCATCATGTCGATTTTCGCTCAATTGAGATGGACATGTGCGGCAATATTGTCCGGACGTTTTATGCCACCGGTAGACCTGGAGGCGAGGTTGTCGGGGCTATCCCTATTGAGGCGGCTAGCCTTCATCATCAGCCCCATCAAATGCCCAATGGGAATTTTCTTGCGATGACCGCGAATGCCCGTCACATTGAAAATTACTATACCAGTGAATCTGATCCGAATGCTCCTCGCGCCACTCAACCGGTTGTCGGTGATAATTTCGTCGAGTTCACTCCCGACGGAGAGATTGTCTGGAATTGGAACACTTTTGATCATTTGGATGTTTACCGCTGGTCCTATCATTTGATGGAGGTTTACTGGCACAACCGCGGATTTCCAGAGCATCTGGATTGGACACATGGAAATGGCATCACCTACGATGCGCGCGATGACAGCGTGATTGTCTCTCTACGTAACCAGGACGCGATCATCAAAATCGACAAACAGACGGGTGAAATTAAATGGATCTTGGGTGATCATGAGAATTGGACAAGCCCCCAAAAAGAGAAGTTACTCGAGCCTACGCATAACCTCCGTTGGCATTACCATGGCCACAATCCAAGGGTGACGGTGGATGGTACGATCCTTATGTATGACAACGGAATCTGCCGAGCGCAGCCGTACGCGCCTCAAGCCGCACCCCATGAGTGTTTTGCCCGTGCGGTTGAATATGCCGTAGACGAGGAGAGTATGAAGGTAACGGAGGTGTGGACCTCCTCTGATGATAATGATCCAGAGAGGGTAATTTCCTGGGCAATGGGCGACGCGCATAGGCTCCCAAATAACAATATGCTTATCATTGACTCAACCTGTTTGCCTTTGAGGGACCAGTTGACTCGAGCATGTCATATTGAGGATCTGACCTGGAATGAGTGGCTCAAGGCTGAGTATCATCCCAATGACATGCCCTTCTGGACGCGGATCCGAGAAATGAGAAGGGACGGCGATAAAAAAGTATTATTCGAGGCTCACTTGATTGATCCAAATGACCTTGTTTCTTGGCAAACGTTTGGGGGTGCTCGTATCAGCTCACTCTATCCAACAGAAGCCGAGGAGCAGTGAAAGCCCGTAATTTGCCGCTTGGATCTCGGTAACTGCTAATTTTTTTCTAATCAGATCACAGGAAGTCTGTAATCCAGTCTTATTTGGGTAATGTGCTTGGATAACCTCTTAAATCGCGGTAGATTTTAATCTCACGGGTCATCGATTTTATGACTAAATGCAACCCAAGTTACAGGAGCGCCTGATGTTTTCTAGTTCTCTCAAATTTTTACTGTTGCTTGCGGGTGGAGCGTGTTTAGCGATGCTTTCTGCACCCCACGCTGCAACTGCCGCGAATTTCGCGGGAAAAACCATTGAGGTGATAGTGCCCTCTGGGGCCGGTGGTGGGCTAACTCGAAACGCTCGCAGATTCACGAAGAATTTTTCGAAGTATATTCCCGGTAATCCCAATGTTATTGTGAAAAATATTGTCGGTGGAGGGGGGCAGAAGGGTATCAACTACGTCTATAAAAAAGGAAAAAAAGACGGTACTCAGATATTATTTGGCCCCTTGAACCTAATCGGCATAAACATGGGTCTACCCGGTATACGTTACGAGCCGGCTAAATTTAAAATTCTTGGCACAGGTGGTGGCTTTCCCTTCATTACTATCGTCCGGTCCGATATCGGAGGCGGAATAAAGAAACGTGAGGATTTTGCGTCAAAAAGCGGGTTCGTGACTGGTGGACGCATCCCAGGCGGAAATTTGGGGCTTTTTAGCAGGATGCCTTTCTCTGTGTTGGGTATCGAGAACCGTTTCGTGATAGGTTACAAGAACCAACCGAAGTTGAAAGCGGCACTCATTCAAAATGAAATTCAGGCACTTTCCACCGGCAACCCCGGATATTGGGCATTTTATGTCAATGATTTGATCAAAAAAGGTCAGGCAATTGCGTTGTTCCAACACCCCTCAATCGACGGCAAGACGGGTAAATTTCGCAAACCAACCCACGTAAAAGGTGTTCCGTATTTTATCGATTATTACCGCAAAGTGAAGGGTGGAGAGCCCTCTGGCGATGCCTGGGAGGCCATGAAGTGGTTTTCGAGTTACATGATCTACACCATGTGGATGGTGATGCATCCTGACACCCCGGACAATATCACTTCCGTATTGAGAAAAGCCTTTACTGATAATTGGAATGACCCGGCTACTCAGGCATCATTTATGAAGGGCAATAAGATGGCGCCAATAATTGTCAATGGCCCGGAAGCGCAGAAGCTAGCCTCAAATTTCAACAATATGCCTGCCGAGGCAAAAAATTATTTTGCTAAAGAGTTTGGGATTGCAAGAGCATCTAAGAAAAAGAAGAAAAAGTAGCTGCTGGATTATATAATACGTCCTTGTATAAAAGCGGTGGCGATGGAACTCGCCCCGCTTTTTTTTAAATTGATTGGGGTTGCGAGGAATGTCCGGTGCCGAGGTATTTGACGCGTTATTGACGGGACTAACCTCTGTTCTGGCCTGGCCGGCTATCGGGTTCATGGTGTTGGGTGTCACCATAGGCATGTGGATGGGGGCTGTGCCTGGTCTTGGTGGCGTATTGGGCATGATCCTGCTGTTGCCCTTCACATTTGACATGGAACCGGTGAACGCCTTCGCCCTACTTCTTGGCCTCTTCGCCGTGACGTCGACTAGTGACACTATCGCGTCCGTTATGCTGGGCATTCCGGGGACAGCAGCATCTCAGGCAACTATTTTGGATGGATACCCCTTGGCCCAGAAGGGGCAGGCGGCCCGCGCCTTTGGGGCGGCCTTCACAGTGTCTGCCTTCGGCGGCGTTTTTGGGGCAGCTGTTCTTGCCATCTCCTTACCGCTCATCACACCTATCATTACAGCGTTCAAGTCAGGCGAGATATTCATGCTGGCTATTTTGGGGCTTGCCATGGTGGGATCCTTAAGTGGAGGATCCATTACGAAGGGTGTCGCGGCTGCCCTTCTCGGTCTGTTGATATCTACCATTGGCTCCGCGCAAACCGTTGCCATCTACCGTTATACTTTTGACCAGGATTACTTGCTTGATGGTTTGCCCATTGTTCCCGTTGTGCTTGGCCTATTCGCGATACCAGAACTGATGGAACTAGCAACGAGGAACGTAAATATCTCTCGGGTTTCAAAAGAACAGGCTGAGGGAGGCGGCATGCTGGATGGTATCCGCGACGCGTTTAGGCACTGGTGGCTGGCAACACGCTGCGCCACAATTGGTACTTATATCGGAATATTGCCCGGGCTTGGCGCAGCTATTGTGGACTGGGTGGCTTATGGGCATGCGGTTCAATCTGCCAAAGACAAAAGTAAGTTTGGCAAGGGCGATATTCGCGGCGTTATTGCGCCAGAGGCTGCTAATAATGCGATTAAAGGTGGCGCCCTCATTCCCACTATCGCGTTTGGTATCCCGGGCAGTCTCGGTATGGCCATTCTTTTGGGCGCACTTCTGCTTGTCGGTTTGCTTCCAGGACCAGACATGTTGACAACAGATTTACCGATAACTTTCGCCATGGTTTGGACCATAGTTATTGCTAATATTCTGGCTGCGATAGCCCTCATGTTTCTTGCCAAATATGTTGCTAAGGTAGCATTCATCTCGGGGCATTTGATCGTTCCTGGGGTTATACTATTCATTTTTATGGGAGCCTGGTTAGCTGGCGGAACATCACTCGGCGCTTGGATCACTTGCCTAGTTTTTGGCATTTTGGGTTACCTCATGAAGGTGACAGGTTGGGCGCGTCCACCACTCGTACTTGGCCTGATCCTTGGTGGAATTTCAGAGAACCGCTTCCAACTTGCCACACTTGCCGAGGGCAGTTACGCATGGCTTTCCCGGCCTATCGTGCTCGTTATCGTATGTTTGATTGTGCTCACAATTTTTTTGGCTGCGCGAGGGATTGTCAAAAACCGCCAGACAAAAGACACACAAGAAGCAGGTGAGGGAAGGGGGTTCAATCCGGTCGTATCCCTGCCGTTCTCTATTATTGTGCTTTGTGTATTTGTTGGTTCTGTTTACATAGCCGCAGATTGGGATATTCGTGTTAGCCAATTTCCCCTCGCGGTTGGCGTGCCAGGTGCTTTATTGGCACTACTGGCTATTTATATTGATGGTAAAGCGCTCAGTCGCGCCCGCATTAACGCCTCGGACCGGCTCTCGGTGCTCAAAGAAGCATCTCAACAGGCTGTCTTGCCAAAATCGATGAAATTTATTTCAGCCATAATAGGCATGATCCTGGTTACGCTATTCGTTGGTCAAAAGATTGCTGTTCCACTTTTTATATTTTTGTATTTGATGCTTTGGGCCAAGCGCTCGGTCTCTGTTAGTTTTTTGTATACCAGTTTGGCCTGGTTTTTCCTGGTTTTGTTTTACGACCGGATCATACATATGCAATTTCACCAACCTTATCTTGCCTCAGCTATAGAAGCCATTTTGCCTGACTTCATTCCAATCTGGATTTTGCTTTAATGAAAAACAGTCCTCTTCCGCCCCATAAATTGGTCACTTGTATCCCAGAGAAACGGGAGCCGGGTATGATGGTATTCAACGTTCGGCCTGGAGGCGCATCGGAGCACATCTACAAAGACGCCTGGCTGCTGGGAATAGACCAGACCGGGGCCTTCAGGCTTAACCTGCATTTTGCTGAACAAACTCAAGATGTGAGGTTGTTGCCAAACAAGAACCTCTTGTTTTCTTTCACCGCGGCAGGACAAATCAGGGAGACAAAACAAAATGGAGAACTTGTTCGTCAGTGGCATATCTCTGGCAAGTGGAAGGATAAGGAGGCACCTGACGACAGTATTCCCATTGATCTTCCGCTGACGCATCACACAATAAATTATTTTCCTAACGGAAATCTACTTCTGATGAGTGTCGAGCAGCGCGAATATCTTGATTGGCCGTCTAGCGACGAGGACCCGAGCGCAGATACGGAAATTGCGCGAGTGATGGGTGATGTTATTCTAGAGGTTGCTCCTGATGGCACCATTGTTAATCAATGGAAGCTTCTCGACATACTTGATCCCTACCGAATTTGTTACGGAAGTCGCGCCAAATATTGGGTTGAGCGCGGTTTCCCCGACAGCGTGGATTGGTGCCACTCAAATGCCGTCGTATACGATCCTTCCGATGATACCCTGATGATTTCGCTTAGAACGCAAGATTGTATTATTAAGATCCATAAGGAGAGTGGAGAACTCAAGTGGATTTTGGGTGATCCTGGCAATTGGAAGGCGCCCTGGTCCAGTAAACTACTCGAGCCGACAGGCGATCTCGATTGGCAATATCATCAACATGATTGTTCTATAACGTCGACAGGAAATGTGCTGTGTTTTGATAATGGAAATTTTCGCGCGTTACCTTTTGCAGCGAAAACA
>PBNV01000043.1 GCA_002723345.1 Rhodospirillaceae bacterium
GAACGCACCATTTCCATGCGATATGAGCCCCTTCGGCTACCAATGGTTCAGCCTACAGGAACGAACCGAAGAGGCCATGCTTGCGGGTGCAGAAATGGCGCATCCCATCCTCGATGCCTTTATTGACCAGCAACTGGAAACGCATAATCTCACCGAGGATAAACTAGCGCTTATCGGTTTCTCTCAAGGGACCATGATGTCTCTGTTTACAGCACCCCGCCGGAAGCGAGCGGTGGCGGGCGTGGTGGGTTATTCGGGCCGGCTCCTTGGCGCAGACCTTATCGCCGAGGAGATCCGCTGCCGTCCCCCAATGGTTATGATCAACGGCGATAAAGACGAGTTGGTGCCGGCTCAGTCGCAAGCCATTGCCGTTGAGACGCTCTCAGCCGTCGGCATTGAAATCGAAGGCCATATCCGGGAAGGACTCGGCCATTCCATTGATGCAGAGGGTATCCGTATTGCCCAGGAGTTTCTCCAGCGAAGCTTTGACTAACACAGTATCATTAGATCTGCCCTATTTTATAGGCTAAGAATTGTGTAACACTCAGATGAAATATACTATGTTCAGTAGTAATTTCAGACCATATGTTTGAAAAGCCTTTTTCATCGTTATCGTGAGAAACACCAGGGGAATAAAATTTTGTCAACAGCCCTTGAAAATTGTCCAGCCCTAGTGTTGAACGCCGATTTTCGGCCGCTCACCTATTTCCCATTGTCTCTCTGGTCCTGGCAAGACGCCGTCAAGGCCGTATTTCTCGACCGCGTTAATGTAGTGTCGGAATATGACAGGTTCATTCATTCACCCAAATGGGACATGAAGTTGCCAAGTGTCATCTCGCTTAAGGAATATGTGCAACTTTCGCGCCGGCCAGCCTTCACCCGATTTAATGTTTTCCTTCGTGACAAGTTCAGTTGCCAGTATTGTGGGACACGATTCCCAACCCAGGAACTCACTTTTGATCACGTCATTCCTCGGTCCCGTGGAGGCCTTACGGAATGGACAAATGTTGTCGCGGCATGCTCGGCCTGTAATTTACGTAAGGGGAACAAGCTTGTCCGAGAGGCCGGCATAAACATACTCCGGAAACCAGTCCAACCATCCAATCACCTTCTGCAAGAAGCTGGTCGCGCGTTCCCGCCGAACTATTTGCATGAGAGTTGGCGGGATTTTTTATACTGGAACTCAGAACTCGAGGCATCCTGACAACCACCAATATCCTGTAATAGTCCATTGACAGTGCTATTAAAATCCCTATATCTCTGCGCTATTCCTGGGAATGCGGGTCCAAGCGACAACAGCCCCGTCTGATTAGAGATGCTGTAATACTTAATCAGGCCTACCGGGACAACAACAACCGGTCAACGAGTGAAAGAGAGATTAATATGACAAAACGCATCCGTGCGAAGCACAAGATTGACAGGCGTTTGCGCGTTAATTTGTGGGGCAGGCCCAAATCCCCATTTAACACCCGAGAGTACGGCCCGGGCCCTCATGGCCAGAGGCGAAAAAAACAATCAGACTTCGGACTGCAGCTTCAAGCCAAGCAAAAGTTGAAGGGCTATTACGGCAATATCAGCGAGAAACAGTTCCGCCGGTATTATAAGGAAGCGGACCAACGCCAGGGCGATACCTCTGAAAACCTAATCGGGATTCTTGAGCGGCGCCTGGATGCGGTGGTTTACAGGATGAAATTTGTGCCAACCGTGTTCTCATCCCGCCAGTTTATTAACCATGGTCACATTCTTGTGAATGGGAAGCGCGTAAATATTCCGTCTTATAAGGTAAAAGATGGCGACGTGATCGAGGTTAAAAACAAATCCCGTGATTTGCCCCTGGTGCTCGAAGCCGCTGGGTCCCCGGAGAGGGACGTGCCAGACTATATCGAAGTCGACCACGGCAAAATGCGAGGATCTTATCTCCGCCAGCCTGGTCTCGCAGACGTGCCTTACCCCGCGCAGATGGAGCCAAACCTAGTGATTGAATATTACTCCCGCTAGTGCATTGTCGATCTCGACTCCTAAAAAGCCGCCTCTAATTCTCAAAGGCGGTTTTTTTGATTTTCAAACGAGCTCTGATCGTCTTTAATTTATGGCACTCCAGGTTGGCCGGATAAGGCTTTAAAAATCCAAACCCTGTATTACACAAGCTTATTACGCGCAGGACGCACTAAATTATGGCAGAAAATTATTCAGACACTAAACGGCCAAATTTTCTTTTTATCGTCACGGATCAGCATCGGGCGGACCACCTGGGTTGTTATGGCCACCCGGTAGTCAAAACACCTAATATCGACTCCATCGCAGCGCGCGGGCGTCGGTTTGATAAATTTTACGTGGCGTGTGCCATCTGTCAGCCCAACAGGTCCACCATGATGACTGGCCGGATGCCATCTTTACATGGTGTGCGACATAACGGTGTTCCCCTCGATCTTCGGCAAAATACTTTCGTAGATCTCATGCGGCTGCAAGGCTATCGGACCGCGCTCATTGGCAAGAGCCACCTGATGAATATGACCCCGCTGGAGCCCCGCTACGGTCGGCCGGAACCGGCCGCAGGTAAAGCCCCTGTGCCGGAGGGATTCGAGCATGCAGTGCCGGTTGATCACGATAGTGAAATTTACGACCAAGAGCATCCCAAGAACTGGCTGGAAGGATCCGACTTTGAAGTTACCCTGCCGTTTTACGGTTTCGATCATGTCGACCTTCAAACGGGTCACGCAGACCAAGTGAGCGGAGACTATACCCGGTGGCTGGAGACCAAATATCCGAACTCCAATGATCTGAAAGGACCAGAGAATTCCCTACCGCATGACTACTCCGCTGCCCAGGCCTGGCGCACGGCGATCCCGGAAGAACTGTATCCTTCCAGTTACATCACAGAAAAGTCTCTTGATTATCTGGACAACCATGTGGCCAGCAACGCAGACGATCCCTTCTTTATGATGATGTCCTATCCGGACCCGCATCACCCCTTTACGCCGCCCGGAAAATACTGGGATATGTACAAACCAGAAGACATGCCGGTTCCCGACTCCTTCTTTTCCAACACGCAACCCCCGCCCAATGTGGCGTGGGCCCACCAACGCCGAGACGACGGCAATCAAGTGACGTCAGGACAGGGCCTATTTGCGGCGGCCAGCGAACAGGAAGTCCGCGAGGTGATGGCACTTACCTGTGGCATGATTACGATGATCGATGACTCTATCGGCCAAGTGCTGGGTAAGTTGGAGGATCTTGGCATTGCAGACAACACGGTCATCGTCTTTACGAGCGACCATGGCGATCTGCTGGGTGATCACCAGTTGATCTTGAAGGGCCCGATCCATTATGACGGCTTGATCCGGGTGCCCTTTATTTGGGCGGATACGCCGGACCGGTTAAAACAGGGCGTGACGGCGGCAGTATCTGGCACCCTTGATCTAGCTCGAACCTTCCTTGATCGGGCCGACTTGGAACCTTATTACGGCATTCAAGGCAGGAGTCTTTTGCCGGAAATTGGCGGGGCGGAGGATCAGGGACCGGGATGCGCCCTCATAGAACAAGAGGATCAGCGGGACTATTTCGGACTCGCCGCTCCGATACGACTCCGCACCTTTGTCACCAATCGCTATCGCATGACCATGTACCATGGCCATGACTGGGGCGAAATCTATGATCTCCAAGAAGACCCGTCGGAGATCAACAATCTGTGGGATAACCCGTCGTACGTCGGGCTAAAAGCAGATCTCATGGAGCAATTGGCACGCCAACAAATGGCCCTGACCGACTTCGGCCCATTGCCAACCAAACAGGCATAGCAGGAGTGACGGAGACTTTCGACTATATTGTCGTCGGTGCAGGCTCTGCTGGGAGCGTCATCGGCGCCCGCTTGTCCGAAGACATGGATGCCCGTGTGCTCGTGCTAGAAGCTGGCGGGCGAGACCGCATGCCACTCTATAAAATTCCGCTCATGGCTGGGATCCTGTTTCGCCATCAATATAACAATTGGTGGTACCAAACGGAGCCGGAGCCGGGCCTCGACGGTCGACGATTGCGCTGGCCCTGGGGCAAAGTCCTAGGCGGGTCTAACCAGCTCAACGGGATGGTCTATACACGCGGGCACCGTCTCGACTACGACACCTGGCGGCAAATGGGCAACAATGGCTGGGGTTATGACGATGTCCTGCCACTGTTTAAAAAGACGGAGGACTTCCAAGGACCAAGCGCCGCCCATCACGGCACGGGCGGGCCGCTGACCGTCAGGTCCCATGGCATCCGAAACGCACTATATGATGCCCTCATCGAGTCGGGACGCGCGGCAGGGTTTCCAGTTACAGAAGATTTTAATGAGCCTGAGAGGGAAGGCTTTGGCCGCTATCATTTCACCATCAAGGACGGCAAGCGCTGGCCCACGGCGCGGGCTCTGCTGGTCCCGGCACTCTCGCGGCCCAACCTTACACTGCGGACAAAATGCCACACGACGCGGCTACGGATGGAGAATGGTCGCGCCACAGGCCTCGACTATGTTGAAAACGGCCAGGTCAAAACCGTAAGAGCGGCCCGCGAGATCGTGCTCTCCGGCGGCGCCATCAACTCGCCTCAACTCCTTCTTCTCTCCGGCATTGGCCCGGCGGATCACTTAAAGGAAATGGGCATTGACATCGTCCATGACCTGCCCGGGGTTGGCGAAAACCTGCATGATCACCTCGTGGCGCGGATGCAGGTGGCGGTGCATGGCAACGTAGATCTCTATGATGAGTTCCGCATCGATAAAGCGGCCTTCCATGTTATTCGCGCCTACCTGTTCGGATCCGGTTTAGGTTCGAGTTTTCCCCTTGAAGCCGGCTGTTTTATCAAAACCCGGCCCGAGCTGGCCACCCCAGACATTCAGTGTAATTTCGTACCGGCTTTGATCCCCACCACGCATTTGCCCTTCGCCAAATCTCCGTTCGGCTACAAACACGGGTTTTATCACGGCATCCATCAAACCCAGCCTGAAAGCCGAGGCTGGTTGAAACTCAGATCACGTGATCCGTTCGCGCCCCCCCGCATGACGGCCAACTATCTGGCAACAGAAGGGGACCGACGCGCTATGAGGGACGGCGTCAAAATTCAGCGCGATGTCCTGAAAGAAGCGCCGATGGCCAAACATGTTGCCGCCGAACTTCAGCCCGGCCCGAACGTGCAATCAGACGGCGAAATTGATGCCTGGATACGCCGTGTCGGCGATACCGTCTATCACCCCGTCGGCACCTGCAAAATGGGCATTGACGACCGAGCTGTCGTGGACCCGAGACTGAAGGTTCGGGGCATTGATGGTCTGCGCGTTGCCGATGCGTCCATCATGCCCATCATTAACGGCTCCAACACGAACGCACCCACCATCATGATCGCCGAGAAATGCGCAGACATGATCCGTACGGGTTAGATTGCAGCATACCCCAACACAGATCTCTGCCACAAAGAGAAGGGCCCCATTCAGGGCCGTTTTTTCTATCTTAGTAAGTGCCGCTAAATTTATTTGGCAGGGCTTTCCTGCAGTTCGATGCCTTTTTCCTTCAACATCTCCTGTAATTCGCCTGTCTCAAACATTTCTCGGACAATGTCGCAGCCGCCGACAAATTCACCCTTCACATAAAGTTGGGGAATGGTGGGCCAGTTCGAGAATTGTTTAATGCCATCGCGGATTTCGGCATCCTGAAGCACATCTACACTGCCGAATTTCACACCGGCCATAGACAGCGCCTGCACGGTAGCAGCGGAGAACCCACATTGTGGAAACATGGGGTTGCCCTTCATAAAAAGCACCACGTCCTGGCTGTTGATTTCAGCTTGAATTCGGTCGTTAACGGGTTGGTCGTTCATTTCTAATCCTTGTGTATCTGTCGTTGCTGTTGCACCGGCTGTTTTTAGTGAGCGTTTCAAAAAGTTAAACATGGCTATTATGCTTGGGCTATTCCGGCACGCTAGTCTGAAGCGCAAGTGCATGGAGGTCCGTTCCCATCTTTCCTTGCAACGCCTCATAAACAAGCTGGTGCTGTTTTACCCGGTTAAGCCCCTCAAATTGGGCCGAGGTCACAAAGGCCGCGTAATGATCGCCATCTCCGCGCAGATCCTGGATCTGAACCGTTGCATCCGGAATACCTTCCTTAATCAGGCGCTCAATTTCGGCAATATCCATCGCCATGGGTCTATTATCCTTTATCGTAGGTTGTCATAGATACCTTCTACCAAGGTTTTTGGAAAAAGGATCCAATAATTTGCTAGGGAAATTACGCCCACTCAAGTATTAAATTTAATAGATGATAGTGCTACCCCGCCATATAGTCCGGCAGCCAGTCCTCATGCGCAGCGCGGAGCTCATCAAGCGTCAAAGTCTGGTCGCCCCACACCAAAGCCACGCCACCTGTCCTACCGATGCATGTCACCGGCACGCGGGCCACTTCGGCTAACGCAACAAAATGTTTACCTGCCGCGGTCACCAGATATCGTGCCTGGTCCTCTCCGAACGCCCAAGCATGGTCCGACAGACTACCCCCGCCGGCTGTTATGGTGATGCCGATGTTAGCGGCAAGGGCCATTTCGGCGAGGGCCACCAGCAACCCGCCGTCGGAAATATCATGACAAGAGGTGATGACCCCTCTGCCGATCTCATCTCGGACGAAGTCACCGATTTTTCGCTCGCGGTCCAGATCCACGGGCGGCGCCTTACCCTCCTCGCGGCCCGCGATTTCACGCAAATACAATGACTGGCCAAGATGGCCTTGGGTCTCACCGATCAGATAGACTGCGAGGCCGTCGCCCGGAAAAGCGAGGCCGACTGCTTGGGTGTAATCGGTCAGGAGGCCAACAGCACCAATGGCCGGTGTGGGCAGGATGGCCTCTCCGTTGGTCTCGTTATAGAGCGACACATTGCCCGAGACGACAGGGACTTCGAGGACCGTACATGCTGCTCCGATGCCCTCAATGGCACCTACAAACTGCCCCATGATCTCGGGACGTTCGGGATTGCCGAAGTTCAAATTATCAGTGATGGCAAGCGGTTGCGCCCCCACCGCCGTCAGGTTCCGCCACGTTTCCGCAACCGCCTGTTTGCCACCCATCACCGGATCGGCGAGACAATATCGGGGAGTGCAGTCAGTTGTGATGGCGAGAGCCTTTTGGGTGTCTCTCACGCGGACTACCGCCGCGTCGCCACCCGGGCGCTGGACAGTGTCCCCCATCACCAAATGGTCATACTGTTCCCAAATCCAGCGTTTCGAGCATAGGTCTGGAGATCCCATGAGATTTTTAAGTAACGCAAAAATAGGACCCGGCGCAGGCACATCGGCGGCGCACACGTCGGCAGGCGGCGGCGCAACCACCCAGGGCCGGTCATATTCCGGAGAGGCCAGCGCAAGGGGGTCAATGGGCAGGTCCGCCGCCACCTCGCCTTTCTCACGGATAACCATGCGGCCTGTATCTGTCAGACGGCCAACGACGGAGAAATCCAGTTCCCATTTTTCAAAAATTTTACGTGCCGTATCCTCCTCACCAGGTTTGAGCACCATCAGCATCCGCTCCTGGCTCTCGCTCAGCAGGAATTCATAGGCCGTCATGTTCTCTTCCCGAGCTGGCACCTGATCCAAATTCAGGTCAACACCGACCCCGCCTTTGGACGCCATCTCAAACGACGAGGAGGTAAGCCCTGCCGCCCCCATATCCTGGATAGCAACAATTACATCTGTCGCCATCAATTCCAGGCAGGCTTCAATTAGGAGCTTTTCCGTAAATGGGTCACCCACCTGAACTGTAGGACGTTTTTCGTCCGAATTTTCGGTAAATTCTGCGGACGCCATGGTGGCACCGTGGATGCCATCCCGGCCGGTCTTGGAGCCCACGTAGACAACTAGGTTTCCGGCACCGGTAGCGGCAGAATAAAAAATTTTATCTGCATCCGCGATACCGACGGTCATAGCGTTGACCAGAATATTACCGTCGTAACTTCCGTGAAATGCACATTCGCCGCCAAGAGTCGGCACGCCCACACAGTTACCGTAACCTCCGATACCCGAAACCACACCAGCAACCAAATGGCGGGTCTTGGGATGACTGGCGTCACCAAAACGCAGCACGTTCATGTTAGCAACTGGACGTGCACCCATAGTGAAAACATCCCGTAAGATCCCCCCAACGCCTGTCGCAGCGCCCTGATATGGCTCAATATAAGACGGATGATTATGACTTTCCATTTTGAAGACCGCCGCCTGGCCATCGCCGATATCAATGACTCCGGCATTTTCACCGGGCCCACAGATCACCCAGGGTGCCTCGGTGGGCAGCTTTTTGAGCCATTTCTTAGATGATTTGTAGGAACAATGCTCGGACCACATGACTGAAAAGACGCCCAGTTCGGTTAGATTGGGCTCCCGGCCCAAGATATCAAGGATCTTATCGTATTCCGCTTCAGATAGACCGTGCTCTGCAAAAACGGCGGGGGTCATGGCGCTCATGGACTTATTCTCTTGTCTTTTTGCAGTCACAGGCGAGGATGAGGGGGTTAGGCAATATGACATCCATCACGAGGTCGGGCCAAGGGCACCCGCTAGACCGTCAAATAAAGGTTTTCCTCCAATCCCTCCGAGCAATTTATCAATCGCGTCTTCTGGGTGCGGCATCATCCCAAGAATGTTGCCACGTTTATTGTATATACCGGCAATATTTCGCTGCGAACCGTTTGGATTGTGGTACCTGGTCACAGTACCGTCCGGCCCACAATAGCGCACCGCCACTCGGCCTTCACCATCAAGCGCATCAAGCGTGGCTTCATCGGCAAAATAGTTACCGTCGTGATGAGCGACGGGAACGGACATCACCGCGCCACTCTCATAACCAGACAGAAATGGAGTGCCATTATTTTCCACTTTCAAATGCACATCCTTGCAAATGAATTTCAAGTGAGCATTCCGCAAGAGCGCGCCCGGTAACAACCCGGTTTCTGTCAGCACCTGAAATCCATTGCAGACACCTAGAACGTGTACCCCTGCCTCGGCCTGTTTTTTAACCTCGCGAATGATGGGGGAGTGACCAGCCATGCAGCCAGCACGGAGATAATCACCGTAAGAAAAGCCGCCCGGAATCACGATAAGGTCGACAGCCGGAAGACGTGTTTCCCGGTGCCAGACCTCGACCGGCCGTGCCCCTGCAGCAGACAGTGCCAGTACCATATCGCGCTCTCGGTTAGTTCCGGGAAAAACAATGACAGCAGAATTCATGGTCGAGCCTTCTTACCCATCAATTTCAATAATGTAATTTTCTATAACGGTGTTGGCGAGAAGTTGGCGGCACATGGCAGCGACTTTTTCTTGGGCAGCCGCCTCGGTGGAATCCACCAGATCAATCTCGATATATTTGCCCTGGCGAACATCTCCGACGCCATCAAAGCCCAAACTTTCAAGAGCATGGCCAATGGCCTGACCCTGGGGATCATGAACCCCGTTTTTGAGAGTCACATGTATTTTAGCTTTCACCGATTGTCCTTTCTTGATCCGCGCTTACCGCACTAGCCGAAGGCCCTCTGACGAGAGATGCTCAAGATCCGGTAACACACCCAGCCGCGCGGCAATTTCTTGATAAGCCTCTTCGATGCCGTCCCGTTCCTGACAGAAACGGTCTTTTTCGAGCTTCTTATTAGTCTCCAAATCCCACAGGCGGCAGCTGTCAGGGGTTATCTCGTCAGCCAATAGAATTCTTACCTGTTCATCTTCCCAGCAGCGGCCGAACACAATCTTAAAATTTATGAGCTTGATACCGATGCCGGAAAAAAGGCCGGAGAGAAAGTCATTGGTCCGTAAGGCGAGGCTCATGATCTCGTCCAGTTCCGGATGGGATACCCAACCAAACGCCGTAATGTGCTCCTCCAAGATCATCGGACAGCCCAGATCGTCGTTCTTGTAATAAAACTCAACAATCGAGCGCGCCAGCGGCGTACCTTCCTCCATGCCAAATCTCTTGGCAAGGGAGCCTGCCACGACATTCCGAACTACAACTTCGATCGGGATAATCTCTACTTTATGGAGTAACTGCTCGCGCATGTTTAGCCGTTTGATAAGATGGGTCGCCACGCCAATTTCGGACAGGCGCGTCATGATGAGATCTGAAATGGCGTTGTTAATTACCCCTTTCCCGGTGACAACCGTGGGTTTTCCGCCGGCTAGGTCGGCAGAATCATCTTTGAAATAGGCAACAACGGTGCCGGGTTCCGGCCCTTCAAAGATAACTTTGGCCTTGCCTTCGTAAAGCTGAGTGCGTCGCTGCATGTCCGGGGTTCCGAGCTAGACTTCGTGCGGGGCAGACAATTGTTGTTAGCAGTGAGCTATATCAGTCGGCCCGCCCCAAAACAACTAAATCAAAATCCTTTGATTAGGCCAGGGTCACGGGCACGTAACTAACTTGATCCGGACGGCCCGCCGCGAATAAGTACCTGGGCATAACCTCTTGATTTTCATCAGCTGGAAGCGCGATAAGGGATGAACTTACGGTTCCAAAGCCCCCGTCTGTTGCAATTAGCATGGCACCTTCGGGACCTTCCAGTGAGTCATAAATCCTGCTGGTTAAGAGGGTGGTCCAGCCCAGCCAGTCCGCCGATTCGGGGTCCGGCACGGAAGCCCGCTCAAACTGCGGCAAATAGGTTCGGATGCGCGCGGACGAGGTATCATTGCGGTCGCTTGCCGTCACCATTGAAAATCCCTCAGGAATCGGTGCCACCTGTGTGTGGACACCCCAATGAGTTTCCGCGACCTTGATCCAAAAGGCTTCCCGATTATCGGCTACCACCATATTGAACGGCCGGTACCCCTCCGGATTGATATCAGCCAGCGCATCGGCGGCGGTTTCTGCGTCCGCATGGTCGAGTGCCTCGAGCGGCAATTCACCTCGGCTCCGGAAACCCTCCCTTGGGCCCAGGGAATCACGCCGGTTTAAAATCGCTGCGACGACTCCATGGTCGTTCATGCCCAGCCAAGTGCCGCCGGCCAACTGATCCTGGCCGGCGATGACATCTTGCCGATCTTGCCAATGGCGGGCCGGTGGATACCACGGCCGGTCTAACATCTCATCCCGGTTGGCGGCGATCAGAACAGGCCAGTCATGACCGGGCCGACGCAAAATTACAAAAGTACACATTTCCCGGAAAGATAAAGGTTCTGAGTTCAGTTGCAAACAACCTTACTGGTCTCCAGAACCCCGCGCCTCCCGGTGTGTCGGAGTTGCACCGATTAAGACTTCCCCCTGAACAGCTGAGGTAAGGAGCAGCTCTCACGCACAAGAATATGGTTCAAAACATAAGCACGCAATTTAGTGCGGGCAAAAAAGCTCCGAAGGCAAGTTTAAAATGGACCAAGAAAACACTTTTGAGGTGAAAGTACGCAGGAATTGGCTGCTTGGGCTATGGCCCGCAGAAAAACTCGGACTGCCGGAATCTTTGCATGAAGCATATGCCGAAGATGTTGCTCTGGCTGATCTGCAGGGCCGGGGGTCGAGGATATCCTGCGGAAAGTACTGAAGCATATCAGCGACCGCGATGCCAACGTGCCTGAGGCGGACGTGCTTCAAAAATAAACGAACTGCGCGCGACCACTTGTGAGCAAGCAAATGCAGAACAATGCTCTTTCCAGCGACGGGTTTTCATGATCTCTCAGCATTATATCACGGGATAAGAATTACCTACGCTGTGGCACTAATCCCACGGAAAAGTATGTGTCGAATGGCCGGTAACAACTTCATTCTGATCCGATAAAAGGGTATCAAACGGTATGAACATCACGGACAATCTTTTGAAATTCTGGTTTGAGACGAGCGACCTAAAAGAAGTAGTTAAAAAGCGAGAGATATGGTTCAAGTCAGAACATGCATTTGATGCAGCCATCCGAGACCAATTTCTAACGGCTTGCGAAGCAGCGATGGCTGGAAGGTTGGAAAAGCTCAAGGATGATACGGCTGGTTGTCTGGCACTTACACTTCTGCTCGATCAGTGTCCCCGGAATTTATTTCGCCATACTGCACAGGCATATGCGGCGGACGCACGGGCCCGAGATGTCGCCCGCCACGCTCTTGCCCAGGGCTATGACACAAATGTCTCGCCCTGGCACCGGGTCTTTTTCTATTTGCCTTTCGAGCACAGTGAAGATCTGTCGGACCAGGACCTCAGCGTAGAGCTTTTCACCCGCCTCGGAATTATTAGCTCACTCGAAGCTGCGGAAGGACATCGCGAAGTAATCGCGCGGTTTGGCCGTTTCCCCTACCGCAATGGCGCTCTCGGCAGAACAAATACGCCGGATGAGGTAGAGTTCCTGAAAAACTCGCCGCCGTGGGGCAAGCCCAGAGCCGAAATTGACTTTATACAAGATCAAAAAGACAGATCCCGAGAAACAAAGGGCAGGGTTGCATGAGGCCGATAGAATCAGGGCCTGTGCTATTATCACTCTGGAGCACCTCAGAACTTCAAGCCCAAACGGTCGAAAAAAAGCAGTTAATGGCGGGCTGGAGACCTAAAATTTCCTTAAACTCTATGACGCTTTTAAACTGGCTCCGAGGGTGCAGTCTTGAGTGGTTTTCTCTCCGCAAACCAACCTCGAGACGTATATAATGGTGATATAGACGGGCCCAAGCCCTGTGCGCGCACCGCAAATTTAACTAGCTCTATATAAATCTCGCCGATGACATTGAGAGCCACCAACTATGGAACGGAGTGACCAAGGGTCCCAGCCAGGCGAAACGTATGGTGAAGAACCTGAGGACTAAAATCCTGCCGCAACAATGGGGTAATTACGTGCCGAAAACTCGGCGGAAGATCAGCGCAACATTTTTGGTGTGATAGGACATATCAAACAAGTCTTTGAGCGCGTCCCCGTCGATGCTCGCCGTAACGTCGCTGTCGTTTTTGAGCTCGGTAAAAAAATCAGCTCCATCCTCCCAGACTTTCATGGCGTTCCGCTGCACGATGCGATAGGAATCCTCTCGGCTCAAACCCGCCTGGGTGAGTGCCAACAAAACACGCTGAGAAAATATGAGCCCGCCTAACTGAACCAGATTTTTTTTCTGAATTTCCGGATAGACAAGAAGGTTTTCCACCACCGCGGCGAGACGGGAGAGAGCAAAATCGAGCGTCACAGTCGCATCTGGCGCAATCATTCGCTCGACCGAAGAGTGGGAAATATCGCGCTCGTGCCACAGGGCTACATTCTCTAGGGCAGGGACAACGGCTGACCGCACGATGCGTGCAAGACCGGTCAAATTCTCTGTCAACACAGGATTCCGTTTATGGGGCATAGCGGAGGATCCTTTTTGACCACTGGAAAAAAATTCCTCAGCTTCCCTTACCTCGGTCCTCTGTAAATGGCGGATTTCTGTCGCAAGCCGTTCTACAGAGCTCGCGATGACTCCCAGAACAGAGAAAAACATTGCATGTCGGTCACGGGGGATTATCTGTGTCGATACTGGTTCCGCGATCAGCCCCAGTTTTCTGGCCACATGCTCCTCAACAGCGGGATCAATGTTAGCAAAAGTTCCCACGGCACCTGAAATTGCACAGGTAGATATCTCCCCTCGAGCCTGCTGAAGGCGGTCGCGGTTACGATCAAATTCGGCATAATGGCTCGCCAGCTTCAAGCCAAAGGTCGTAGGTTCCGCATGGATACCATGGCTACGCCCCATAGTGGGAGTATCCTTGAATTCATATGCCCGCTCTTTAAGCGCGGCGAGCACCCGATCCAGATCAGCCAATAAAATATCTGTGGCCTGCACCAGTTGGACTGACAGGCAGGTGTCCAGTACGTCCGAAGACGTCATTCCCTGATGGACAAAACGGGCGTCTTCGCCGATATGCTCCGCCAGGTTTGTGAGAAAGGCGATGACATCATGTTTTGTCTCGCGCTCAATCTCGTCGATACGATCGACCTCGAACGCCCCCCGTTCCCATACTGCTTGTGCCGCTTCTTTGGGAATGATCCCGAGCTCCGCCTGCGCATCACACGCATGGGCTTCAATTTCAAACCAGATGCGGAATTTATTTTCGGGGGCCCAGATCGCGGTCATTTCAGGTCGGCTATATCGAGGAATCATATCTTTACTTCAGTCTCTCAAGAGATTTTTACGATCAAAATGCATTGACCGACATATATAGCAAGTCCCCGGCGCCGATTAAAGCGGGCCTGGTTGCTGAGGCATGGAGACTGGCGGTTTAAAATGGCCACTACCCCAATACCAAAAACCGGCAGTCCCCTGCAGCGCAAGCAAAAATAGGAACGCGGCCTGATAGCCTTGGGGATCAAATCCCCCGTCGGCATCGGTCGGAAACAAATTGATGATAGCCCCAATGGTCCATTGAAGAGAAAAGGCTAGAAGAAATACGAGCAAGTTCATCATGGTGCTCACCCGACCCATCAGATGTCCAGGGAAATGCTGCGAGAGGGCCGCGAACATGACCGAACCTGATGTGCCAAAAAAAGCAAAAAGCGCCCAGATAAACACAGCACCGGTCTGAATACACATTATAATCGGCACCTGAGTCGCCATAAAAAAAAGCATACCGGTTAGGACAATAGACTCGGTCTTAAATCCGCGTCGGTTGAGCCGCGATGCCGTGGCGCCGGTCAGCAAATAACCAGCAGTCATAGTCGTTGCGACAATTAGTAAGCTGGTAGCCACGGATTCCCGTTCCAAACCGGCGACGTCCCGGAACCACGGACCGACCCATAGGGTAAGTGCTGCCAGAAAAGATCCCTGAGACACTACGACGAGCGGCATGTATCGGTAAAATATCGGCGTTCTCAGGATACCACCAATGTCTCGAACCTGATCCCCAACAGTCTCTTTGATTAGGGGCGTGCGGTCCGCCGGCCGCTCAGGGACGAGAAAATAAATCGCAGCTGATGCGGCGACACCCACTCCAGCCAGCCCCAGAA
>PBNV01000044.1 GCA_002723345.1 Rhodospirillaceae bacterium
CACGGGCACAGGCCTGGGCATCGACCCCCACCGCGTTAAAACTTTATCTTCCAGACTTTTCGAGGCTCCGGTATTTTGGAAGTCTGGATTAGATGTGTTTAGGGTAGGTTTTCCAAGTCAACCTGGTGGTAATGGCCAGGTATATCGCTGGTGCCAATAAACATTTGGAAACCTGACTGTTTAGACCAATTATCAAGCAGAGAACCTGGTCGAGTTATACGCGGGTTGCATCTTTTACTGAAGTTCTGGATGGCGACGCTTTTTACTCAGTGTTGGACTGGTCAGAGAACTCGGCGTTTTTCGTGTGTAAAATAAAAGATAATTATTATGACCGTTTTAACCGTCACTTTGCCGTTATTTGCGCTGGTTTTAGCCGGCTTTATTTCTTTCCGAAAGGGAATGCTCTCGGCTGAGGGAGTGAAGGGGATAGCAAATTTCGCCTTTTATTTCGCGCTTCCAGTTTTAATGTTCAGGCTCATGTCGGAACTGGATTTTGGCGACGAATTCAATGTCCGTTTCCCTGTGCATTGGTCGATTGCGGGGCTCGTCGCTTACGTCTTCGGGATGGCGGTGTCCCGTCTTCTGTTCCGTTCCTCGTTAAGTGGGCAAAGTATCCATGGGATGTCTGCGTCCTTCGGCAATATGGCAATCATTGGGCTGCCCATTGTTATAGATGTCTTTGGAACCGCGGCCACTTTGCCCATCACAATCATTGTTGCCGTTGATGCAATTATCCTGATGCCGATCACTATTATCATCTTGGAGGTTATTAAGTCTCATGAGGCTATGGGTTCCTATCATTTGGCGCCGGCAATTTGGAGGGGAATATCGGGGGTCGCTCGGAATCCACTTTTGTTAGGATTGGCTTTGGGAGGGGCGACGGGGCTTGCGGAAATCTCGACGCCCGGCACCCTGCAAAACTTCATTAACCTTATCGGAGCGGCGGGCATTCCCTGTGCCTTGTTCGCTTTAGGGGGCTCTCTTGCCCAGCGGCATGGTACGGAGCGTACGATGGAAGCCGTAGTAATGGCCGCTCAAAAACTCTGCCTATATCCCCTGGTTATGCTTGTGTCTCTATCCTTAATGCCTGACCTAGATCCGATTTGGTGGGCCACCGGTATCTTGGCGGCTAGCATGCCGATGGGGGCAAATCTCTATCTCATTGCCGAAGCTTATGGTTGCCATGTGGGCCGGGCCTCTTTTGCTGTCCTGGTCTCAACGGTGTTTTCCCTGATTTCTGTCACATTGCTGGCGGGTTATTTAGCGTATTACATAGGTGTCTAAGTATTCCAAAATACTGTTGCGCTTTCAGGCTGATAAACCTAACTAGTCTAAATCGCTGGATACCGCTTAAAAAGTTAAAGACGCCAATCTCGTATATTTTATTCGCCAGATAATATGAGTAATCCTAACACCTTTGTAAGGGGAGCAATAACTTCAAAATTGTTTTCAAAAGGCGATAAGATCGGGTCCAGTTCTAAGCGCCAGAAATTAAGGGCATTCAATGCAACCTTATTTTGACAGCTAAAGTCTTAGTCAAAATTGGGTACAACATAAAAAAAATTACAGACCACAGCTAAATATAGTTCATCAAAAAAAGGAGACCAAAATGAAACGTAGAGAATTTTTTACGGGGGCCGGAGCGGCTGGTTTGGCAACAGCAGCGGTGGCATCTAACCTCCCTAAACCAGCCCTTTCGCAAGGGCGAAAACGGTGGATCGCAGTGTCTGCATTCGGCAAAGCTGGATTATTGGGGCAAGCGCTTGAGGAGTTTGCCACTTTTGTTAAGCAAGCCTCTGGCGGCAGTCTCTCAATTAAGCCCTATCATGCGGGGGAGTTGGTCAAACCGTTTGAGGCACTAGATGCTGTTCAAACCGGATCTGCCCAAATGGGTTTTGGGGCACCGTATTATTGGACCGGAAAGTCGGACTCGATCTCTTTTGTTGCCGCGATGCCGTTTGGTCTCACTGCACAAGAGCAAAACGCCCCCATTTGGTTTTGCGCTTTTTTATTTACGCGGTGTTGCTCCGTCCACTGTTAGAACGCGCGATATTTACCTCGGCGTGTTACCATTTATCTGTATCCAAATTTTTGCAATCTCTCTTTTCTGGTTTTACCCAGCCATCGTTACTTGGTTACCCAGATTAATTTTTGGCTGAAAAGACCATCTTGCAGGGTTAAAAACTAATACTCGTTCATGGTTTTTAAAGCTTCTCGCCCTAACCTGTTAATTACACGTATCGGGTAGAGATCCAAGGAGACCGCAGAATGCGTTATTCAGTCCATTATCAGACCAACGATCGGAATTGGGTTGTTACAGATGTCTCCAATTCTTATCAAGTGATGGGCGTCCATGCATCAAAAGCAGATGCTTACAGGCAAGCCTTTGCCGAACAAGAACGATGGCGTAAATACGATCCGGTTGCTAATAACTTAGAACAAATTCGCCAAATGATGCCGCGCTCACTCGTAATCAGCTAGCATTTGCTATTATTCTGCCCTCGTTTACAGAGCGTTTTAGTGCATTGGCGAGAATGGCGCCGGCAGCATGATCTTGTTTTCTTGAGTTTGAACCTCCAGCTCATCGCCCGGGTTCGGGGTCGGTGGCCAAAGACCATCTGCCAGCACCTTGTCTCTGACAGCCTGGCGCTCATCTAAGCTCTTGTATGGCCAAATATGAATGATCTTACTGGCGTTTCCGATGTCGGTTTCCATGACTACGGACATAGGGGAGCGCTCCATGCGTTTATGAATTGCGTGTCTCCAGCGTTCCTTGGATTGCGACATGTAGCCGGGCCGTACCATATAACTCCGCATCTCATAATAAGGGCCGTGATCACCCGGTTCTGGAATGGGAGAAAAATCCCAGGGAATGCAAATTTCGACATGTTGGCGAAGTAGATAAGGTCGAATTTTAGGGGGCCACCAATCGTGTTTGATGGCTTCGGCCCGGACCTTTGCCCGATGGTTTGCATCATCATACTTCCAAATATGAATGATTTGGTTCAAGGGTCCGACTTCCGTATACCATAGCCCGAGGAGAGGGGAGAGGTTCTGCCGTTTCTCCATACAGGTTGCAAAAGCTTTGAGGGTGTCTGGCACTCCACCCACAATCAAATCGTATGTCCTTACCTCATAGATCATCTGGTGCGCTCCATTATTTCTAGGGCTGGTTCCCGGCTTTTCGCTGCGAGCTGGTTTCAGAAAAGTGTAAGTCTCATGAATTGAACTGCAAGGATATTCCCCATATAAACTACGCCCCAGAACGAACTATTAACCGATCATGATATCAGCGCTTACCTCTCAAACATGCGTTGGTACGCGCGAAGTTTAGCCACGGAGATGAAATGGCCAAAATACCCGTACATTTGCAGTCGTATGTCGATGATGCTTTTCCAAAAAATGTTATCTTAGTTGGGACAGTATTGGAGAATGGTTACGCTCAGGTGAGCCCACGAGGTAGCGTCCTTGTTTGGGATGAGGAGACATTGGCATTCTGGGACCGCGGGCGGGGTCAAACCCACGACACGGTACAGAACGGGACAAAGTTGACGTTTTACTTCCGTAACACTGATCTTCGTGACGATGGTACGCTCCCGAAAGGCGGCATTGCCCGCTTTTATGGAACTGCGGAATTACATCTGGATGGTGCGGTCCGTGACAGGGTATACGACAAGATGAAGCAACCGGAACGCGACCGGGATCCAGAAAAGACTGGTTCTGCCGTGCTTGTAAAGATAGAACGATCTGAGGATCTCAGCGGTAATCCGTTGGATGGCTCGTAGGTAAATACAGTCAAACAGGTGATTTTGAGACTGTGACAAAATTTAAAGGACTATTTACGCTGGCCGGTGTTTGTTTGCTGGTAGTGAGCAGTGGGGTTGCGATTGCTGGCACGGCAGGTGCCATCTATGATATGTCCACCCTGTTGAACGAACCCCATCCTTTTGCCAAATCTATCACTGGTAGCAAAGAACAGTCTGGTAATTCTGTGCTTCGCCCCCAACCGAGTGCATATAAGGGTCTTCCACCGCGCGAGCCTGACTGGTCGCAACGGGTAGTCCCTGTTCGGGATACGGTCGTGTCGTCAAACGAGAAGTTAGTGAGCAAATCGAGCTCCGGACCGGGCGGTATCCTCAGCGAGGCCCGGATTGGCGTGTTAGTACATGATGAAGGGCCCTTCAGCCGGAATAAAGAAAGCGGGTTCGATTCTAATATTGAATTTTTATTCATCTCTCCTGATTTTCTCAAACCAATTTGGTCGCCTCGGCCCCACGTTGGCGCCACCATCAATTCCGCGGGCAACACGAGCCAGGGTTATCTGGGTGCAACTTGGGAATGGGATTTATGGCAAGACGTTTTTTTCGATTTTTCCCTCGGCGGCGTGTTTCATACAGGGGAAAAAGAAACGTCTGATCCCGAGAAAAAGTCCCTGGGGTGTAAGATCCTATTCCGCGAGTCGCTGGACTTGGGCTACCGCATCTCCGGGCCGCATTCCGTTATGTTTCATTTCGATCATATCTCTAACGCAAAGCTCTGTTCCACGAACGAGGGTCTAGAAACATTTGGCATCCGCTACGGATATCGTTTCTAGACGGCATCCCTCTCAATGCGGGGATAAAAAACCGCCAAAGTTAACGCGCGCGTTGTCATGAAAAGAATAAAGGCCAGCCAAATCCCGCTATACCCAAAATTCTCTTTAAGCATGAGCGTGGCTATCACGAAGATCGTTAATGACGCGATCATCCCATTCCGCATTTCTTTTGACCGGGTGGCACCAATGAAGACTCCATCTAATTGGAACGACCAGACAGAAATGAGGGGCGAGATGACAACCCAGAAAAGGTAGTCGTTCGCTACGGCTTGAACGTCGGGAATACTGGTTAGGAGTTGGATGATGTCTGACCCGTTCAAAAGATAAAACCCGGAGTACACCACCGCGATGCCTCCGGCCCACTTTGTTGAGACAATGACCGCGTTGCGCACAGCGGCTCTATTCTTCTTGCCTATGCCGCCTCCCACTAAGGCTTCGGCAGCATGGGCGAAGCCGTCTAACCCAAACGAGAGGAACATCTGAAATTGGATAAGTACCAGATGCGCGGCCATTGTTACGTCACCAAACCGTGAGACTTGGGAGTTAAAAAAGGAGAAGGCTACGAGAATGGAGAGGTTTCGAATAAATATGTTAAGGTTGACGGCAAACATGTGGCGAATTTTGCCAACATCCCAAAACTCTCCGCGCTGTCCACCGGGGTCTGTCTCTGTCAGATTTCTCCGATATAGGTAAAGTCCTATTGCGACCGCGAAGACCTCTGAAATGAGCGTAGCCCCCGCCACGCCGGCCACCCCCCAGTCTAGAACGAGAACAAAATAGAGGTCCAGGACGATATTAAGGCCATTCATCAGCAGCTGCACGTAAAGAACTGCTCTAGTGTTTTGTCTGCCGATGAACCACCCCATAAGGCAGTAATTGAACAAAACGGCGGGGGCGCTCCAAACCCTGATATGGAAATAGGTGCTAGCCAAGGTCTCTGCTTTGACGCTGCCCTCGAATAACGTGAGGGCAAAGCCGAGGATGGGGACTTGAACGAGCCAGAGAACGAGCCCAATCACCCCGGCTGCTAGGGCGCCGCGGGCAAATATAGCACGGACTTCTCGCGTGTCGCCGGAGCCATGGGCCTGCGCCGTTAGGCCAGTTACGCCCATCCTTAAAAATCCAAAGGACCAGTAGATGAAATGAATGATTGTGGAGCCGATAGCAACCGCACTTAGATTATATGCATGCGATGAGTGACCCATAACCGCTGTATCCACCGCACCCAGCAGCGGGACTGATAGATTGGCTAGTATTACTGGCCCTGCTAGGACGAATATCTTTCGGTTCTGTGCCTTTTTGTCAGCGTCTGTAAACGTCTCGGAGATCGGATATGTTTCCTTAAAATCAGCTGAAGGCACCATAAGACTATCCTGGCTTTTGTCGAGCAGAAGTGGTCGTAGGCATAGCACCTGGCTAACCCTTGTGTCGGTCTCTCCGAGGCTTTTACGCATCGGTGCTTAGAGGTATCAAACGGCTACTGCTACTTGATCAGCGTGCGGCAAATTGATTATCCTCTCTCCGAATATTCAAGAGAACGGCCCCGATCAATCGTGACGGTTGGTCAATGAAGTACATAGAGTTTGAAAATAATGGATCAATTTAACGGGTCAGAAAAAGCAATCGACGATCCCTATTCCGAAATACCGGTTCTTGACTTGGGGCCCTATCTTGCAGGCGAGAAAGGTGCTTTAGAGGATATTGGCGCAAAGGTACGCCATATTCAAGAAACCATCGGTTTTTGGGCTGTCATTAACCACGGGGTGTCTTGGGAGAAACTCGAACGGACTTATACGCAGTTGAAGCGCTTTTTCGCCCTGTCGGATGACGAAAAACTCCGCTATAGGATTAATGAGCTGTCCGTGGGTTACGTTCCCTCAAAGTCAACCAAATATGTCACATCGATTATAAACGAAAACACCAAAAAAGATCTGAACGAGACACTGATTACGGCGCTTGAGAGGGATGGCGATCATCCGCTGATCCAGGCAGGAACACGTTTTGTGGGACCAAACCAATGGCCGGAGGGACTGGAGGGATTTCGTGAAACCATTGTCGATTATCAGCAGGATATCGTGGCTTTGGGCCGAAAACTTTTACCAATTTTTGCGGTCGCGCTGGATCTGCCCCCAAATTATTTTGATGCCATGTTTACGGATCCAGTTATGTGGTCTCGAAACGCACATTATCCAGCCGTTGAGCCTGAAGAGAATCAGTTCGGGATTGCGCCCCACAGCGATCATAGTTTTCTTACAATGCTGCCCGTGACCGAAGTGCCAGGGCTCCAGATATTGACCCAGAGTGGTAATTGGATAGATGCAAAGTATGTTGATCAGGGAATTCTCGTTAATACAGGAGAGTTTCTGAATCGTTGGTCCAATGGGAGATTTATTCCCACCCCCCATCGCGTGGTGCCGCCTGAGACGGATCGCTACTCAATCGCGACATTTTTCAATCCGAATCCGAACATTATTTCCGAGGCATTTCCGTCCTGTATCAGCGATGGTAATCCGCCCAAATACGAACCAATGAGCCTAATGGAATATCTCTGTTGGTATATCGATACGAATTATCAACGAGATGCGGGCGGGAAGCAGCAGGTGTCGGTCTCGTAGAGCACCGCTGAAGCGTTAACATATTTTCAATTAGTGAGACCGGTTTCCTGCTAGACAAGCTCTCTATGTATCGTAGTTTTTAAAAGGTCTCTTAAGTCCTATAACACGGTATTCGTACAGGAATGTTAAGGTTTACTATCGTACCAGGTTTGATTGAGTCCACTGGGATCATTTTGGTGATCCTGGGAATGCTCGCGGCTATGGGAATCCGGATGCCGCTCAAAAACCGCTAAGTTAAAAAGCTATTATACAGGCAAGCTAATGTTGATTTTGTTGCAGCCCTGAACTTGGGGTAGGAGCTTCGCATCAAAGCCTATCGAAATATAGCGCCATGCGTTTCTGTTCTGCCGGATCAGGGATTGGGCCAGTGCCTGCCTTTAGGTTGTCCGCCATGTGAGACGGATTACCGGTCGCAGGAATAAGGCAGGTCACAGCATCGTTAGCCAACAAATACTTCAAAAAATATTGGCTCCAAGTATTAACACCAATCTCTTTGGCCCAGTCGGGGAGCGGTGCTCCTAGAACGCTATTGAACAGGCCGTCCTGTTCAAACGGCATGTTTATTAGCGTGGCCACCCCGTAATCCGCACAGAGTTGCAGAAAACCATTTTCTGCTAAACGCTGCTCAATCGAATAGGGAAATTGGCAGAAATCTATTTCTGGTTCTTTCCGGATATACTTACCGAGGTCCTTAAATGCTGACGTGGCATAATGGGTAATGCCGATATACTTAACCCTACCCTCGGCCTTCCAGCCTTTGAGAGTATCCAGGTGGGTGTCCGTATCGATGAGGTTGTGAACTTGCATAAGCTCCATGGTGTCACCAGCTCGCATATTGCGGAATGAAGTCTCCATCTCGTGGACCCCTTTCTCTCTCCCGCTGGCCCATACCTTCGTCGCAAGAAAAGCGGTTCCGCGACCATTTACCTCCTCTAGAACATCGCCGCACACAGCCTCTGCTCCCCCATACATGGGCGAGGAGTCAATGAGGGTGCCGCCGGCGCCGAAAAAGAGCGTCAGCACCTCTGCAAGCTGGGGCGTGTAGCGTGCAAAAGAACGGTATGTGCCAAGTCCGATGACAGGAAGAGGGGCGCCCGTTGAGGGAATGGGCCGGGTCAACATGGGCTACCTCATTGTCGTTACCGAAAGGGCAAAAGGTCTCTGGTTCTCTCTCCGTATGCTGAACCCGCAATAATCGAACGACTTGCCAAATATCACGGGCTGAAAACGCCACACAAAAGACTTGAGAGCAATACTGCGGGAACAAAGAGATATTATATTAGTCGACGGACGCAAGTCAGTTGTGATTTTTTATAGAAGTTTTGCCATTAAGGGCATCATACCACCAGGAAACTCTTTAATTCGGGCTCGCTGCTTGATAAGCCTTCTAAAATGACCAGCCTTTGGATGAACAGGATTAAGCGGGCTAGGCAGCGGAGGCCAGCCGAACTAATCCGTCATGGCTGGTTCGAGCTTAAATCCATTAGAGATCGGTTCCGTTCATCCCCAATTTTGGGTCCGCCCGATACGTTTTTATGTCATGCGTTCCATACCCAAACCATTGACGAATTATGGCAGGCAATCTCCAATCAACCCTACCCACTTATCACGGCCATATTTGCGCCAAAGCATTTTGAAAAAGCAGCGCCTGACGAACCACAGCGTGTCCGGGAGGCTGCTGGGCGGTCCATGGCTTATACGGTCGATTTGTTAGGGTCAGGGAGGGTTCGATTACAGGAGCCTCTGGATTGGACGGTTGATTTTAAGAATGGTTTTAATTGGCCGATGTCATTTTTCCGGGATGTCCAAATCCAGGATGTGAACCGCCGCAGTGACATTAAAGTCCCTTGGGAATTCAGCAGGTTGCAGTGGCTTGCGCCAGTCGCGCAGGCCTATTTAATCGACGGTGACGAAAAATATGCCGAATTCGCGCGTGATGTTCTCGAAAGCTGGATGTTATCCAATCCATACGCCCGCGGTCCCAATTGGTCGATCACTATGGAGCCAGCTATGCGGATATTTACGTGGACATGGCTGTTTCACGTCTTTCAGGGCACAGCAGCCTGGTCCGACCAGCATTTCCGAACTCGGTTTCTGGCCTGTCTTTATGAACATGGTGCCTTTTGTGCCAGATATCTTGAAGATTTTGGCATCAATGGTAATCATCTGACGGCCGATGCAAGTGCTCTAGTTTTTTCAGCGGAATTTTTTCCTGAAAGCGCGGAAACGCAAAAATGGGGCGATAAGGGCTGGCGTCTTCTGGTTTCCGAAATATTCAAACAGGTGCATGACGATGGGGTAGATTTTGAAGGCTCCGCCTCTTATCACCGCATGGTAGCCGAACTGTTCCTGTGGCCGGCACGATATCGAAAGGTAAAAGACAAAGGTGTTCCCGAATTGTACTACGAGCGGCTTCGGAAAATGGCTTCTTTTTGTGCTGCTTACTCCGGCTCCAATGGGGTGGCCCCACTATGGGGTGATGCAGATGACGGCCGGCCGTTCATCCTTGGAGCCCAGGCTCCCTCTCAACATGGCTATTTGGCTGCCTTAATATCCCTTGCCATCGATGACGCGGTTCTGGCATGTCCTCCGGCTGCTTCGGTCGGAGAGATAATCTGGTCACTTGGCACGGCGGCTTGGGAAACAGCCTCGGGTGCACCAGCTCAGGAACCCCGGTCCATCGCGTTTTCGGTTGGAGGGCTTTATATCATGGCCGGCGGGGATGCTCAGGTTTTCATAGATTCTGGGCCGGTCGGATATGGCGGGCGAGGTGGTCATGGCCACAATGATTGCCTTTCGTTTGACGCTCAGCTCGCCGGTGTATCCGTGATATCTGACAGCGGCACCTATGTTTATACGGAAGACTTTGCAGCTCGAAACTTGTTCCGGTCGACGGCCTACCACAACACGCCGCAAATAGATGGGGAAGAAATTAACAGGTTTGTGGGGCCTAATGAGCTTTTTACTCTGCGAGCAGACGCAATTCCAGAGGTCCGTGCATGGCGCCCTAGCGAGGCCGCAGATATATTTATTGGGTCTCACTCGGGGTATGAGAGACTGTTCCCAGGGGTTCGCCCAGTTCGAACCTTGATCCTTGATAAAACCATTTCGGCCTTAATTACTCGGGATGAATTCGAGAGAGCGGGCGCGATAGCCGGAGAGAATGCTGTTTCAATTCCTTATCATCTGGCCCCTGGTACCATCATTGAGCCTCGAGGCACAGGCATGTGGCGGCTCACCAGCGCAAACAAACCATTTGTGATGTTTGCAGATCTGAGGGACTCATGGGACGCAGAAATCTTGTCGGGGTGGATTTCTGAGAACTATGGACAGAGGTTGGAGAGGCCTGTTCTATGTTTCAGGAGATTTGGATCGCTGAAGTCTTTGCGTGTAGCTATTTGTCCGGAAAAATCTGTGCCCGAAAATATCAACGGATGGATGGAGGAATGGCTCTCCGCTGCGTCAGGTGTCTAGGACAGAGAGCTCATACCACCAGCGACGAGGAATACCCGATTGAGTGTCATTCGGAGGATGTGGCCGAGGTCCCGTGACCGTTCTCTGTCCCTACCGCTCGTTTTAAAGGCTATGACGTCCCATCCATTACCAATTCGGTCTCTCGCCACTGAGAATTGTAGCGGCGGTCTTTGGATATTCTGGATCGATATTGTTTAACTCGCAGAATTCAAGAAGGAAATCTTCCCGGCTCAGGAGGTATTCCAATATGCCGATTTGAACGTCTGTCGTCGCTAACGTCCTCTTTAAATCGGAACCATCAATACCTGTGGTCCCCAAAAAGGTTGCGAGGCGTTCATCTTCGGAAAATAGGAATGAGGCAATATTTAAGGCGAGGGTTTCCGCCTCATCTCTTTGCGTTTTCGTAGGCAGATGCAAAAAAGGAATGCCCTATCTGCTATCCGTGATGCCACCAGGCCATAAATCTGGCGTAGGCACCAAGAGCAATCGACGTCATCACCAACACGAGGCCTAGAGCGCCAGGAACTTCGGCGAATATATCGCCAAAACTAGCTATAGGTGATGTGCTTAATTTAAAACCGTCCGCCAGAAGTGGTTGGTAAACATCAGCCCATATCTGCCAACTAACCAGGATGAGCCCCAAAATACCAGATACAAATGACAACAACAGAAGTCCTTTCCATCTTTTCGCCGTCATCTCGATAAGTAACGGTTGCGGTGTGGTGCCATCCTCGTTCCATCCGGGCGGCCTGATCCCTGCGATTTTCAACTGTGTTCCTCCCTTTGATTCCTAATCGTTATTTTGACCATAATTATGGCCGAATTCACAGGCCGATGGCAAATTTTTCTGTGGGCGGCATCAAATCAGGGGAGGAGGGTGCGACAGTGGATTGTGGGTTCCGCGCAATGGGGTTATAGGTTCCATATGAAATGCCGTTTAACACAAACCTTACCATTTATGTTTGTCGTGCTTTTTGGGCTTTCGGCCTGCTATAGCTCGGACCCTTATGTGTTTAAGGAAGGGGAGTTTAACCGTAACTCGCCGACTTTTAACAAGGTGCCTGATGATATCGACAAGGTTGAAATCTGTTACAACAAAGACTCGACGACCCCTGAGGTTTTGCGTGTTATGGCGACAAATGAATGTGGACGATATGGCAAACGGCCACGCTTTCAGAAACAAGATTTACTGCGTTGCCCGTTGGTGACGCCGGTAATGGCCACCTTTTCCTGCATACGACCTTAATCGAAACATTTTTTGTTATAGGCAGATGCTTATGCTAGTTTCATTCTGCATTTAATGGCCTAATAATGGGAAGAACTCTCATTTCCAAGGAGGGTAAAATACATGAAGAAATTCCTAATCTTGGGAGCCGTTCTATCGGTCGCGGCCTGCTCTGGACAGCAAATAAATCCAGGGAAAATGGTCGGGGCAGCGGCTGGTGCACTTGTTGGAGGTTATGCAGGCAGCCAGTTTGGCGGTGGCGCAGGTAATCTAATGTTCATCATTGCTGGTGGTATCGTAGGAGCAGCTTCCGGCGTTTCCATTGGTGAACAGCTGATGCCGTCTGACCGTACTAAATTTCGGCAATCCGCGCAGTTTGCTATGAGCAACACCAGCGATGGCAATATGATGAATTGGATAAATCCCGAAACGGGCGTTTCTGGGACTATCAAACCTGTCCGGACCTACTACGCAGGGCATAATACGTTTTGCCGGGAGTTTGAGGCCAGTATCGCTGTGAGAGATCAAGTTGGTGAGGCGGACGGCCGAGCTTGCAAGGTGGGCGGCGGTTTTTGGTACTTAGAGAATCGCGTCTGATCTGCTCTCTTGGCTGCAGAGCGTGTTGTTTTCGTTATCGCCAGCTCTGAAAATATAAGGCGCGTGCTTTATTCCCTTCTGGCCGTTGTTGCAGTCTATGGCGTCGTGGTTGCGCTCATGTTCTTATTGCAACGCAGTTTGATGTACCATCCGTCAGCTAATTTGTTGGACCCCGCTGACCATGGTGTGCCGGAGATGCAACAAGTTACTCTGGACACGGAGGATGGATTGGCTCTAACCGCTTGGTACCGAGGGGCCCAAGAGGGTCTGCAGACCATAGTGTATTTTCACGGTAACGGAGGGCACATCGGACACCGCGCAGGCAAAGTTAATGCCTATTTAAACGCCGGTTATGGTCTTTTGCTTGTTTGTTACCGGGGCTACGGGACCAACCCTGGCGCGCCGACCGAAGAAAATCTTATTAAGGATGGTAAGGCTGGCCTCAGATTCCTGGAAAACTCAGGGGTGCTGAAAGAACAAATAGTTCTGTACGGGGAGTCCCTTGGCACCGGTGTTGCCACTGCATTGGCGCAAAGAAAAGCTGTCAGCGCTCTGATTTTAGAAGCACCATTCACCTCGATTGCCGATGTTGCTCAACATCATTATTTTTATTTACCAGCCCGTTATCTTATCAAAGACCGGTTTGAATCGGGCGAGCGAATTAAGCGATCTAAGGCGCCGTTACTGATTATCCATGGAGAGAAAGATCGAGTTGTTCCATGGAAGTTTGGCCGTGCCCTGTTTGATTTGGCGCCAGAGCCCAAATCTTTTCTTTCGGTGCCGTTAGCGTCTCATAACAATTTATATGAGTTCGGGACTGCCTCAAAAGTCATTGATTTCATGATAAAAAATAAACGTATGGCGCCAAATAATAGACATTAAACATCTGTTTATGCTAGTCATGCCCAAAATATAAAACACTTAGAACGGGAAAATAAACTGTGGCGCTAGCCCACAAAATCGGGTTAACCGGCTTGTCGCCGGTTAACCGTACGCCGGCCCTTGGTCGGGTAGCCTCTCTGGATGGTATGCCTATTGAAGAACTGGCAGAAAAGCCATCTGTAGTCTACGAGGGGGCAAGCTTTTATTACGAAGATTTATTGGACGGAAGGGACCGATCTTGGACTGGCACCCAATGGGATCTGACGCCTCGAAGACCGGAACGTAAAATTAATCGAAGCCTAATTGCCGGCACTACCCAAAGTTTCGCTGACGCTTTCAGTTTGGCGATGGGTTCGAAATCTAGTGAGGCTAAGGGTTCTCTTAGAGAGGGGGCATCGGCGCCAACTGCTAAGGGTATTGCGACCTATGAAGCCATCGCTAGGGTGATTTATGACGAAACTCTGCCTCGAGGAGAGTCCCTGAATGTAAATGCGTAATTCGGGTAGCGTTATACATATTTAGGTTTCGGATATGCCGATTATGGAACGCGATCCTTAAGCCGTTGGAGTTGCTCTGGCGTATCAACATCAAATAACACTCCGTCATTTGCCATCATGACCTCATGGACCTGGTCGGCGTGTTCTTCAAGGAGTGCGCGCGCGCCCGTATCCCCCGTAAGGCCCAGCATTGCGCCTCGAAGAGCTTTACCCCATAGGATGGGGTTACCGCGTTTCCGCCCGTACACGGGAACGCAAATAGACCTGCCTTCCAGCGGATCAAATGCACGTATGAGTTCATTGAGCATATCGAGCGTTACTAGGGGCATATCACCGAGACAAATGATGAAGCCGTCCGATGTTTCAGGTATTGCTGCCAAGCCCGCCTTGAGAGATGTACTCAGGCCGTCATTATGGTTTGGATTATGAACAAAGGACAACCCTGCCAGATCGGTTAGGGCGGCCGTCACGTCATTGGCCTCATGGCCGGTCACCACAGTTACGGACGTGACATTGGACGCCTGGAGGGCCGCAACGGTTCGATATATCAGAGGGGTTCCGTTGATGTCCGCCAATAATTTGTTGTCCTTACCCATGCGTTTGGACGAGCCGGCCGCTAGCACTATGGCAGAAATTTTGGGTTCTTTAGTACCTGTAAAATTTTCTCCGGTGTTTTGGGATTGGCGAAGTTGGCCGCGTTCGGAAATCTCTTTCAACAACCCCCCGGCGCCCATTAACATGATATCCCGAGACGTCACCGGAATATCGGCCAACAGCCGCCATAAAATCCAGTCGAATCCGTTGAGCTTTGGTGAACGCGCGCAGCCAGGCATTCCCACTAACGGATGCCCGCCCAAACTACCAGTGAACAACAGGTTTCCGGGGTCGACGGGCATGCCGAAATGATCTACGGAACCGCCGGCACTTACCACCGCTGCTGGCAATACGTCGTTCCTATCAACAACCGCAGAGGCTCCGAATAATAGTATGATATCGCATTTACCGTCGAGCCGCGCGAGCGCGCGCTCAACATCAACCTGTTGATGGTCGCAGCGCACATCTTCAGTGATACGACTGCCATAGGCCTCGATACGGGCTGCTGCGGTTTCGAGGGTTTTGTCCAGGATACTCTCCTTCATCCCGGGAAGCCGGGTCATGATCAGTCCGAGACGTTTGGTTCCAAAGGGCGCAATGGAAATCATAGGTCCGTCAGATCTCGCCAAGGTCTCGGCCCTGGCGACCGTCTCCTCTAGAGCGGCGAATGGAATTATCTTAATTGTGGCAATTAGTTGGCCAGGCAAGACAACCTCATATGCCGGCAGAGTAGCGGCCGTTATAGTCTCATCAATAAGATTAAGTTCATCCAATCGAGCAGTATCAAATTGCAGAAGACCATGAGCGTCTGCTATCAGGTTACATCGGCCCGTGAAGGCTATGCCGATGTGGGTGTGGGCACCCGCCACAGCCGCACTAATGCGCTCGGCGGCAGCGTCCTCTGGTACGTCGTTGCTGTCCAGAATGGCTGCGATAACGGACGAGTGTCCTGCTGCGATTAGCAGTTCAATGTCGTCCGCGCTGATTATGTGTCCCTTTTTAAGAACCCTTCCCGGAAGTTTGGTGCTGTGGGCGAGGAGCGCGCCTTCCGCCTGTTCCAGCGGGATGGGACCAAACTTCATGCGGAGACTGTCTCGAGCTTGCCATGTTTTGCCGCGATGATCTCACCAAGGACTGCTACCGCTATCTCCGCTGGCGATATGGCACCCAAATCCAGTCCGATGGGCCCGTTGATGCGGTTTAAAATCTCCGCACTAAAACCAGACGCTCTCAAGCGATCCAAGCGGGAGGCGTGGGTTCGTTTGCTCCCTAGTGAGCCGATATAGAAGGCATCTGAGTTTAGCGCTTTCTCCAGAGCTGGATCGTCTAGTTTAGGGTCATGGGTGAGTGTGACAATGGCTGTTCGCGCATCCGGGGTTAGTGCCTCCAAAGCGTCATCGGGCCATTCATTGATCAACGCGACATTTGGGAACCGGGCATCCGTTGCGAATGAACCTCTAGGATCCACAACCGTTACCTCAAATCCTGCAGTTTGTGCCATTGGGATAAGGGCCTGAGAAATATGCACGGCGCCCACAATGATCATGCGTAATGGTGGGTTGAATATGTGCACGAAAAGGGACTGCCCGTCCTGATTACACAACTGGCTTCTGTCATCTCGGAGGGCCTTGTGGACAGTCAATAGCATATCCGACGAGAGGTCAATTTCTCCCTCGGACCCCGTGGAGGTGACGAGGCTTCGTTCGCCGGTCTGGATGTTGGTGACGGAGGCCAGAGGTCGCTCAATTGCTAATCTGGACACATCCGAGTGGTCTCCAGCTTTTTCAACAAATATTTTAATGTCCCCGCCGCAAGCAAGGCCGACCTCCCACGCCTGTTCATTCGTGACACCAAAGTCGAGAATTCGGACCTTGCCGTCAGAAATAGAGGAGAGACCCTCCCCGATCACAGCGCCCTCGATACAGCCACCTGAGACGGATCCAACGAATTCTCCATCATCCATTACGGCAAGTTGGCTGCCCACTGGACGGGGCGAAGAGCCCCACGTTCCAATAACGGTCGCTAGGGCAACACCCTTGCCACTGGCAAGCCAGTTTGCGGCTTGGTTTAGTACGTCATCATTTGAGTCGGCCATGGGTCACGCTTTGATAGCCGGTGGGGGGGCTGATATCAGTTCTACTATCCAATCGCGCGCCGTGTCATAACGTTAATTAGGTGGGCGCGGTATTCTGCACTGGCGTGGATGTCGGAGTTCAAACCTTCATCACTAATTTTAATGTCCTTAATTTTGTCAGGATCTAAATTGCCGTCTGCCCAAGCCTCCTCAAACTCTGTCTGGCGGTACGCGCAGGCACCGGCACCTGTAATTGCAACCCTCACACCATCGCTGGTCTTCGCCACAAAGGAACCCACAATAGGATAACGGCTTGCCGGGTTAGGAAAATGTTTGTATCCCGCCTGCTCCGGGATCGGGAAGGAGACCGCAACGATCAGTTCCCCTTCTTCGAGTGCCGTATCAAACATGCCGGTGAAAAACTCATCCGCCGGGATGGAGCGCTTGTCCGTATTGATTGTGGCATTTAAGGCTAAGACTGCGCTGGGATAACTTGCCGCCGGGTCGTTATTTGCCAAGGAGCCCCCAATAGTTCCTCGATTTCGAACCATTGGATCACCAATGGTGCCCGCAAGATCCGCGAGCGCCGGAATTCTGGATTTAACCAACTCTGAGCTGTGGACTTGATGATGGGTCGTCATGGCTTTCACGACGATGGCGCCACTGTCCTCGGTAATACCCCGCAAGTCCTCCAGATCACCCAAATCTACAACATCGCTGGGTTGGTCCAAGCGCTGTTTGAGCACAGGTATCAGGGTCATGCCGCCAGCCAAGTAGCGAGCGTCATCCGACGCTCCATGTTTGGATATGGCCTCATCCGATGAAGAAGCGCGTGAGTAACTGAAATCGTACATGCTTCAGGCCCTCCTTATTTATTCATCTCTTGAGCTGCCGCTTCAATGGCAAGCACAATGTTATGGTAACCCGTGCAACGGCAGATGTTTCCCTCCAAGGCATGACGAATTTCATCATGACTAGGGTCGGGGTTGTCATCAACGATGCCAATAGCGCTCATCACCATTCCCGGGGTGCAGAACCCGCATTGAAGGGCATGATGCTCGCGAAAAGCCTCTTGCATTGGATGCAGAGTGTCTCCGTCGGCAAGACCTTCAATCGTTAATATGTCCTGGCCTTCGCAATGAGTTGCAAGAAGGGCACAGGATTTAACCGCACGACCGTTCATGTGGATCGTGCACGCACCACATTGGCTCGTATCGCAGCCAACATGTGTTCCCGTTAGTCCTAAATGTTCCCTCAGAAACTGAACGAGAAGAGTGCGCCCTTCCACTTCCCCGGTAACTTCCTTACCGTTCACCGTCATTTTAACACTGTAGGACATCTTTTCCCCTTGGCTTTACAGTTCGGTGTGTAAATTTAGTCCGCATATTAACCAATTCAAGCGCAGTGCCGCCAGCACTTTAAACGTAGTTACGGTTTTTTTGTGCTGGCGGGCAAAAGTGGGGGAATAAAAAAAATTTCATTAAACTATCGATAGGTTGATGCCATGAATTGCACGGTAGGAAACTTGCGAACGCAGTAAATTAGATCTGTCACACCATAAAGAATGACGCATTAAAGCTATCGTTCTTTTCACCATGGGTTTTGGCGAAAAGATTATCTTGATTACTAATGAAAAGATCACATCAGACAAATCTCTCGCACTTCCGTTGCCACATTTCCCTGTACGCCCTCTCGAGTGATTTTGCATATGTTTGGCCCCTGATAAGAGGAGATTCTAACAGGTGCGAGCAGATTCTTTCACGCCATATTCCAATCTGCGCCGGGTCTGACGCAAGTTGAACGGCCACGTCCACATAGGTGCCTGCATCCGCCGCGACAAACTCGGTGAGCGCGCAGTGCTGAAGCAGTGTGGCCCCGACGCGGTCCACGAAGCGGCGTCCCTTCATTGTTATAACGGGAACGCCCATAAGTAGGGCTTCAAATGTGGTCATTGCCCCATTGAATGGGAAGGGGTCCAAGGCAATATCGATTTGGCTATAGAGTGTTAAATGCTTGGGCTGTGCGTGATCGCCTGCCATGAGAAGGAGGCGGTCTTCTTCTATCCCTTCCTGGGAAAATCGCTCTTGCCACATCCTCTTAAGCCCATCATCCGCAAACAAATTTCGGTATTTAAGCATCAGTTTCGAATGTTCAGTCTTTCGCAAAATTTCTGCCCACAGCGATACGGTTTCGTTGCTAATTTTCTCGGGCTTGTTAAACGACCCAAAGGTGATGTACCCGTTCTTCAAACAGGGTGGCGCCGAGACTTTTGGCGCATTCACAGGTTTTTCAAATTGATAGAAAACCGGTAGCCGATAGAGTTCCTCAGTAAACTGCTCCTCCGTTTCCGGGGGATGGAGGAGGCTATCCGTTAGCCAATAATCCATGGCCTCAAGGCCCGTTGTGGCACAGTCGTGGAAGCTCACCTGGATCGGAGCAGGGCGGAAAACCGCCGTCTCGACCCGGTTTAAGTTAAACCGACCGGCGAGATAGACGGCGATATCAATACCATCCTCCGATATTTGACGGGCGAGTTGCGCATCGCTCCACGCGGACGTGTCTCGCCAATGGTCTGTTTTATCCTGGAAAAGGGCGGTTTTCTGATCCGGTGCTTCCACATTCGCGTAAAGGGTAATCTCTAAGACATTTCTATCATGATGCGTCAAAAGAGGCATTAGATTGTTGCCGACGGGGTGGTCGTGAAAATCTGAACTAATATAGCCAATGCGGAGTTTGCGGCCCCTCGTGTATCCAACTCGGCTCGTGCTTTTGCCTGGGCCACCATGTCTATTATGCCGCTTGGCCAATTCCACGTGTAACTTGAAGAGAGCACGCGTGTCCCAAGACGGTGAATTGAGGACTGCGATTTTGAGATTTCGCTGAGCCAGTGTAGCCTGTGGGTCTCTCTTAAGAGCCGTCTGAAAACTCTCTATGGCACCGCCTACGTCGCCCATCAGTTGCTGAAGAACTCCGAAATTATTTAGGAGATCAGGTCGCTGCGGCGCGATGTCTACCGATTTTCTCAGCGCCCGGTGGGCGTCTGTCAGCCTACCTTGCTTTAGAAATGCCTGGCCGAGATTGCTGTGCGCTTCGGCGCTCTCAGGCACAAGCTCAATCGCGCGTCGGGAGATCTCCTCGGCAGCGGTGTATCTTTGCAAAATGAGAAGGGAATTGCTCAGATTGACGAGCACAGCATAAAAATTAGGATCAAGGTTTAGCGCGCTGTAGTATGAAGCGACAGCGGCTTCGACATCCCCGAAACTATGATACATGTCTCCCAGGGTGAAATGATGACTGGCTGAGTTGGGTGCAATTTGCGTGGCCCTCAAAAGCATCCGACGTGCTTGTTCCCGGTTACCCGTCATGTGAGCGAGGCGGCCCAAAACGGCTATCGCATCCGCATTTTCGCGCTCTTCATTGAGCACCTGACGGCAGAGAGTTTCCGAGGCACCCAGTTTGCCGTTAATGAGAAACGCCTCGGCTACAGAGATCATCTCTTCACGAGTTTTATAAGTCACGTGTGGACCGCTCCGATGGAGAGCCATATTCGTTCCCGTTCTGGTTCGAAAAATCTAGGTAATGCTCCTACACGCAGGTTAAAGAGCCCTTAAAAACACGGTAGCATTTGGGATTATCCGGGCTTGAACCCATTGAACGCCGGCGTATATTCGAGTCGGAAAAAGACGCAATTAGATTATGAGAGATTTCTCGGGATGCCTGCAGCCGTAGAGTCCGTTTTTGACATGGCTTTCTGGTTTTGCGACCGGGCCCTAAACGATAATGAGTACCTTCAACCTGGGAAGCTGCAGAGCCTTTTATATCTCTCGCAAGCATATTACGCCACGGCCTATAACGGCAAAAAACTTGTTCCAGCGATTTTCGTCGCAGATGAAACTGGACCGCTGGAGCCCTCTGTTTACCGAGCCTGGACCGAGGGACGGCCGAGCTTTGAAGGCGCAAATCAGGTATCCGAGGAAGCGTCGTCGTTCGGGGATAGCATTTGGCGTCGGTTCGGGCATCACTCTGCTGAGTATCTCACCAAAATTTGTATGAAGTCTCCGCCCTATTTGTCCGCCATCAAACGGGGAAGACGGGGCGAAATTTATATCGAGGATATGGTAGAGGCATTCACACGGGCCTCTAATTCTCCGGCCCTTGATCAAGTCGTGCGGCCGAAAGTAATGCGCTCTCACAAAGGGCGTGCGGTTGAAGTGAAAGCCTGGGCGCCAAAGGTGGTTAAGGTTCCTGAGTAACGGTGACTTGTCTGAATCTTAAGACATGACCGCAACCAGCAACACGAATAGAAGAACCATCACGGCACCGGCAGAGACACCGAGACCCGCAGTTCTTGCCATAATGCCATCTGGACCATGAAATTGAATAGTGGTTTTTATGACGTTTCTGAGCATGCTTAACATATCATCTCGCATGGTCTCCCATGCGATGGCGCCCCGGCTTAGAAGCCAGCCAAAGGCTCTGGAGCCGATCCAGCGATAGCTGAAGTCAAAGTCAAGCATGGTGGAGCGTTGTACTAACGGATAGAGGCCTAATCGTTGAACAACCGCAAAAGCTAGAGCAGAGAACGCCAAAAGTTGGAGTATTGTTACCACGTGCGACGTCGTGTAGGGCACGTAGTGCACGGGATATGGTAAAAGCGAAAAGAGAGCGTCCGGGTATACGCCAATGCCAATACACATGAATGAGGCTATGCCCATAGCCAGGAGCATATTTATCGGCGCTTCCTGACAGAGTTTGCCTGAGTCCTGGCCAAAGAAGGCAAAGTGCGGAATTTTTATGGCGACGTAATGGAACACGCAGGCGGAAGCAAAAAGCAGCAAAACGAAGGATACTAGATATCCTTCCTTCGCCACGGCTGTAATAATCATAGATTTCGTAATGAACCCGCAGAAGAGAGGGAAGGCGGAGATTGATGCGCAACCCACCAGACAAAAGACGGTTGTCAGTGGCATAGATTTATACAGTCCGCCTAGTTCTGAGCCTTTTGCCGTTCCCACCCGATGAATAACGGCGCCCAATGACATGAATAACAGCGCTTTATAAAGAATACCCACAAAAGCATGAGCAACCGCACCATTAATTGCGAGGGTTGTGCCGACGCCGATGCCCGCGACCATGAAGCCCAATTGGTTATTAAGGGTATACGCCAGTACCCGCCTGAGATCATTCTCGAGGACGGCATAGAATATCGGGAACACTGCCATGACGGTGCCGATCCAAACAAGCTCTTCAGTGCCAGCATAGCCGCGCGCTAGCGCATATACTGCCAACTTAGTGGTAAACGCTGATAGGAACACAGTCCCGGTAGGTGTTGCTTCTGGATAAGCATCTTGTACCCAATTGTGCATCAGCGGGAACGCGCATTTAATACCAAATGCAAGTATAATGAAGACCCCCCCAGGACTAGCTAGCCCAATGGCGCCGAAATCAACGGAACCGTTCTCAGCCGCTCTGACCACTGCACCCGCAGCCAGAAGTACCCCGGAAAGAATTTGAATAATCAAGTAACGCATGGCCGCCTTGTAGGCGCGATCAGTCCGAGCTGCCCATATAATAAACACGGAGGCCACTGCCGTTAGCTCCCAATACACAAAGAGCGTGATCAAATCGCCGGCGAAGATCGCACCAATAGCAGCACCCATATAAACAATGGCGGAAGCTTGCTCTACCAGATCCTTGTTGTGCCAGGCGAAGATCATGCCTAGAGCAGCTGCTACATAGAAAATATAGCCGAAAATCAGGCTGAGTTTATCTATCCTGACGTGGGTCGTTTCCAATCCAAAAATCGTTATGGTGCCAAATGTCCCGGCATCCATTTGCGTCAATTGCCAGATGCCCAAGAGCGGTAGCAACAGCATGTAGGCAGACCGCATATTCCCCCGGATAAAGGGAATAAGTAGGGCGCCAACGATAAATATGAGGCCCGGAGGGATGTTAGATGCAACTTCAGTGATCATAATAGTCCTCATCCCGCATCAAAATCTTACGAAGTGCTTGCGCTAAAAGCACGAGGACGACCGGCAGAAAAAATCCGAATAACCCATAAAATCCGAACCAATTTTCAAAGTCGTAGACGACATGCTTGTGATAAAAAAGGTCTGCTATAATGAGGCCCGCACACACGGCTACTAGGACCCAGAGAATTTTGGCCCTGTTCGTCTTGTCATCCAGCCAATAGTATTTGCCACCGCCTTCTGGCGGCACTGGGGAGGGGTGATGATCGTGGTGCGGGTCGCTCATTGAGGTCGCTCCGATTTTATGGTTTGGTTACACTAGACGCCAGAGGCGCCAGCATTTCCGCCAAATTCCCGGCGTAAAAGAACATAAGAAAGGTTCCCGTTGCAGCAATACAAATCGCAACAAGCGAGAAAACGGGTGCCTCTTGAATACCGCCAGAGAAGTTTACATTCGCACTCGAGGACTTCATGTTGGGGAGAGGTTTAAAAAATGCCCGTGCCAGGATTGGAAATAAATAGGCGGCGCTTAAGATCGAAGAAGCCATAAACACAAAGACGAAGATCAATTGATCCGCCTCGGCAGCCCCCAGCATTATGTGCCACTTACTCCATGCGCCTCCCATCGGTGGTAATCCGATGATGCTAAGAGAGCCAATTAAAAAGGCAGCCATGGTAATAGGCATCTTTCGACCGATGCCATCTAATTCACTAACTTTGGTAAGATGGTGTGCCGTATAAATGGCGCCGGCGCAGAAAAATAGGGTGATCTTACCAAATGCGTGCATGGCGATGTGCATGCTGCCGCCGATGATGCTGGCTCCGGTCGCTAAGGCAGCGGCGAGCACGATATAAGACAATTGGCTTATCGTTGAGTAGGCAAGCCTTGCTTTCAAATTGTCTTTGCGAAAGGCGACAATCGACGCCGCGAGCAGTGTAAACGCGGCGACGCTTGCGAGGGCGAACGAGGCTCCCGAGCCATTCAATGTATCGATCCCAAAAATATAAATCACGACCTTGAGAACGGTAAACACGCCAGCTTTCACCACGGCCACGGCGTGCAACAGGGCGCTCACAGGTGTCGGCGCAACCATGGCGGCGGGTAGCCACCGGTGAATGGGCATAAGTGCAGCCTTGCCAATTCCGTACATGTAGATGAACAGGAGAATTGCCATCACGCCGCTAGTGACCTTATTCTCCAGGATGCCGCCAGACTGGAAGTCTAATGTGCCCGTCGCTTGCCAAGTCCATATAATGGCCAGTAGTTGCAAGCCAATCGACGTTGACAGTAGTATTCCCAAATAAGTCCGGCCGGATTTGAGAGCTTCTGGTTTTCCGGAGTGAGTTACCAGGGGGTATGTGCTGAGCGTCAGGATTTCGTAGAAAATGAAGAGGGTCAGCATGTTCCCGGCGAACGCAACCCCAACCGCGCTCGACAGTGCTATTGCAAAGAAAAAGTAAAAGCGGGTCTGGTTTTGCTCTTTGTTGCCTCGCATGTAACCAATGGAATAGAGCGAATTGACGATCCAAAGTCCGGACGCGATTAAACCAAATAGCATTCCCAAGGGCTCGACGGTGAATGTAATGTCGAGGCCTGGTAAAATTTCCAGAGGGGTAACGCTCGGTCGCCCACCCGCGAGCAACACAGGTACCAATGACACAACTGCCAGGAACAGAGTAACTGCCGTGACGAGGGTTGCTGTTTCGCGAATGTTGGGAAACTTACCTGTCAGCAAAATTGCGGCAGAACCAAGCAGAGGCACGCCAATGGCAAGAAGGATTGTTAATTCCGGGGTCATGGACCCACTTCCATCAAGGACTGGGCAGCAGCCATCGCGGACGTGATGGTGAGGTCCGTGTGTATGCCAAAGAAAATGTTAGCGCCCACTAGGATCCAAAGGGGTACGAGCATTAGGGCTGGGGCTTCAGAAATTGGAGCTGCACCGTCGTTCCGCGGGCGAAAATAGGCTATTTCTACAACTTTCCAGAAATAGACCACCGCGAGAAGGGAGCTAAATAGGATCAGCGCGGCGACGATCCAGTTACTCTGTTCTATAGAGGCAGTAATTAAATACCATTTGCTAACAAATCCAACCGTGAGTGGTATGCCGATAAGGCTGAAGCCTGCAAGAACAAAGGCAGCCATCGTAAGGGGCATCGACTTTCCGAGGCCCGCCATATCCTCGATTTTGACGGATTTGATCCTTAAGAAAACACATGCGATGACCATGAAAAGGGCTGCTTTCATAAGACCATGGTTGAAGACATGAAGAACGCCAGCTGCCAATCCCGTGATGGTCAAGAAGCTAATCCCAATGATCATGTAGCCTAACTGGGCAACACTCGAGTATGCCAGTAACCGCTTCACGTCAGTCTGAAAGATGGCTACCGCAGACATTGAAACGATAGCCGCTAGGCCCAATAAAAGCAGCGCTTCATCCAGTGGATAAGCTTCTATGGCCTCCACATCAAAAACCGTGAAATAAATTCTCAGTAGGGCGTAAACTGCCACTTTGGTCGCTGTTGCCGCCAGGAAGGCTGTTACAACGGAGGGCGCATAGGTATAGGCGTTTGGCAGCCAAAGATGGACAGGAAATAGGCCTAATTTTAGGCCAATACCAACGGTTAAAAAGCCGAGGGCGACCAGAATAGTACGTGTCTCAGTGACGGCCGGCAACTTATCCGCTACGTCTGCCATATTGAGCGTGCCAGTCATCTGGTACAAAAAACCGACACCTATGACATAGAATGTCGCTCCCACTGTCCCTAATACGAGATACCGAAAAGCTGCTGTCATGGCGCGCCGAGATTTACCCAGGCTGATCATCACGTAGGTAGACAAAGATGAAATTTCCAAGAAGACGAATAGGTTGAAAACGTCTCCCGTTATGACCATGCCAAGCAGACCCGAGAAGGTAAGAAGGTACATGGTATAAAACAGATAAACTCTGTCTTCCGGGATTTCGGCGGCGATGCTACCCGGGGCAAACAGCATTATGATGGCGCCAATGCCGCTTACAAGCAAAAGCACGAACGCTGCCAGCACATCAACTTTATATTCAATGCCCCACGGCGCGGCCCAGTCGCCCAGCAAATAAGAGATTGGTTCTCCTGTTAAAACTTGGCCAAGTAAAATTGCGGCGATGGCGAAGGATGCCCAGCTCATAATTAGGGCCACTAACCAAGATGGGTAGGTGCGACGAAACAACAAACAGAGTGGAGCCGATAATAGAGGTAAAATGACTTGGAGAACGGGCAGATGAGCGGAAATCATTTATCGTCCTCGCCTTTCTCAATGGCCAGGATTTCATCGTCTTCAATGGTGCCGAAGGAATCCCGGATGCGAACGATCATGGCAAGGCCCAACGCGGTTGTTGCAACGCCGACCACAATGGCGGTCAGGATCAGCACGTGGGGCAAAGGATTTGAGAAAACTTCTATCCCATCCGCTAAAATAGGCGCAGTACCGCCCGCCACCCGGCCCACGGAAATATAAAAAACAAAGACCGAAACCTGAAAAATGCTGAGGCCCACCATCTTCTTAACAAGATTTCCCTGGGCGATGACGATATAGAAGCCGATCATCATTAATACGATCACAAGCCAGTAGTTCAGAAGGCCAAACAGTTCCATTACTCGTGGTCCTGGCCTGCAAACACAAAGAAGAGGGTCATCATAGTGGCGGCGACGGTGATGCCCACACCGGCTTCGACCAGAAGAATGCCGAGGTGTTGGCCTGCCACAGGGTCGTTAGCCAAAACGTTGTAGCCAAGGAAATTACCCCCCAGAAAAAAGCTTGCAACGCCTGTTCCGCCATACAGCAGCACGCCAAAGGCCAGTAGCACGCGGGTTGCCCAAGCCGGAACTACTTTACGCGCGTTTTCAATGCCGAATATCAGCCCATACAACACGAAGCCGGCCGCAATAATGACCCCGGCCTGAAAGCCACCGCCGGGGCCAAAATCGCCATGAAATTGAACATAGAGGCCGAATAAGATGATAAAGGGGATCATAAACTTGGCAACGACCCGGAGGATAGAATGTCTGCTCATACTTCCTCCTCATTTTGCTCAGAGATAACATTACTTCGCATGCCTGGGCGCCAGCGGTCATGGCCACGACCCAATAAGATGAGCACTCCGATGGCCGCGGTGAATATCACTACCACTTCACCAAATGTGTCATATCCCCGATAGCTCGCCAAAACTGATGTGACAATATTTGGAACGCCGATCTCCTTACCGGATTCTAGTATGTACCGTGGCGCAACATGTACCTGAGCAGGCGCGTTGGGATCCCCAAAAGCTGGCATATCAAAGGTGCCATAAATCAATACGGCACCGGTCGCGATGACAATCAACAGAGGTATGATTTTGACATTGAAACGAGCCTTCTCCTCCTCGCTGGTCAGGGACAGTGTAGCCAGCATCAAAAGAGTTGAAATTCCTGCACCCACAGCGGCCTCGGTAAAGGCTACGTCGACAGCATTCAGCGTGACGTAGAGCACTGCCGCCAGCAGACTAAAGATGCCGGACAAGATTACCACGGCGAACAGATTACGGATGCGCGCAGCCGCAAAAGCCGTGACCGCCATCAAGATGAGCAGCGCTATGTTAACGAAGGTCTCTATTTTCCCGCTCCAAGCTCTCGGTCATCGGGGCGACGGTCCTCATCCACCTCGGGTTTCATGCCTCCATCCAGCGCTGCCCTCGCCAATGCATGGGTGGATGTCGGGCTGGCAAAAAACATGAAAAGTGCGATCACAATAAGTTTTACGGTTACAAGTGAGAGACCGGCCTGGAAGGCCATTCCCAGTATCAAAAGATAAGTGGCGAGGGTCTCCGTAACGCCGGTGGCATGTGATCGGGTGAACATATCGGGCAGCCGAACGAGCCCAATGCTGCCTATCAGAAGAAAGGCACTACCGGTCAAGATCGCAAACCAGCTGAGAATATCCCAAACCAAACCTAGAGATCCCCCAGATTGTCGCCGCCATGGGGATGCCCAAGATGGGAAAAACGAAAAAACTTCATAATTGCGATGGTGGCTATGAAGTTGATCAAGGCATAAACGATAGCAATGTCCAGAAACTCTGGCCGATCGGTTAGAAAGCCCAGTACGGCGATGAGCAACAACGCTTTTGTACCGAAAACATTTACTGCCAGAATACGGTCATAAATCGTGGGGCCGAGTACCGCCCGCACGATGGCCAGCAGCATGGCAACAAGCAAAGCGGCAGCGGCGACAGTAAACATCATGCAGCGTCTCCTGCGGCAATAGGAGGCTCCGTGCCCTCCATCTTGCACGCACGTCGATCCATGCGGCCCGTTATTAACTCATCAGCGGCCTCTGCCGTCAGAGCGTGAACATCAATCATGCCATCCCCGACAGAGATGGCGACCGTGCCTGGGGTTAGTGTGATTGAGTTCGCGAACGTAACCTGGCCGAGCTCGGTCTTCTGGCTCGCGGGGATCCGAACCAAGGTGGGGCTCAGTGCCATGTCTTTCTTGAGAATGACCCGAGCCACATCGATGTTGGCTTTAACAATCTCCCAGAGTAGCCATGGCCAATATGTTACAGCGTTCCAGCCCAGATGGATCGGAAAACCCTCGTGATCTGCGACATCCATCCGATGGGCGATCCATGCAACAAAAGCGCTAGAGACTGCACCCAGAGTAATGATCAAAGGTGTGTAAATGCCAGATAAGAGCAGCCAGAAAATAAACAACGCTACTGCAAGACTAATACTTCTTGCCACGATTTCCTCACCTAAATACGCCCAAATTCAGTTTGTTGCTGAGTTATCACCAATGGTTACCGCTTAGATCGCTTATATCAGTTCATTAGGGAAGTTCAATTGCATATTCGGAGACGGGTTGAACCTTTTTGATGAGGCCCTGTTTTTTTAGGAACGCCGCAAATCGGCTGTATCGCTTTGAGTCTAATGCCGACGGGCGAAGCGCAAAGCGCGGCAATGTATCTCGCCAGGCTCTCCGGTTTAACTCATCATCCAGATTTTTGTGAGCACGGATGAATAGTTGCCAGCTCTTGTCAGGATGATTTATTAAATATTGAACACCTCGTTCAACAGCATCCAGGAATTGGCTATAACGTTTATCGGTCACCTTAGCTTTGTTCGCGACGATGATGAGTTCCTCATAGGGCGGAACACCCTCTTCCTCGGGATAAAAAGCGATGCCGGGTCTGCCGATGATATCCATCTGGTTGAGCTCAAAATTTCGGAAGGCCCCAATAACCGCATCAACCTTGCCCGCGACAATAGAGGGCGACAAGGAGAAGTTTACGTTAATGAGCTCGACATCTTTAATGCTGAGATTATGCTTCGACAGCATCGCCGCGAGAAGGGCGTCCTCAAAGCCACCAACGGAAAAGCCAATCTTTTTGCCTTTCAGGTCTTTGATCGACTTAATGCCCCCCCCTTCAAGCGCCACCAAAGAATTTAACGGCGTGGACACCAAAGTTCCGATCCGAGCCAATGGTAATCCCTCTGACACCTGCACGTGAAGCTGAGGCTGGTAAGACACTGCAAGGTCTACCTTTCCCGCGGCAACTAGTTTGGGTGGATCATTCGGATCGGCTGGTTCAATCATTTTGACTTTGAGCCCGGTTGATTTGAAATAGCCCTTTTCTTGGGCAACGATCAGGGGCGCATGATCGGGGTTAACGAACCAGTCGAGCATGATGGTCAGCTTGTCTTGAGCTCCAGCAGGAGCAATCCAAAAAAGTGATATAGCAGTAATAGCAGACAGTAGATTCTTCATAATCAATCCTAATCGTTGCTTGGTTTGGTCTCCGGTTGCCAGTGGACCAGTCGTCTCATGACCGCATCTACCAGAAAATAGAGGGCGATGGCTATGACCGCTAAAACAAAAAGGGCTGCAAACATCACATCAATCTGCATTCGTCCGTTGGCGTGAAGCATAAGATAGCCGAGCCCGCCGCTTGAGCCGACCCATTCTCCAACAACGGCACCGATTGGGGCAACGGCCGCCGCGACCCTCATGCCAGAAGCGAGGGAGGGAAGAGCGGCTGGCAATCGAATATGTCGTAAAATGGACCAACGGGAAGCGCCCATGGTTCGGGCTAGCTCAAGGTGTCCGAGATTTGTGCGCCGTAATCCATCGTAAAATGCCGCTGTTACCGGGAAATAGATGATAAGCGTTGCCATGGCCACTTTGGACCCGAGACCGTATCCCAGCCACAACACTAGAATGGGTGCCAAGGCAAAGACTGGAACGGCCTGGCTGATGACTAGGACCGGCATGAGCCATTGGCGAACCGATCGGAAGTATCCCATAATTAACGCGCTTGCCGTTCCAAGAATACTGCCCAACAAGAGCCCTAGAAGGATCTCACTTAGCGTGATCAGGGCATGAACCGCAATTACATCGTGACGATCTACGAGAGCCGATGCGACTCGGGCGGGAGACGGTAAAATAAAAAACTGCACGCCGGTAATTACGATAATGCTCTGCCAAATTACGATAAGGCCAGCAGCGATCAAGAGGGGGCGGAGCACGGTCATGACAATTCTGCCTGCATGCGGTTAAGGATTTTGGCATGCTGTTCGAGAACGAGCTGGTCTGTCGCGTCACGGGGCGTGGCGCCGGAAAGTTCAGCAATTGGTTCAAGCTGAGCAGGGCGCCCGCTCATGAGAATGATATGTCCGCCGAGCCGTAGCGCCTCTAAGGGATCATGTGTGACGAGAAAGACAGTCCTGTTGGTCAGAAGATCCGCTGCCATATCCTGCAGTTTCAATCTGGTAATGGCATCAAGAGCGGAAAACGGTTCATCCATGACAACGACAGGTTTGTCTTCCATCAAAGTGCGGACAAGGGCCGCGCGTTGGCGCATACCCCCAGAGAGTTTCACCGGGAGTTCTGCCGCATAAGCCCGTAAGCCAACGCGATCTATAAGTTCATACGCGTTCCCGAGACGAATCGGCTCGTGGCTCGTACGCAGGCGATCGCCCAACAGTACATTGTCGATGACTGATAACCAGGGCAGAAGGAGGTCTTGTTGCCCCATATATGCGACGCGGCCAGCAAGTGCGGTTCCATCAGAACACTCAAATTCTGTGATTGCGTCTCCCGTGGCCAGGCCGGCAAACAGTTTTAGCAGGGTGCTTTTGCCGACACCACTGAGGCCAAGCAGGCAAGTCCAAGTATTTTTTGGAATAAACAGTTCCAAGTTTTCGAACAACACAGTGCCGTCAAAACGCATTGTTTCAATGCGGGCGGTTATATCAAAAGACTGTCGTGTGAAGTTTTTTCTCATTCCTCACTCGTCCCTACGCCGGTCTTAGCCGGATCAGGTGCGAGGGGTCGTTTCCGGTATTGGAAACCTCTCAGCCGCATTTTCGGCTCCCCCCAGTGGTCGGGGTCGAGTATCAGCCATATGAATAAAATTGGCAAGCCGGTGGTTTTACGGTGCTATTGGTGAAGCCATTAAGCGATCCTGGGCTTTCTAGCGCCAGTATTTTAGTTTATCCCGTTTTTCAAAAGGTAAGTATGTAATCCGACACAGTCCAGATTTTGGCTTGGTTTAAGCGATGAACTGAATGGCTTATGTCATTAATCTGATGTAGACCAAATGCGCAGCGTTAATTTTCCAGTATCGCGGGGACGCCAGGCCATAAATACTGAGTGGGGCTTTATGAGACAGATTACCCGGCGGCAATCACTTTTGTTTTTAACTGGTTCGGCAATTATCTCGTTCATAACGAGGAGTGTTTTTGCGCAAGGCCTTGTGACCTTCGGGAAATCTAAGCTGATGATTATCTCTGAGTCAGGTCGACATAGTTTTGATATTGAGCTAGCCCTATCAAGCCGTCAGCAAGCCCAAGGCCTAATGTTCAGAAGATCTTTGCCGTCCAATGCCGGGATGCTGTTTGATTATCGCATTCCGAGTCGCATCACAATGTGGATGAAAAACACGTTTATTCCGTTAGACATGATTTTTATCGATATACACGGGCGCGTTAGAAATATTGTCCAACGCACAGTACCCATGTCGGAAGCTACCATCGCATCAAAGGGCAGAGTGCGTGCTGTGTTAGAGGTTAATGGGGGCACGGCGGCCAGACTTGGAATTCGGCCAGGTGATAGGGTCGTAAGTCCCGACATTGGTTGGCAATAAAAATCAAATGATATGGTTATTCTATCTTCCTGGCTTATGATCTACTCAAACATCGTAGTAAACAAATACGCTTAAACCGCGTGCATTAGGAATTACACGACAGGTAAGATTTAGACGACATGACACGATGCGGCCTAATAATCTCATAACCGAACCGGAACAATAGAAATGGTGAATGAAAAAATTCCATTTTTCCGAGCAGACCACGTCGGCAGCCTGTTACGGCCAATAGAACTGTTAAATGCGCGAGAAAAATGGAAATCTGACTTATTGAGCTCCACGAAATTGCGAGAAACCGAGGACGCGTCTATTGCCCAGGTTGTTAAAGCTCAGGAGAATATCGGTCTCCGGGCCATCACTGATGGTGAATTCCGTCGCGAAAATTGGTGGATTGATTTCATCTCGCAAATACCTGGCATTGAAATCGCAGAACCGGATAAGGCGGCTGAGTTTAAAACTGATGGCGGTGCAGGATCTGGGTATGCCCCTAAAGTTGTAAAAACTGTTGCAAAGATTAAGCATGAGCATTGCATAGCCGGCAGAGATTATGAATTTCTTGCCTCAAAGACGTCCAAGATACCAAAAGTTACGATCCCTTCACCTACGCGCATCCATTTTCATGGCGGAAGAAGCTCAGTTAGTCGGGAGGTTTATCCAGACATTAACGAATTTTGGTCCGATATCACCAAATTTTACCAACAGGAAATTGCGGCTCTTGAAAAACTCGGATGTCGGTACATTCAGATTGATGATCCAGTATTAACTTATTTCCTTGATGACCGCATGCGCGACTATCTGGTTAATATTGGAGAAAACCCGGATACCTTGATTAATGACTATGCCAAATTGATTAACGCCTGCGTGTCGAGACGCCAGCCGGGCACCCACCTCTCGATGCACCTTTGCAGGGGCAATGCAGCTTCCTCTTGGGTGGTGTCTGGGGGGTATGCTAAACTCGCTCCTTTTATTTTCCCGGTCGTCGATGTCGATACGTTTTTTTTAGAGTATGACGACGAGCGCTCGGGTGACTTTGCTCCTTTGGAGCATATGCCTTCTGAAAAAAATGTGGTGCTTGGTCTGGTAACCACGAAAAGGGGAGACCTTGAGACAAGTGATCATCTCAAACGTCGCGTTGAAGAGGCTATTGACTATGTTCCATTGGAGAAGCTGGCGTTGAGCCCACAATGTGGGTTCGCCAGTGTTGATATCGGTAATAAGATTGATTTTGACGCCCAAATCGCCAAACTTGAATTAGTCGTGAGAACGGCAGAGGAAATATGGGGCGAGTGATTTTTTAGCCCCAAATTTCCTCAGCGGTTTCTGCGCATAGCTCTAATTTCCGCCATTGATCGTCCTCGGAAATGAGATTGCCGACAGCCATGCTAGCGAACCCGCATTGGGGGCTCAGGCACAAATTTTCAATAGGTATAAATTGGGCGGCTTCATCAACTCTTCTTTTTAAATCGTCCTTTTGCTCGATTTTAGCCAGTTTGGAACTTACAAGACCTAGTACGACTATGGTATCTCGTGGTGCATATCGAAGGGGTTCAAAGTCGCCAGCCCGATCTGTGTCGTACTCCATAAAAAATCCATCCACTGGCACGCCTGCAAACATATCCTCGGCGACAACATCGTATCCACCCTCAGCAATCCAGGAGCTTTTGTAGTTACCCCTGCACATATGAACTGAGACGAGCATGTCATCGGGGCGCTGTTCAAGAGCTTTAGCGATACCCCGAGCATAAGTTCGGATGAGTTCGACCGGATCATCACCACGGTCTGCCATTTGGGCTCTTACCTTCGGATCACATAACATTGCGAATGTGGTGTCATCCAACTGCAAATATCGGCAACCTTCGTCATAGAGCAACTGGAGTTCATCCTGATAGGCTGCGCAAAGGTCCTCCCAGAACTCCTCGAGATCAGGATAAATCGTCTGATCGATAAGGTTTATTCCACCCCGATGGTAAGCGAGACTCGGCGAGGGTATACAAAATTTTGGCGTCTCTCTCGTATTTTCCTTCAAAAAACGAAAATGATCGATCATTACACCCTTGGGGTTTTTGATCTTTGATTTAACTTCCAAAGAATTTATGGATTGCCCTGCCTGGAATGTCGGCCCCTGGTGGGGTGCAGACTCATCTATACCCTCTAGACTACATAAAAAATCGTAATGCCATGCTGACCGGCGGAACTCACCATCGGTAATAGCCCTGATCCCAGCTTTCTCTTGGCCCTTGATCGCCTCTATAATACAGTTGTCTTCTACCGCCCGAAGGTCAACGTCAGTTATTTCTCCGTTGGCTTTTTTCTCTCGGGCGTCATGCAGTCGCTTTGGCCGCAAGAGGCTTCCGACATGGTCTGCACGAAATGGTGGCTTGGCTGGATCCTGAAATGACACCGTATTCCCCTCCGATTGGCGCTTGGGACAAACCTAACGAACGTTCCAAAATATTGAAAGTCAATCGTAGGGGGCATTACTTCATGACTCATCCATTTTGTTTGGTTGGCTGACCCATATACAGTCTTCTCATGCCTCGCATGGGGGTAATATGCGCCCAATTTGCGGGCCAAAAGGTTCGGGTCAAAGATGTCGGATTTTCGATCTGGGGGCAAATTTCGCGTGGTGTGGAGATATTCTGATTGAGGTCGGGCTTGCCGGGTAATCTACAAATACCTGAAGTGTTATGATAAAAATACAAAAATAACAAAAGGTTATAGAACAAATTTCATCTAAATTATTAGCAAAATAGTATATGCTCGCCTGCGCACCCGGGGTTTCAGGCCCATCGGTTTCTGTATCAACGGTTAACACCCGGATTATTTTGGGCAAGGTATATGAGATCCGATGGATTAGGCAGCAAAGTCCTTCAGTGCCTAAATTTCGGCAAGCCATATAATCTGGATAGGCTCAATAATTATTGTGAAAATTCACGCGAGCCCTCGCTGAGAATAAAAGCGTAAGGCATAATCGATAGCCTGTGAATTGTCGTGAAAATGGAATATGGTGTTGAGGCTAGAAGGTAACTTATGACATTGCCTCGGTTTCCCAAATGGAAAGTATTTTTCTCCCAATTAAGGAGATAGCAAATGGGTATGCTAGTGGATGGAAAATGGACGGATGATGATGGGGCAAGCCGCGGGTCTGGTGGCAAATTTGATCATCTACCGACTGCTTTCAGAAATTTTATCACCGTTGATGGAACATCGGGTTTAATCGCGGAGCCCAACCGATATCATCTTTATGTTACCAAAACCTGCCCGTGGGCGCATCGCGCCATCTTATTTCGCCATTTAAAAGGCCTCACTGACGTAATCGGCCTGCAGTTTGGTGCCCACGGTCATCAAGGATATCGGTTTGACTTTGATGGGCCGCATACTGTGCCAGGTACAGAAAATCGGATCACCTTCTTACACGAACTCTATTCTTTGTCGGAGCCCGACTATACGGGGCGGGTGACGGTGCCAACGCTATGGGATGCAAAGGAAAAAACAATCGTAAACAATGAGTCATCGGAGATCATCCGCATGTTGAATAGCGCATTTGATGAATATGCATCGAATGACTACGATTATTATCCGGAAGAGCTCCGGGGTGAAATAGACTTCATAAATGATCTTGTATACAACTCCATCAATAATGGAGTTTATAAAGCAGGATTTTCATCTGACCAGGCGGCTTATGAGGCAGCGTATGATGATCTATTTGAGGCTTTTGATGTGGTTGAGGAGAGATTGTCAAAACAGCGCTATCTCTGCGGTAGACAAATAACCGAGGCGGATTGGCGTTTATTTCCCACGCTCTACCGCTTTGACGCAATTTATCACTACGCCTTTAAATGTAATAAAAAGCACCTCTATGAATATCATAATTTGTGGAACTATGCCCGAGCGCTTTACCAAGAACCGGGAGTTGCAGACTGGTGCTTCTTGGAGGAGGCAAAAAATGGATATTGGAGTGGACCTAAAATCAATCCCCTAGGAACCATTCCAAAAGGCCCGGATTTGGATTTTGGTGCGCCACATGATCGAAACCGGTTCAACTAGCTACAAATCAACATCTGAAAAAATGGATCAAAAATAATATTATAAAAAACTCGTTATTTTATAAGTGTAGACTGGCGATTTGTTTCAAACAATTTTGCTTTGTCTAATAATTTAGATAATAGGGCCCAAAAAAAGTCTTCTCCGGGATAACCAGTTATTCGTCCCACCTCATTCTCTCCTAAAACCATGACAAACGTGGGTGATATTGTAACAGGAGCTCTAAGTTTAAATTGCGTCTGGGTATTTACAGTCATATCGATTGAACGCAAAGGGGCGATTTTTCCTTCCTCGGTTCTCTCGTAAATTAAGCCAACTTCCTCGCGCCATTTTTTGCACCAGATACAGCCTTTTGTCTCGAACATGATTAGTTCTAATGCGTGGGCTGGGGTTGCGTATAAAGCAATCGCCTGAATTAGAATCAGCGAAAATTTCTGTTTTCTAATAAGATTTCTCATGATCTCGGTTCAAATTTATTATTCCTGAGATTAAAAATAAATTGGTCGTTACCACCTATTCCCAATATTTTGACCTTATAACTCAGCTTTGGTTATCCCATAAAACTACTATACTGTGGTTGATGCTTCGTTCGATATTGAGAGAATTATTTTACACTTGGGCGGTGAGTTGTGTTACATATCAGCGTCCATAGCAGTAATTTTTCATAAGGTGTTGCGGTGCGAGATATTTCGAGAAGACAGTTGTTGTTATCGACATCTGGGTTTGCAGTTTTGGCATCCATTCCCTCAAAAAAACTATTTGCTGCCACTAATCAATATCAGCAGCAAATTGACCAGTTTGTCGGAGGAAATAAGCTCTCAGAGGGGCAACTTGAGTTGGATCTGCCCGAAATTGCGGAAAATGGAAACCTAGTACCATTAAATGTGTCGATTGACAGTCCAATGACTGATGAGGACCACATAACTTCCATAATGGTCGTAGCTGCGGGAAATCCGCTGGGGGGTGTCGCAACCTTTCATTTCAGCCCACTTAGTGGAGAAGCTTCAGCCTCGATCCGGATGAGGTTGGCGCGCACGCAGGACGTTATTGCGATTGCAAAACGAAACGATGGGTCCTGTTTTTTAGCGAAGAAAACAGTGAAAGTTACCATTGGTGGTTGCGGTGGCTAGAAGTTTAAGCGGGAGGTAATAATGGCTCGTTCTAGACCAAGGGTTAAGGTACCAAAAAAAGCCGAAAAGGGTGAGATTGTTACTCTGAAAACGCTAATCTCACACCGGATGGAATCTGGCCATAGAAAAGATAAAAAAACGGGTAATCGGATACCTCGCAAAATCATAAATAAGTTTGAGTGCACCTTTAACGGCGACCCTGTTTTTAAATGTGATTTAGAACCGGCAGTTGCTGCAAATCCGTATTTAAAATTCACTGCAAAAGTTGAGAGGGCAGGCGAATTTTTGTTTAAGTGGTACGACGATGACAGTAGCATTTATGAAAAAAAAGCAAAAATTCAGGTCTCTTAGTCTAACAGGGTTCTTAACTCAAAATGATAACCCGGCGCCAATTTACGCAGTTGGCATTGGCCTCAGGACTTTTGTTGGGACCTGGGTCAAGTCTCGCTAAAGCAGCAGTAAGACAAACTATTGATCAAAA
>PBNV01000045.1 GCA_002723345.1 Rhodospirillaceae bacterium
GAACTTCCGGGAAATATTGGAAGACCTGGACCTCCCTGCTGATTTCGATAGTGACCCGGAGAGTGATCCAAGCCAAGACCAAGAACAAGACGACCAAAACGAGCAGCAGGACCAGGAGGGCGCCGACGCCGAATCAGACACCGACTCCGAGGACACCGAGGAACAAGAAATGGACATGGAGTTCCTGGATCCGGATGCTCTCGAAGACATCGAGGACATGATAGAGCAGGAGGAAGCGGAGGAAGATTCTGAAGCAACTATGCGCGGCCAACCGCAACACCCAGATTTCCCCGAGGGTCGCGTCGAGCCATACCGTGCTTATACAACCGAGTATGACGAGATCATTAGCGCCGAAGCTCTCTGTGACCCTGAAGAACTTGGTAGGCTCCGCGCTCAATTAGATCAACAATTATCCAATTCACAGGGCGTAGTCTCGCGCCTAGCTAACCGCCTGCAACGGCGCCTTATGGCTCAACAACAGCGGTGGTGGGAGTTCGATTTAGACGAGGGTTATCTGGACGCAGGCCGTCTGGCACGGGTGGTTGTCAATCCACTGCACCCCTTGTCATACAAGATTGAGAAAGAGCATAATTTCAGAGACACGGTTGTCACACTTTTAATTGACAACTCGGGTTCAATGCGTGGACGACCTATTTCAGTGGCGGCTATGTCCGCTGACATCATCGCTCGGACACTTGAACGGTGTGCGGTCAAAGTCGAGGTATTGGGCTTTACCACGCGTGCCTGGAAAGGTGGGCAAGCGCGGGAAGAGTGGGTTGAGGCGAATAAACCCCCGAATCCGGGCCGATTAAATGACCTCCGTCATATTGTCTACAAGGGAGCGGACGCACCTTGGCGGCGCGCTAGGCGGAACCTAGGTCTCATGCTGCGGGAAGGACTGTTAAAGGAAAACATTGATGGTGAAGCGCTGATGTGGGCCCACAACCGACTGATCGGACGTCCGGAACAGCGCCGGATCCTCATGGTTATCTCCGACGGCGCGCCGGTGGACGACGCGACGCTCTCTGTAAATGCTGGCAATTATCTGGAACGGCATTTGCGCGAAGTAATCGAATTTATCCAGACCAAAACGCCCATTGAGCTAACTGCCATTGGGATTGGACACGATGTCACCCGATACTACCGCCGGGCGGTGACTATAAATGACGCTGAGGAACTCGGCGGCACCATGATGCAAAATCTTACCGAGCTTTTTGATGAGAAAATCGATAAAAAAAAGCACACTTTGCTCAACTAAGCGGCGCTGGGATGGCCCATGACCGCTGGAGTTCCGCCACAGACACCTCTACATTGAACGCTATTGACCCTGTTTAAGGTTTGTCATTAAACTTTGCATCAGGGGGTCGTCTTTTTCTGAAAATGCTAACATTTAGATGACATTAAAGGGGATTGCGTGTCCACTGTAAGCAACGGTAACGTATAAGTAACCTACCCGACAACCGAACCTGAGGCATTTTCGTCACCATAGACAATAAAAATGCCCGCCAAACAGCGGGTCCTTCAGAGCCTGGACCACGTTATCTTAGCGCAGGCGATCGGCGGCAATGTCATAGGTACTCGGCTCTAGGTGGCATTGATCAGGCGACTTTTTTGGCTTGAGCCTTTTTAATCCGGTTTCGGAGTTTTTTCGCCTCTTCCGTGAGCTTTCTCGGCGCGACGTTGAGCAGATAGTTATCCAGTCCGCCATTATGCTCAATGGTCCTGAGCGTGCTCACCGTAAGTTTGAGGCGCACAGACCCAAGTGTTTCACTGTAAAGGGTCATTTTATGGATGTTGGGCAGATAGCGGCGCCGGGTCTTGTTATGAGCGTGGCTCACATTGTTACCAGTCAAAACACCTTTACCAGTAATGTCGCAACGTCGAGCCATTTTCTAATTCCTTAAAAATCGTGGCCTCTTGGTTAGGGCCTACACTCCTGCGCTCGGAAGGTGGGAGTTGTAGAACTGCCACACTACCCCGTCAAGGCCTATTCTCCCGTATCCGCGGGGATAGTGGGCCTACTTCGAGTGGATTTATGATGACTATCCAATGATGCTGTTCAGCGTCGCACTTGGTCGCATGATCTTAGATACTGCCGCTTGCGAAGTGTAGTAATAGCCTCCGAGCTCGACTGAGGAGCCCTGTGCCCCATTCAGCTCACCAATAATCTTTGCCTCATTGTCTGCCAACGCCGACGCCAGTGGACCAAAATAGGCTTTAATATCCGCATCTATGCTTTGTTCGGCCAGACATTGTGCCCAATAGAGGGCCAAGTAGAAATGACTGCCCCGATTATCCAACTCTCCCACCTTGCGGCTGGGAGACTTGTTTTCATCGAGTAGCCTACCGATGGCTTTATCCAATGCGTCCGCCAACACAGCCGCCTTAGCATTGCCGCGTTGATCACTTAGTAGCTCCAAAGAGGCACCCAAGGCACAAAACTCTCCAAGGGAGTCCCAGCGTAGATGCCCTTCTTCCATCATCTGCTGGACATGTTTGGGCGCGGATCCGCCAGCACCTGTCTCAAACAGCCCACCTCCTTTCATCAAGGGCACAATGGAGAGCATTTTTGCGCTTGTTCCAACTTCGAGGATCGGGAACAGATCCGTAAGATAGTCCCGCAGCACGTTGCCCGTCACCGAAACCGTATCCTGTCCTTTTTTCATCCGTTCCAACGAGTACCGAGTTGCCTCTGCCGGTGCCATGGTGTGAAGCTCAAGATCGCTGATGTCGTGGTCTTTCAGGTAGATCGCCACTTTGCGAATGAGTTCGGCGTCATGTGCTCGGTCTTTGTTCAACCAAAACACTGCGGGCGCCCCAGTGGCACGCGCGCGGGAAACGCCCAGCTTTACCCAATCACGGATCGGCTCATCTTTGGTCATGCACATCCGCCAAATATCTCCCTCTTCCACGTCGTGCTCGAGAAGCGTGCTCGCGGACGCCCCGACGACACGAATTTTCCCTGCTCTAGGCGCGGTAAATGTCTGTGGATGGGAACCATATTCCTCCGCCTTATCCGCCATCAGACCCACATTGGGAACAGTGCCCATCTCGGAGGGATCAAAAGCACCATGTTCCTTGCAGAAATTGATGGTCTCGGCATAAACGGCTGCGTAGCTGCTGTCGGGAATAACACATTTGCAGTCAGCTTCTTCACCATCCGGCCCCCACCCTTTGCCGCCTCCCCGTATCAGAGCAGGCATGGAGGCATCAATGATTGTGTCGCTGGACACGTGCAGGTTAGTAATGCCCCGGTCAGAATTGACCATGTAAAGGTCGGGTCCGGCCTCTAGGCAGGACTCGATGTCTGCATTGATTTGTGACCTTTTTTCCACCGGCAAGGATTGTATCTTAGCCTCGAGATCAACCAAACCAAAGTTTGGGTCGATATCCAATTCATTGAAAACTGCCGAATGTTTTTGAAATACATCCTCAAAGAAAACAGATACCGTGTGACCGAAGATGATTGGATCAGCCACTTTCATCATAGTCGCCTTGAGATGTAGCGAAAATAATATTCCCCGATCTTTGGCCTCGACAATCTGTTCCTTCAAAAAGGAGCGCAGCGCCGTGACACTCATTTTCGTCGCATCAATGACCTCACCGTCTGTTAGACTTAGGTCGTCTTTGAGCACGGTTGCTACCCCCGAGCCACTCACATACTCGATGCGAGCTGGGCCGACATCTTCGATAGAAATGGTGGTAGACTTCTCGTTGGAACGGAAATCCCCTGCGCCCATTGTGGCGACATGCGTTTCTGACTCTTTTTTCCACGCCCCCATGCGGTGCGGATTGGCTCTGGCATACTCCTTTACAGCTTTGGGTGCACGACGGTCTGAATTACCCTGCCGCAAAACTGGGTTCACGGCGCTGCCGAGGACATTGCTGTAGGTCGCCTTGATACGCTTTTCTTCCTCGCCCTGAGGATTTTCGGGGTAGGACGGAATATCGTAGCCCTTCTCCTGGAGTTCTCTGATTGCCGCGTTCAATTGGGGAACAGAGGCACTGATGTTGGGTAACTTGATTACATTGGTGCCCAGCTCATTTACCATCACACCAAGTTCGGCAAGATGATCAGGCTGGCGTTGTTCAGGGGTCAAATTCTCAGGAAAATTGGCAATAATACGCCCCGCAAGCGAGATATCCATCGTGCCAATAGTGATGTTCGCAGCATCAGCAAATTTCCTAATTATGGGCAGAAAAGATGCACTCGCCAATTCCGGCGCCTCATCAACTTTGGTGTAAATTATATCCGCTTTTGATCCTTTATCCTGATCACTCATTATCACCTTTCTCCTCTCTCCAGGTCCTCTAGCAGCCGCCCAAGAAACCCGTAAAGTGCTTCAGGTCAGCAACCGAAGAGGCCCTGCGTTTCCAAGCCAGTTAGTGCATGTTGAGTGTCCGATGGGGCGCAACCCTGCCGACCGAAGCAGTATAAAACTGGTAACACCGAACCGTTAAAAGATACGCCGCTAAGATCCGGAATGCAAGGATACGAATGCTTGCCTACCTTACGGGTTATAAACGCTCAACTGCAGGGCGATGGTCTGGGGTCAGGGTCTCACTGATGGCTCTAAAAATATCATCAACCGTTTCCACCATTCTATACAGACCGGCGATGTTTTCGTGAGCAAATCCTGCCATCATAATGTCGTTTGTTAAATCGGTTAGCCGAGACCAACAACCCGCCACATTTAAGACGACGATGGGTTTTTGATGCAAGTTGAGTTGCTTCCAGGCCACGACCTCAAAGAACTCTTCGAGTGTTCCCAATCCACCGGGTAAAATGACGAAGGCATCGGCGCGGTCGAACATGGTCGCTTTTCGGATGTGCATGTTATCGACCCGAATTAGCTCCGTCACACTCTTATGTCCTACCTCGAGCTCGTCGAGAAAATGCGGAATTACCCCAGTCACTTTTCCGCCACCCCGCAGAACGGTGTCGGCAAGTTCACCCATAATTCCGTCACTCCCGCCGCCGAACACAAGGTCGACACCGCGCGCCACCATACCGCGCCCGAGGTCCCGTGCCGCATCCGCATAGGCTGGCGACGCGCCGACTCTGGAACCGCAATAAACCGCAATAGAATACAGGTTGCTCATCAGTCTTTATACTCCCAGGGGTCGTCAAAGAACCCTACCATAGCCTAATTTTTTCGTGATTGGCGATGCGAATATGTTGCTTGCACGGTTATTTGAGAGATGCTCACCTTCCTGTTATAGGCTCATGATCAGAATTCTCGGAGGCGGAACTGAGCATGCGAGCAAAACTCCCTTTAACGCTGTTTGGGGTAACTGGGTACCGAATATGACGTCAGATATAGAGAGAGGCATCGACAAATGCAGCAATAAAAAATCTCAGATGTCGTACAGATCAGCATGCTACCGGACGGCGATTTTACCCAAGGTGCTATTACTGGGGTCACGCAGAACATGGCTAAACTAAATCTTGAGAACCTAAATGCTACCATGTTCCATATCAAATTCGTACCGGCTATCCCAAACAGTCTGACAAAAAATTAGAATCGCCTGTAGATTGCCGCAGCCATGACCACATATATTTCAGACTCTTTCATTGCCTTCTGTATTTTGCCCCTCATCGCTACGATCATTATTGCCGGTGCGATCCGATTTTGTGGGGGGCACCTCACCGACAACAGGCTTATCTCCGCATCCGCCGCCGTGTGCATTGTCTGGGTGACAGTTCTTGTGCTCGGCATGCCGGAGTTTCCGTCGCCGCCGGGCGGGCACGCTCTGCCCGTGATTTTGCTGGTCGGTCTGGTTTTGGGATCGTTGCTAGACCAATTTTTACCTGTCCTCCGCAACCGGGCCAGGCTATGGAGAATCGTATTGGACTTTACCTTCGCGATTGGGGCAGTTGTTTGGTTTCGCGGCACCCTCGATCTTTGGTGCCTGGTGATGTTTGCGGCCTGGGGCACCCTGCAGATCCGCACCCACAGCTATACAGGGAGCAACGCAATACCGGCGGTCATGATGTTACTTTCAGCAGGGGGTTTGGCTCTTATTGCCTGGATTGGGGGTACGACCAGCGACGAGGCTATCTCACTAGGTGTCTTCAGCGCCACGCTTGGTCTGGGCGCATTGCTCTGCATCAACCGATCACTTCACCTGGGTTTCGGGTATCATTGGGGCGGGTTTACAGCACAGCTTTTGATCGCTTTGAGGATCATTGAGTCCAACCCGGCGTTGGTGGCGCCGATCGTTGTCCTCGGATTTATTTTTTATGCTGACTCCGCCGCCACTAGCCTGGAAGATTGGAAACCGACCATGAAAAAAGTTCCAAGGCCCATGTTGACAGGGCTCGTATCCATCTTCCCTCTTACGCTGGCGATGGTGATCGCCGTGGCCGTCTCTCGGTTGACACTTTTCGGCTGATTGCCTTTATCAACAGACCGTGGCTATCCGACGCAATATCATGTAAATTACGAAGAATGGAGTAGGTGATCTATGGAATTCAGGAACGCCAAATCGTGACAAAATCTGCCCTACTAGCAATCTTGGGGGCCGTGGTTGCCGCAGCTGCGATTACCCTGAACTTCGTCTTTGAAGAAACGGGCCAAAAAAAACCTCCTACAAACGCAGCAATATCCGGGCCAGACGAATCGCCGGCGAAGTCACTAACCCTAAAAGCCGAGAGCAAACCAAAAGATATTCCAACTCGGCCTACTTTTGATGTTGTACGGATCAATCCCGCGGGTGATGCGGTCATGGCAGGCCGAGCCGAGCCTGGCAGGGTAGTAGAAATTTTTGACGGCGGAAAAAAAATCGGCGAAGTGACTAGCGATGAGAGAGGAGAATGGGTTTTTGTTCCTTCAACCCCCCTGCCGACAGGGAATCGCCAGTTATCGCTGCAAGTACGAAACGCCAATGGCACAAAGTTAGTGTCCGATACAAATGTGATCCTGGTTGTGCCGGAGAGAGTAGAGGGTGCCACAGGGCCCAAATCTGGAGCCGAAAATCAACCCCTCGCAATTAAGGTACCTATAGGCAAGACCGGCCTGGTCGAGGTGCTTCAAAAACCAACGCCTGCGGTTTCGGATGGGTCAATTTCTTTGGTAGTAGATGCCATCGATTATACAGAATCGGGGGAATTAATAGTAGCAGGCAAGGCGCCCGTGGCTGCCGATATTCTCATCTACCTGAACAATAATTTTATCGGTCGGACAACCGCAGACGAGAGAGCGCTCTGGAACCTGAGACCACATGAAGCTGTCCCCCCCGGCAAACACACGTTGCGTATTGATCAGGTTGATCTCAATGGCAAGGTTATTGAGCGCAGGGAAGTGGTATTTGCAAGATCGGTTCCACTGACGGACGTTAAACCGGGCACCCTTATTATGGTTGAGCCCGGAAACAGCCTTTGGCGTATTGCAAGAAAAGCCTATGGCAGTGGGTTTAAATTCACTGTTATTTACAGTGCAAATAAAGGTCAGATCAAAAACGCAGACTTAATCTATCCAGGCCAGATTTTTGCCTTGCCGCCGCTAGAATGAACACCGCCGCCTCTGCACTTTCGATATCTTTAGGGCAAGGCGAGATTATTTGACCGTATTTAAATCCAAATTACTAAATCTTTTGAAATTATGGTTTCGTGCAAAACCATTTGATTGCATCTCGTGTTGACTGGAACTGTTGCGGAAACGTAAATATTTAGGCTAGTAGCGGTGGGATCATCATGAGGTAGAGCAGGGAGTAACATGATCTTGTCTGTATTGTCGCCGATTAATCGCGCGGGCTGGCCGTTTATCGCCATCTTCGCCATTATTACATTAGCATTGTTTTATGTCTGGTTTCCTGTCGGGTGGATTGGTGTCATTTTGACGCTTTGGTGCGTCTATTTTTTTCGGGATCCAGCACGGGTAACCCCCACGCGAGAAGGGCTCGTCATCAGTCCGGCGGATGGAGTTGTACAAATGATTAAAAAGGCTTCGCCCCCTGAGGAAATCACCTTTGGTACTTCACAATTGGTCCGGGTCTCTATCTTCATGAACATATTTGATGTCCATGTGAACCGCATCCCTATTGGTGGAACCATCACCCAGGTCGCATACCGGCCTGGAAAATTCTTTAATGCTTCCCTCGACAAAGCTAGTGAATTTAATGAACGTCAGAGTGTCCGTCTAAAAACAGACCAAGGCCTAGAAATTGCTTTTGTGCAAATCGCTGGCCTTATCGCAAGGCGGATAAAATGCTACATCGCCGAGAACCAAGCCATTCGAACCGGAGAGCGTTTTGGCTTAATCCGGTTTGGCAGCAGGGTTGATGTCTACCTACCGGATGATGTGCCGGTTCTAGTTGCGGTCGGACAACGAGCAGTGGCCGGGGAGACGGTGATCGCAGACTTGAACGTGCAGGAAGATTCCCGGATTGGAGAAATTCGCTAATGTTCAGGCCCCGACGAGGCCGACTGAGAGGACAGTCCTTTAACAAGATGATCCCGAACATTTTGACGATGCTGGCACTGTGCGCGGGCCTTACAGCGCTGCGCTTTGGCTTAGAGGAAAACTGGGAGGCAGCGGTCCTCTCCCTTGTCGTCGCGGCCGTGCTGGACGCCCTAGATGGCCGGGTCGCTCGCCTTCTTAGAGGCACGAGTAAGTTTGGCGCTGAACTGGACAGTCTCTCCGATTTTATCGGTTTTGGAGTGGCTCCAGCTCTTCTTTTATACCTCTGGACGATGAAGGATGCTGGCCCCATCGGTTGGGTTATGGTCCTTTTATTTGGCATTTGCTGTGCTCTTCGCCTAGCGCGGTTCAACACAAATATCGATGGTCCCGAGCTACCTCCTTGGGCAAAGAATTTCTTCACCGGTGTACCGGCACCCGCTGGAGGAGGCTTGGTTCTGCTGCCTTTGATCCTCTCATTTCAGGTAGATTCTGCTCTCGTACGGGACCCCGTGGTTGTCGGTCTAACCATCGTTGCCGTTGCCTTCCTGCTGGTCAGCAGACTCCCGACCTTTTCATTTAAGAACTTCCGGGTATCACAACGCCTTGTCCTACCAACAATGCTCCTTGTAGGTTTGTTGGCTGCCTTCTCTGTCAGCGCACCATGGCTCACGCTGACTATTATTTTAGGCCTCTATATTGCGTCACTTCCTTTTGCGCCACGGGCCTTCAAAAAGTTGGAGGGAGAAGCAGCAAAACTGTCACCTGTTGAGCACAACAGCGAGGAGAAAGACAACGCCGGCGGCGACTAAGCTATTATTGCGGCGCTGAAACAGCGGCACCGGATGGCGGGCGCATGTCCAACTATTACCGTAAGTTAGCTGTATCCCCGAAGACCACTGGGATACGATGGGTGTAAACACCGTTGCGAACCCAAGGACAAAAACAATTAGGGGATAATTCATCAGCGACTTAGTGGACTTAGCTCCCCCAAAAACGGGCAGTAGGGCAAAATAATAGGGGGCCCATAATCAAATGAGAGCCTATCGGGCAATCGATCTTTTCCTTGGATCTGGGCCACAGAAGAACCCGGGCCTAGAGGTTGAGCAGATTGGCAGCGTTCCGACCTCGAACAGCAGCAAATTCATCGGCTGACAACCCATCAACCTTCTGCAGTAATCCAACAGGATCCTCCTCTCCCATGTCATACGGATAATCTGTTCCTAACAAAATATGATCCGCACCATACTTTTGGATCAAAAACTCAAGTTGATCCGGTTCGAAAACCACTGTGTCGAAGTAGAACCTTCTCAAATAATGGGTCGGTGTGTGAGGAAGGCCCTCCCGAACGTCTGCGCGCGCGTGGTAAGCGTGATCCATTCGGCCCGCATATGAGGGGAGATAGCCGCCGCCATGCCAAACAACAATCTTTAGCCCTGGATGACGCTCCATAACACCGTCAAAGATTAGATAGCCGACCACAATGGAAGCCTCGATTGGGTGGCCGATTAAATTCAAGAAATAATGCTCTTTAAGACGGTCCGGGTGCGTAAAACCAGCCGTATGAATAAAGACTGCGACGCCCATCTCCTCTACCTTGGCCCAAACGGGTTCAAGCCGGGGCGCTGACAGATCATCACGGTCCACCTGACTGTTAATTTCCACACCCTTAAAGCCCAGTTCGTTCACACATCTCTCTAGCTCGGTGATTGCCATCTCTGTGTTTTGCAATGGAATGGTTCCAAGCCCAATCAAACGGTCAGGATGCTGGGCGATGTCTTCTGCCATTTCATCATTGATCATTTGAGCAACCTGACGACCCAGTTCCGGTGCGGCCCAGTAATAATACTGGTAAGGCGATACAGAAATAACCTGAATATCGACACCCATCGCGTCCATATTGGCGAGGCGTGTCTTAACGGACTCCATCTTCGGTTTAATATAATCATGCTGTTTGCGATTGACCTCTTTAGTCAATTCACTCCCGAAGGATAGAGCGGCAAACCCTGCCCTCTCTGCATCCGCCTTCATTAACTCACCTGCCGGATAACTTTGTCGATGGCGGTGAATATCGATGGTGTGTGTTTTAGGCCCACCGGCTGCCGTAAAACTTCCGCCGTGATCGGCCGCATGGGCGTGGCGATGACCATTATTAGAACAATTGAATAGCATGAGAGACACCTCGGCATGGCCATAAATTCGTGTTTACGAGAAACCACCTCGTAATTTGCCGATTGTCCTGTGATTATTATGGGTCATCAATTAGGTTTTAAGGGAGACCGTCCTATCCGGGCGTTTTCTTGGGTTTTAGTATACACCGGCGCGGCCGCGATGCAAAAACTCGGCACCCGTAAAATGCGGGCGTCGATTGGAAAAGATGGGTCCAAGTAGCTGTTAACCCCTGAACCAATCTTTAAAGATGGCGTATGCTCTCTTCACGGAGCCAGATGGCGGCGAAACCTGTCTACGGCACCAGACTTGAACCAGAAATTGAGATCCGAGAGCCCCGGTTTCGCCCACCGGATAAAAGCCCATCGTCCTCGACGAGTGCAACGCCGGACGCATTTTACAGTTACCGTCTCCTTCACCCCGCCATCTAACATAATTTTTACCAGTTGTAGCGCTTCTCATTCTGGATTTTCCAGTCTATCCTTTGGCAAGAAGAGGGAAAATAAGAAAAATGAAAACCCGGCGACATTTAGCTAATCAGCGGCGGCGCGGGAGATTCGGTGTTAACGGTCGTCAGCGGAAGAAAATATATGGTGCTGTAGATTTGGGCACGAACAATTGTCGGCTCCTCATAGCGCGACCCAACGGGCAAGGGTTTCAGGTCTTGGCCTCTTTTTCGAGGGTTGTTCGGCTGGGGGAAGGGCTCGCCTCATCAGGCCGCCTATCTGACTCGGCAATGAATAGGACCATCGATGCGCTAAGCGTGTGCGCTTCGAAGTTGCGCGAGAATAAGGTCGCTGTGACTCGTAACATCGCCACGGAGGCCTGCCGTCAAGCCGATAACGGTGATGACTTCCTAGCCAGGATCAAACGAGAAGCAGGCCTCAAATTCGAAACTATCTCCTGCCAGGAAGAGGCCCGACTGGCGATCACGGGCTGCCAATGTCTCCTCGATGAAAAAGCCCCATACGCATTAGTCTTCGACATCGGGGGTGGAAGCACGGAGCTCATCTGGTCGAAACGTGGCCAAGGCGATATTTACGAAATTGCAGATGTGCTCTCGTTACCTTTTGGCGTGGTCAATCTCTCCGAGCACCTCAGGACCGACATCATCGAACAGAATTGCTATGAGAAGATGGTGCGCGACATCGCTAAAAAACTCCCCGTCTTTTGCGACAACAACCGCATCAATGAGCGCGTGCAGGAGGGGTCGGTCCAAATGTTGGGAACATCTGGAACAGTCACTACCCTGGGCGCTATGCATTTGAACCTACCCTACTATTCTAGATCCCTCGTTGATGGACTGGAACTGAATTTTGAGGATATTTCTGCCACCTCTCGGCAATTGACGGAACTAGATTACGAGGGGCGAGCCGCCTTGCCGTGTATTGGCCGAGAACGCGCCGAATTGGTTATTCCTGGCTGTGCTATTCTTGACGCCATTTGCCGGACTTGGCCGGTCGGCAAGCTCCGGATCGCCGACCGGGGGCTGCGCGAGGGTATGCTTCTGGAGCTCATGATGGCTGACGGATTTCCGGTCTACGGTAACCCGCCCGCAATCGAAATTATGGGTAAGGCACCTCAGTGAGTGGCATGACGAGAGGGCCCGGCACCGGTAAAAAAGGCAGAACTGTCCGCAGTGGCCGCAATCTCCATACACGAGTCAAAACATCGAAACGCCGAAAAACTTCCTCTACGAGTTGGCTGCAGCGTCAGTTAAACGACCCCTATGTCGTAGCTGCACAAAAAGATGGATATCGGTCCCGGGCGGCCTACAAACTCATCGAGTTAAATGGCCGCTTTAACTTTCTCAGACCTGGAACAAAGGTGGTCGATCTGGGTGCCGCGCCCGGGGGATGGACGCAGGTTGTTTTGGAAACCCTGAGTGATCCAGCCACCAGCCAGTCAAGCGAGGTTGTTGCTCTCGACATACTTGACATGGACCCACTGCCAGGTGTGGATATGATGATCCATGACTTCATGGCTGATGATGCGCCCAAAATGCTAAAATCCAGGCTCCCGGATGGCGCAGATTTGGTACTCAGTGATATGGCACCTGCTCTCACAGGCCACTCAGCCACAGACCATTTAAGAATCATGGCTGTAGTCGAGGCCGCCTATCTTTTCGCCTGCGAGGTGCTGACCCAGGATGGCTGCTTCGTCGCAAAGGTATTTCAGGGAGGGACGGAACAGGACCTCCTCGCTGAGATGAAAAAACGATTCGGTTCTGTAAAGCATGCAAAACCGCCGGCAAGTCGAGCTGAGTCTTCCGAGATCTATGTTGTTGCCCAAGGCTTTCGGTACGCTTGAGCATCCCGTCATCAGGGTTTTCCATTCCGTGGAATAGCTAATAAGATCATTCCAACTAAGGGCTACTTGGCAAGGAGTAAAACTACTGTATGCTTCAGCGTCAACTCTAGTCTGGAGATGACATGGAAATATATGACGGCCTTACCTTTGACGACGTTCTGCTTGAACCGGCAGCATCTAATGTTCTCCCCAGTGGAACAAATACGTCCACGAGGCTGACAAAGAATATCGGTCTTGGCATCCCTCTGCTGTCTGCCGCCATGGATACAGTGACAGAAAGCCGGCTCGCCATCTCCATGGCTCAGGCCGGAGGCATCGGGGTGATCCACAAAAATCTCTCGCCCGAAGAACAGGCTGACGAAGTTCGCAAGGTCAAAAAATTCGAGTCGGGAATGGTTGTTAATCCCGTCACCATCCACCCCGACATGAAACTAGCGGATGTCCGGACCCTGATGGTATCAAACGGGTTCTCAGGGTTCCCCGTCGTTGAGAACACAAACAATAAATTAGTCGGCATACTAACCAACCGGGATGTTCGATTTGCGTCAAATCCCGGGCAACCGGTTCGTGAACTCATGACTGCCAACCAAGGTGAGTGCCGTCTTGTCACGGTTCCTGAAAACGTCGACCTGGATGAAGCTAAACGTCTTTTGCACCAACACCGGATTGAGAAACTTGTGGTGGTGGATGACGAGTATCGATGTGTCGGACTAATCACTGTTAAGGATATGGAAATGGCACAGGCCTATCCGGATGCCTGCAAAGACGAAAAAGGCCGTCTCCGCGTCGCCGCAGCGACAGGCGTCGGTGATGCGGGACGTGAGAGGGCTGAACAGCTTCTAGATGCAGATGTGGACGTAATAGTCGTTGATACCGCACACGGGCATTCCGAGGGGGTATTGAAAGCAGTCAAAAAAATTAAAAAACTCAGTAATTACACGCAAGTTCTTGCCGGTAACATCGCGACGTCTGATGGCGCCAAAGCTCTGATTGATGCCGGTGCCGATGCAGTTAAAGTCGGCATTGGCCCAGGAACTATCTGCACCACGCGGATGGTCGCCGGGGTCGGTATGCCTCAATTTTCCGCCATCGTTGAAACTGCCGAAATGGCTCAGAAATCCGGGGTACCCGTAGTTGCAGACGGCGGCATTAAATATTCAGGGGATATCGCTAAAGCCATAGCGGGTGGCGCCGACAGCGTGATGATCGGTTCTCTTTTTGCAGGCACAGAAGAGAGCCCTGGCGAAGTGTTCCTGTATCAGGGCCGGTCTTACAAGTCGTATCGCGGCATGGGGTCCCTGGGCGCCATGGCACGTGGCTCCGCTGACCGGTATTTTCAGCAGGAAGTTTCTGACGATTTGAAATTGGTGCCAGAGGGCGTCGAGGGCCGGGTCCCGTTTAAGGGGCCCGTAGAAAATGTCATCCATCAGCTTGTTGGGGGTCTGCGCTCCTCTATGGGATACACGGGCAATGGAACGATCGAAAAAATGCAGAAAAATTGCCAGTTCCGAAAAATCACTGGTGCAGGCCTTCGGGAAAGTCATGTGCATGACGTCACCATCACCCGCGAAGCCCCCAACTACCGGCTCGAAAGTTAACGTCTTGGCGGGTTACGTGCCGTGACCCCAGGCGCAAGAATTAACGCGGTTATTGAGCTTCTGGATAAAATTGATCGCTCTTATTCTCAGGCCGAAGAGGTTGTCGCGTCCTATATGAGAGGCCGGCGCTACATTGGTTCAAAAGACCGTCGCTTTGTCTCGGAGACCGTTTATTCGATGCTGCGCCATACCGCACATCTTAATTGGTGGACCCGTACTGGCTCCTCTCGGGATAAGATGATCGCCTATTTGGCCCGGATTGAATCGATTGCACCTCATGATCTAAAACAGATGTTTGATGGAAAAGAATATAGCCCACCGCCGCTCAACTCAACTGAGATGGGCACCATACTAACCAAATTACGTCAACCGACAACAGACTCGGACCTACCCATTTGGGTCCAAGCAGAATTTCCAGAGTGGCTATATGTCTGCATGGCATCTTATTGGGGGGAAGATTTTCTCAAAGAAGCACAGGCCCTCAATATGAGGGCTCCGGTTGACCTGAGGGTTAATACCCTAAAAGCCAGTGTCAACCGCGCACTAGAAATATTGAGAAACGATGGACTGGTGGCAGAACCAACGCCCCTTTCTCCCATCGGGCTTCGCCTTACGGTGAGACGCAATCTTCAAATGACGACAGCACTTCGAGGCGGATTCGTTGAGATTCAGGACGAAGGGTCACAACTTATCTCACTAATGGCAGATGCTAAGGCTGGTCAAAAAACTATCGATTTTTGTGCAGGAGGCGGCGGAAAAACGCTTGCCCTTGCCGCAGCCATGAGGGACGGCGGGCCGCTCCTCGCCTGCGATACCGATCAAAGCCGCCTAGAAAAGTTCGGACCTCGATTGCAAAGGGCCGGCGTTAGCAATATTAACCGGCATCACCTGACCGGGCCGGAGGACCCTTGGATGCGAGAGCATCGCTCATCCGCCGAACGCGTGCTGGTTGACGTGCCCTGTTCCGGCAGCGGAGCCTGGCGGCGTGCACCGGCGTCTAAATGGCGGCTTACGGCAGATGCTCTAAAACGTTACACCACCATGCAAGCATTCATCCTTGATCAAGCGTCATTACTCGTAAAACCGGGCGGACGGCTGATCTATGCCACATGTTCCGTGCTACCACAGGAAAATGAAGATCAAATCCACGCATTTCTCTCGCGTGCTGAGATGTTTCGTAGGCTTCCTATCAGGACCTTGTGGGAAAAAATCATCGGTGGGACCTGCCCGTCCCAAGGCGACCACCTCTCTTTAACGCCGGCGCGAACGCAAACGGATGGCTTTTTCTGTGCAGTCCTTGAGAGGCTCTCGTGATCGTGTGCCGGCCAGCTCAGCTCGCTGATACGCGGGCCATTTCAGAGGTCTATATCGATACATGGCGATCAACGTACGCCGGCACCCTGCCAGACCATGTTTTGGTCGGGATGAAAGCAGACAGATTATCGAGTTCTTTTGCCAGAGCTTTGGAACACCGTACCGAAATCATAATGGTGGCTGATCACCGGGAACACGGCATTATGGCTATGGGTAGCGCGGGGAGGAACAGGGGTGATAACGCTACCTATTCGGGAGAGGTTTATACCCTATATGTGCACCCTGACTTTCAGAACCAGGGCATGGGGGAGACATTGATGGCCCATTTATTCCGCGCGCTTGCCGAAGCCGGACACACATCAGCCCTCATCTGGGTGCTCGCGCCTAATCCGTCTCGGTTTTTTTATGAGCGCATGGGAGGGCAACGTGCCGGGGAGCGGAGAGAAATGCTCTGGGGCACGACGCTGCGAGAATGGGCGTACGGCTGGACCGATCTCAAAAAAACCATCCATCATAAACGCCCGCGGCTTTACCACACCTGAGTTCGGGCTCCCGCAAGGTTTTGTTAAGCCTTACCCAACCCGTCGGTCCGGGCGCTAGCCTTTGCAAGGTCGAGATATTGAGGTAACCAAACGTTGGAGAAAAATGGATCCGATTGTTATGACAAGGATAGATATAGACCATCTTGCCGTTCAAGAAGAACTGACCTTTTTTGTCGATGCGTGGCAGAAACTAGGCACCCGCTGGATAAACACTTTGTGAGAGCATTGAAGGTCGGCCAATTGGATTTTTTTGCAACTAACTTTTTACCAAGTATCCCCCGGTGAACAGCAACCGGCAAAACCATGGTGATGTTTTTGACGTGGCCATCGTCGGCCTCGGCCCCGTGGGCGCTACCGCGGCCAACCTCCTGGGTAAACATGGATACAAAACAGTCGTCATCGAACGGGAACCGGCGATTTACGACAAACCGCGCGCCATCGCATTTGATCAAGAGGCGATGCGGATTTTTCAATCAATCGGCCTCACAGAAGAGATACTGACGTGGACAACACAGTACCGACCAGCTCTGTATCTCGGTTCGGAGGGGCAGATCATTCGCCGTATCGATCCGTCACCGGAACCCTTTCCTTTGCATTGGCTGCCCAACTACCTGTTTAACCAGCCAGGTTTGGAAAATGCGCTCAGAAAAGGCCTTGATAGGTTTGACTCCATCGATGTGAGGTTACAACACCAGTTACATTCAATTTCTCAGAAAAGGGATCACGTAAGGCTCACCGTGCAAGATCTTAAACTTGCGACGGAATGTGACCTTTCCGCGCGCTATGTTTGGGCCTGCGACGGCGCCAGTAGTTCGGTTCGGCGCCTGATGGACCTTCCTCTCGAGGACTTGGACTTTGACGAGGAATGGATCGTAATCGACGTTAAAGTGGGCGATCCAAGAACATTGCCGGATACCAACATCCAATATTGTGAACCCGCCCGTCCCTCCACCTATGTTGTGGGACCCGGCAACCATCGGCGCTGGGAACTTATGCTAAATCCGGGTGAGTCACCCGAGGAGGTTGTAAAACATGACTACATTCTGGGCCTGCTGCGCAGATGGGGAGTGCCATCGAATTTCGATATCTGGCGCGCCTCCGTCTACCGTTTTCACGCACTGGTGGCAACGACCTGGTCGAAAGACAGTGTCTATCTTTTAGGTGATGCCGCCCATCAAACGCCTCCCTTCATGGGGCAAGGAATGTGTCAGGGAATTCGGGACGCTGCGAACCTAATTTGGAAACTCAACCAAGTTGAGAGTTTCAAGGCGCCGGCCACTCTTTTCGAACACTATGAACGAGAACGTAAACCTCATGTCAAAGCCCTGACGGAGTTCACGAAATCATTGGGTGAGACTATTTGCGAACGGGACCCGGCCAAAGCCAAAGCTCGCGACGCCCGCCTGGAGGAAGAACTCAACAGTGGCCGTATGGTGACTGTCCGGCAGAGTCTAATTCCCAATTTGACGGATGGCGTTCTCCATCTCGAAAATGGTGCACCAGTAGGGCCTGCAGGCCGATTGTTTCCCCAACCAAGTGTAATTGACAAGGACGGCAAAGAATCCTTACTGGATGACATCGTCGGCGAGGGCTTTCTCTTGGTCTTACAACAGCCAGACATTCTGCTTGGCCTATCCAATGAATGCCGGGAGTGGTTCGAACGCAATGGCGGCCAAATAATCGTAGTCACGGGCACACCCCATAGCGCCGATGGCGATCTCATTGCCATGAACGGCGTCTTGTCGAATATTTTCGATGAGTGGAACTGCTCGGCCTTGCTAGTCCGCCCGGATAAGTACATTTTCGGTGCAGCGTCTGACAAGAAAACTATCGGTACGCTAATGAATAGGCTGCGGTCATTCATTTCTTAGGCGTTTGCCTATTGCACCCTGTTTCACCCTGTCTCTTTTCTTAACTGAACAACTCGGCTATGAGTTGGACAATGACTGACAGAATTCTAATCATCGACTTTGGCTCCCAAGTCACCCAATTGATAGCCCGCCGGGTCCGGGAGTCTGGCATCTATTCTGAAATCCACCCTTTTAATAAAGTCTCTGAGGACAGCATCAGAGACTTTAATCCGAGGGGCGTTATTCTCTCTGGCGGGCCGGCATCGGTGACAGAAATGGGCACGCCACGTGCCCCGGCCGCTCTGTTTGAAATGGGCCTCCCTGTTCTGGGTATTTGTTATGGTCAACAAACGATGGTGGAACAGCTCGGCGGGTCGGTGGAGCCCCATAATCAGCGCGAGTTTGGACGGGCATTGATCTCGGTTATGGCTGGATGCGCGCTTTTCGAAGGCACATGGCAGCAAGGATCCGAAGAACAAGTCTGGATGAGCCATGGGGACCGCGTAACTTCATTACCAACGGGATTTAACGTCGTCGGGGTCAGTGACGGCGCGCCTTTTGCCGCCATTGCAGATGACGAGAGGAAATTCTACGGCGTCCAGTTTCATCCCGAGGTGGTCCATACCCCCCACGGCGCGGCCCTATTGAAAAACTTTACCCACATTATCGCCGGCTGTGCGGGCGATTGGACCATGGCAGCCTTCAAGAACCAAGAAATCGCAAAGGTCAGGGAACAGGTCAAAGACGGCAGAGTTATCTGCGGCTTATCGGGAGGGGTGGACTCTTCGGTCGTTGCCGTCCTGCTACACGAGGCCATTGGCGATCAGTTGACCTGCGTGCTCGTCGATACGGGCATGATGCGCGAGGGCGAGGCTAATGAAGTTGTTGGACTTTTTCGGGATCAATACAGCATCCCGCTAATCCACCGGGATGCAACTGAATTATTTTTAGGAGCACTCGATGGCATCTCGGATCCAGAGCAAAAACGTAAAATCATTGGAGCCACATTTATAGATGTTTTCGAGGAAGAAGCTCACAGCGTGGGCGGTGCCGACTTCCTGGCTCAGGGCACACTCTACCCGGATGTTATCGAGAGCGTATCATTTCACGGTGGCCCCAGCGTAACCATCAAGTCCCATCATAACGTGGGCGGTTTACCAGAGCGCATGAATATGAGACTGGTGGAACCGCTACGCGAGCTCTTCAAAGACGAGGTCCGCGAGCTTGGGCGGGAATTGGGCCTGTCCGACAAGTTCGTAGGGCGCCA
>PBNV01000046.1 GCA_002723345.1 Rhodospirillaceae bacterium
CCAACCCCGCCAGCAGCACCGGTCACAAGCACTTCACGTCCATAGCCAGGGGTCAGGCCATGGTCCTCTAAGGCCATGACAGATAACATGGCCGTGTATCCTGCCGTTCCGATGGCCATCGCCTGTTCCGTTGAAATATCTGGAGGCAGGGACACGAGCCAATCTGCGGAAACGCGCGCCTTCGTTGCATATCCTCCCCAGCGCGTCTCTCCAACCCGCCAACCATTTAAAACCACTCGGTCACCAGTTTTGAATTTATTTGAAGCGCTAGACTCAACGACACCAGCAAAGTCGACGCCAGGAACGTGCGGATATTCCCTCACCAGCCGCCCAATACCCTTCAACACCATACCGTCCTTATAATTAAGCGTCGAATATTCGACAGCTACTGTTACATCGCCTTCCGGCAGATCAGCCTCTGAGACATCCGTGACGCTGGGCAGTAGTTTTCCGTTATCTTCTTGTAACAGCAGAGCTCTAATCATATCGCCAGACACTTCCGTCTCCTTTATAATAACTTCCATCTGAGTGTTTCCCCGGCTTGGAAAGGCCGGATCTGCTGGCCGTCAGGTATATCCAAATGCTCGGGCACCTGCCAATCTTGTTTCACCAAGGTTACCAAGCCCTCATTGGCCTTAAGGCCATAAAATGCGGGCCCATGCAGGGATGCAAATCCCTCCAACTTATCGAGAGCGTTCTCTTCCTCGAATACCTGGGCATAAAGCTCAAGGGCCGAGAGAGCTGAGAAGATCCCGGCGCATCCGCAGTCCATTTCTTTTGCACCTACGGGGTGGGGGGCTGTATCGGTACCCAAAAAAAATGCAGGGTGACCAGATGTTGCTGCTTCCCGGAGAGCGAGACGATGTTCTTCCCGTTTGGCGACAGGGAGACAATAATGATGGGGTCTCAGGCCGCCCTGAAACATCGCGTTCCGGTTAATGATCAGATGATGAGCGGTGATCGTCGCGCCGACCCGACCTTCCATTGATCGGATAAAATCAACGGACTGCTGCGTAGTAATATGCTCCAGCACGACCTTCAGTCCAGAAAACTCATTGATAAGCGGCTTCAATACATCGCGAATAAAAATCGCTTCGCGATCAAAGATATCGACATCTGGATTGGTAACTTCGCCATGGATCAAGAGCGGCATACCGATCTCTTGCATTTTCCGAAAAACAGGCGCCAGCTTCTTTATATCCGTCACACCGTGCGAGGAATTCGTAGTCGCATTGGCAGGGTAAAGTTTGGCCGCGTGAAAGACACCATCTTGAAACCCCTCCACAAGGTCGCCTACTTGTATATCATCAGTCAGATAGGCAGTCATCAGCGGCATAAAACGTGCTGTATTTGCGTCTTCTGGCAAGGCTTGCAGGATGCGCCGCCGATAACTTGCTGCCTGAGACGGCGTTGTCACCGGCGTCGAGAGATTGGGCATGATTATTGCCCGACCAAATTGGCGGGCAGTATAGGGCAGCACGGCCTCAAGCACGCTACCATCGCGCAAATGCACATGCCAGTCGTCTGGCTGCCGCAGGGTCACTTCTTGCATTGACTTGTTAATGGGGCACCTCTTGCCTGAGTTCGGATTTATATAACATGCTGGTTTGGCGAGGTCAGACCCCTTTTTTCAACTCTTTCTTTATAGCATCATACCAACTTTCCACATCGAAATAGAATGGCCCCAAGCCCGACTTCCAGGCGACATTCCCATCGGCGCCAACCACGTAGAGCCGGTCCGGTTCCGCGACATAGCTGGCTTCTGTCGCATCGTCTAGAGTGTCCAGGACCATACGAAAGGGGAAGTGGTATCGCATCATGCATACGGTCGCGATGGCGGCGCGCGCGCGATCAGTATCCGGGCTGCCATAAATAATGCCCTCATCGGTATTGCTGGGGATCACCCAGCCATCCAGTGGATGGGCCTCCTTAATATAAACACAACAAAATTCAGCGTCATTTTTTAGGTCCTCGTAAATTTCTCTCAGGCGCCCGGCCTGTTCCCGGAAAGGGGGTCAGGTATAAGAACCAAAGATGAGTCCGACCGGTTGGCCGCGGGCCGAAGACAGGCGGAACTTTTTCCCGGTCTGCTCACCCGCACTAGATAAAATCTCTAGATTAAAGTCCGGTGCAAGGGAGCCAATTTCTGGCGCCCCCAAATTTCGTTCCAGTCGTATTCGCCAGCGCTCAGCAAATTCGGCTTGGCTGATACCCATCTCCACCCATTGCGTTGGCGTCAAGTTGGCCATGGGCTCGGGCAGAGTGACTTTGGTTTCAGCCATAATGGTGCCCCTTATCTCGCAGGCCTGATCAGGGGCAGTCTCGCGGCCACAAACATTAACGCCTGGGCTATCCCACTCTTACGTCGAGCGGCCTCCGTGGCATTATTGACAAAGGAACCTCCAATTCCACCTCTAGCTATAGCAAGGCCTGGGATCAGACGGTGATAAACCCGAAACACCCCGCGCAGGACATGGGCCGCACCCTCATGCGCCATAAACTTGAAGACCAGGAGCGTAAAAATATAAACCAGAAAACCCAAGTCGAAACGGCAAACGACAAAAACCTTTACTTCGATGAGAGACACTCCAGGACACCTCCCTCCAAGACCTGGCCCTGAATATGGTATCTGTGCCAAAGGGCATAGAATAAGAGGGTCCACGCCATTTGGCCCGGCTTACTGGCGGGATTGCCCTCAAGACTATTAAACAACCGGCACACATTATCCGGATCTGCAATCTCCTGAATGGCCGGCTGGGCGGCCACCAGTTCCCCTGTAACGCATGCCTTACTTGAAATCCAGTGGGCTACGGGAACCGTAAATCCTCTTTTCTTTGAATAGGGCTCTGCTTCTGGAATTCTGGTCGCTAACCAGCGCCGAAGCAGGTATTTGCCCTGACCGTTTTTAATCTTAAGCGCTTCCGGTAAATTGAATGCAACAGCTGCAACCTCTGGGTCCAGAAATGGCGTCCGGCCCTCAACACCGTGCGCCATCAGGCAGCGATCAAGTTTAATAAGAAGGTCGTTGGGGAGCCAGTTCCGGCAATCCGCAGCTTGCGCTTGTTGGAGCTTTGACCAAGCAGCCCCGGTATCAACCGGGCCCTCAGATCGGCGCCACGCACCATCCTCCGCCCGCAACAACCGCTCGCCATCAAAAAGTCCCTGGGAACGCATTGGACGCCCGCCGAGCCACCACGGCCTGAGTGATCTGCGGTATCGGCCATAACCTGCAAATAGTTCGTCTCCGCCCTCTCCGCTTAAAATAACCTTAAGACCATGGGCGCGGGCGAGAGCCCCAAGCTTATAAGTGGGAAGAATAGCGTAATCCGTAGTTGGGTCATCAAAAACCGACACGATTTCCGGCAAAAGCGTCCAAAAGTCATCTTCCGTAAAATTGACCGAGTGAAAATTGGCACCTGCTGCCTTTGCAACCCGCTCCGCATGGGCACGCTCGTCTGCCACATCCGTCCCCGTGAATCCAGCTGTAAAAGCCTCCACGGGCCGATCATTCAATTCTCTCATACAGGCCAAAATAGCCGATGAATCGATACCACCTGACAGAAACATGCCGTAAGGAACATCAGCGCGCTGATGCACCAGGACACTATTCATTAGAACATCATCCAGGATCTCCAGGGCTTCTTCCTCTGACCAATCGCCAGGCCCCTCCTGAGGCAGGACGTCTCGCTGGCGCACGTGGGTCACCCCATCGTCCCTGATCCGTGCGGTTTCGCCCGGAAGGATCCTCGTAGCATGTGCCTGAAGAGTTTTGCGCCCCGTGCTGAACTGAAGCTGGAGCATCTCATCCCGAGCTTCTTCATGCAGCGCGCGCGGGATCAGTCCTGCATCCGCGATCGCGGAGATTTCAGACGAGAAAGCCACACCCCCGTCGATGATCGACGAATAGAGGGGTTTTATTCCAAAGGGGTCACGGCTGAGATGAACGTCAGTTTGGTGCCCACCCCGTACAGCAATTGCATACATCCCACGCAGGTCATCAGCAAACTTGTCACCTCGACGCTCAAACAAAATTAGGGGGATCTCGCAGTCGGACAATGTCGTAAATTTCTCTTCGCCGAGCGCGCTGCGGAGTTCGAGATAATTATATATTTCACCGTTTGCGACAAGCCGATGGCCACTCTCCGTCTTAAACGGTTGGTCGCCCGTCTCAAGATCAATGATCGCCAGCCGCGTATGCCCAAACCCGGCAACAACATCTCTAGAGGCACCGTCCGGGCCCCTATGACTCAGAGAGTGCAGCATTCTATCCAACGCTATCGGATCTGCCATACCGTCAGACAAAACGATCCCCGCGATACCGCACATCAGCTAGATATCAACTTCGCGAAGAAGGCCATGTATTTGTCGACAACTGTTTGCTCCGTGTAGCTATCGCCATAGGCGGCTTGGCCATTACGCGCCAGCTCGCCGCGCAGATCTTCGTCCTCAAGCATCAGCTTCAAAGATTTGGCGAGAGCTGGTGGATCGTCTATCGGCACCAACAGTCCGGTCTTACCCTGCTCAATTAACGTGCCCGGCCCAAGGCTGTCTGCAGCCAAAACGGGAACACCCTGCGCCCATGCCTCAAGAACAACGTTCCCCAGGGGCTCGTGCCGGGACGGGCATACAAACACATCGGCTGTGGCGAATAAGGCCTCTGAGTCTTCCCGCCACCCCAAAAAACGAACTCGCGGTTTGATACCGAGCTTTTGGGCTAGATCCTCAAGGTTAGCCCGCTCAGGCCCCTCGCCCGCAAGCCAGAGATAAACATTAGGCACTCGCGAAATGGCTTCCAACAAAACATCAAAAGCCTTATTTTCATGCAATCTGCCCAGGGCCAAAATGAGCGCCGCACCATCTGGCGTAAAGAAGTCCTCACGAGACAGCGGCTTGGCTATTTTAGCACCGACAAAATTGGGTAGGTAGTGCACATTATTCGCTTCCCAACCATTTTTGACCAGATAGTCAGCTATATCCTGGGTATTCGCGATCAGATGGTCACAGTGCTCATAATATTTCAGATTGTAGTATCCGCCGAGGCGACCAACATGGATAAAATTATCGTCAATCGGACATATTTTGGTCGCCCGGTTCATCCAAGTCAGAACGATATCCGGCTCAAATTCAGTCAGCTCCCGTTTCATTTTCCAAGGGCTGATTACATCCAGCATTCCACCGAAGCGCAACTCGGTCGGCTCGATACCGCCGGCCCGGAGGCGCCGGGCCCGCGTTTTATTTTCCCGAATGACGACCCGTTGTTGAATATCCAAATCATTGAGAGCGATAGCGAGGCGAACAAAAAATTCCTCCGCACCACCAAACTCTGCACCCGCCATAGCTTGTAAAACCTTCATGACGGCAGTAACTCCTCAAAGGCTCTAGCGGCGTCGTCCCAACCCCAAGAGCGCTGCAGCCGTTGGGCGTTTATATGGCTTTCCCGCCAATAATCATCATCTTGCAGAAATGCCACTGCCGCCTCCATAAATTCTGTATCATTGTCAGCAACCACACCGGTCTGACCATGTTTTACTCGTTCAACTACAGAGCCGTAACGCTGCACGACGGCGGGGACGCCAGCGGCCTGTGCCTCACCCAGGGCAAGGCAAAACGTCTCATTATCATCTCCCTTATACATCATTAGACGGGCCTTCCCAAACTCCGCGATAAGATCTTGTTTAGAGACCGGCTTCCGCAACACCACACCTTGTCCCGAGAGTGATCGCGCCCGTTCCAGGGTAACTTCCATTTCCGCCGACTTTGAAGCCCCCACGCGCCCATAGGTCATGGCGCCCGAAAAAATGTGGAGTTCTGCCCCCGGCACCCGGTTGTGTATCTGGTTCTCCCAGACATCCAACAGCCAATCCAAGGACCGCAGCGGATTAGAGGTAAAAATCGCGCGCGCAGGAGGCGGTGATTCGGCTTCCGGCACGTTACGAAAGTCATCCGAGATACCGTACGGAATAACCACCCGCTGACCGCCCGGCGCCCATACGGGATAGGTACTCGCGTGGTAGTTACCAATAAAAATAATTGCTGGCTTCAAGCGCCAAAGCTTGGAAAGGTAGCGCCATTTCAACAGGTACTGAGCCGGATTATGGATCCAGAATACCGTGCGGCGGGCGGCGGGCATCAGAGGCAGCAACTTGTCCCCGCGATTGGCGATGAAAAGATCAGCTGTTTTGGGAAGTCCGTCAGACAAAGGGTTCCAACTCACTCCTTTAATGACTTTGGAAGCTGCACACATGTTATGGACGGAGACGTCATGACCACGGCCCACTAATGCGTGCGTCAGGTTTACGATGGAACTTTCAACACCTCCCAAGGGTCCTTGAGCAGGACTTTCCCCATCAAATTCGATGCCGTCATCTGCCAAGACGATATGTGCCATCAATCCGCCTCATGCCGCGCTTTGATGTGGGAGATTATAGGATACAAACCAGCAAACAGAGCAATCAAAAATCCGTATCCGCCCTCCTTATACCCTCTTCGGCTGACATAACATTTTAAGAAGCGGGAGAAGATACGGCGCACATTTTTGGGATAGGAGCCGATATCTCCCTCGTCCCTCAAATCTTTGGCCCGCGCCGTGGTATAGTTGTCGAGCCGTTTAATCATGTCTGAGACCCCATGATCGACATAATGCTCCAATCGCTGCTTTAACATGGCTCCCTTCTTGCCCGACCAGGTAAGCCGCGGATGGACCCGCTGTTTTCCCCAAACTTTGACGCCTTTTTTAAACAAGCCCGGATAAGCAGCTTTGCCGAAAGACGCCCCCCATCCATGGCGGACGAGGTGGCCGCCGGCATAATTATCTACTGGTATTTCGTGCCAGTCGGCGGTTGACTTAGTTACTGTTTCACGGATTTCCCTCGCCAGTTCCGGCGGCACATGCTCATCCGCGTCGACTTCCAATATCCACTGACCAGAGCACGCGGCAATTGCGGCATTCCGCCGGTCGCCCTCCATATCCCAGCCGCCGAGATGAATGACCGCACCCATTTCGCGGGCAATTTCCTCTGAACGGTCCGTACAACGATCCAGCACGACGACCACCTCGTCAGCAAAAAAGAGGTGTTTCAGACAATCGGACAATATGTCTTCTTCGTTATGGACGCTCACGACCGCCGAGAGCGTGACCTTGGGAGGAGGCATAATCAGGCCACCCCCTGGCATCGGTGCCATAGATCACGCACTCCTCTCTCAGCCATGTCCACCGTCAAACTATCCATGAGACTGTCCGACGTCCGATGGTCGAATTCGGCCGGAAAAATTTCTTCAAACGGAATTTTGGTTCGGACAATTCCTGTATGCTCGCCCCAGGGGGCATACAGGGCTTCCTGGGTTGGGCCAAAAAGACCCAATGTAGGGACACCAGAGGCCGCCGCCAAATGCATTAGTCCAGAGTCGTTCCCAACATAAAAGTCACACCGGGCAAGACACGCATAAACGGTCAAAAGGTCAAGCTTACCCACTAAGTCAATGCAACTCTCGGCGGGGATCTCTTCAATGAGCCGAAGCGCCATCGGACGCTCGTCATCCCGCCCGAAAATGGCAACTCGGCAACCGGGCAAAATGCCAGCAGGACCAGTTAATCGACCAATCAACTCAGCAAAATGATCCGATCGCCAGGTTTTGGCCCGCCAGTTGGCGGTCGGTCCTATGGCAAGCACTGGTGGGCCATCAGGTATTAGCCTCTGCGCCGCCTCATCTGTCGCCGGAGTTGTCCATAAATGTGGTGCCGGCACGTCTTCCAAATCAAGCACTTGGGCGAGACGAAGCACCCGCCGCTGAGCTACCCCTTCTCGCGTCATACCCCGCCGTTTGCGCCGGAACAAAAGATAGGTTACGGGCGCATTCCGAAGATCCACAACCAAGCCCCAGAACGAACCGATGCAGAGCACCCACAGCCGGAGCCAGTGCAATGAAAACAACATCTTATCGAGCACAATAATCCGATCTAGGTTCGGAACTGCCTCAAATAGTTGTGCCGCGGCAGGTCCACAGGCGACAGTCACCCGCACCTCTGGATTGTCTCGAATTAGCTTATTCAGCAAACCGGTGGAGAGGATGGCATCCCCCACTCGGGTTGACGTGACAAAGAGAAGCTTCATGCGATATCCGGTCTCCAATTAAACTCTAACGATCACGCTAACGCCAAACGGCCTCGAACTCTATGGCCGCGCCCTCCCAGGAGCGCTGTCGCTGCGATGCGAGTGCCTCGCGATGAAGCGTCCTATAAATACCGCTGCCCGCGGACAATATTCCATGGGTTAAATTAACAAAGGCGGACTCATCAGGCGCAAGATAGCCGGTTTGGCCATTCCGCACTCGCCCTCGAGCTGCATCGGCATCCCCTCCAGCGGCATTGATCACCGCCGGCAACCCGCTAGCTTGTGATTCCGCGAGCGTCCCGCAATAAACCTCGTTGGCAATGATGGGATACAAGTGAACCTTGGCCCGCCGGTAAACGGTGGCCATTTCGGAATCTCCAAGTGGCCTTTTAACCTGTATTCCAGAATCTTTAGCAGCAAGAATATCCTCATAAACGGCAGCTATATTTTGGTCCGGCTGCGACGTCTCCATAGCCTTAGAAAGTATAACAGAATAAATATGTAATTCAGCGTCTGAGCAGAGAGGTCTGATATTGTCCCTCCACATACGGATGATCGCCCGTAATCCATGAACGGGATGGGTTGTCGTGACAGCCAGCGGCGATGGTTCTTCATCATCGACCTCTTGCTCCAGAAACACGCGGGCAATAGCGGGTTCGATCACCTGGCCAGGGAATATCCGCCATGACTTCCATCCGAGCCGCTGCGCCTCGCTCAAATATATCAATGCTGGGCGGTGTTTCTCCAGGAGTGCTCGGTTATGGGTATTGTCCAGCGCTTTGCACCCACCCCACAACCATATCAGACATTTCTCGGCCTCTGCTTCTTCTAGCAGGCTCGGTTTCCGCATCGCAAACACGAGATCCTGCGACGGCGGCCGCGGCGCGTCCCAAGGGAGCCACGTTACACCGTTAATCTCCAAAATTTCTGTAATCTGGTTGACCACCACAACGTCATGACCGCGCGCGGCCATTGCTTCAGAGAGACCCACGACGGCCTTCTCCGCGCTTCCCAGTGCTCGCTCATTCGGGGTCCGACCATCATAGGAAAACCCATCATCGAAAATCGTAACCTGCATGGCCGTTGGTTACAGAACGCTAGCCGAAATTGCAATAAAACAGCAGCCCGTCCTCAGGATTTGCTGCATGGGCCAAGAAGGTTATATTGGTTGCATGACAGATCAATATGACATTTGCCTGCCGGACCGCGCCATCTTGCGCGTCGGAGGCGCAGACGCAATTGATTTTCTCCAGGGCCTAGTTTCGGTCAATATGGAAAAGATTAGGGACCAAAAAGCCGTGTATGGGGCGTTTCTTACACCTCAAGGCAAATACCTGCATGATTTTTTTGCAGTTGCCATGCAGGGGTCTGTTTACATGGATTGCGAGGCAAAGCGTATTGAGGACTTTCAGAAGCGTCTAAAACTATTCAAACTTCGCTCAAAAATTGATCTAGAGATCATGCTGGATTTACAGGCCCATGCGCTTATCGGACAAGATGCATTAGAAACACTGGGGCTCCCAAGCACGGTCGGGAGCACGCAAGATATGACTAACGGCGTTATTTATACGGATCCTCGGCTGGTTGCCGCGGGTGCGAGGACAATAGTGTCTGTAGATGGCGCGTCCGCATTCTCTTCACTGGGATTTATCACCGGCGAGATGTCAAACTATGAACGACTGCGCCTGTCGCTCGGCCTGCCAAATGGCAGCCGCGACATGGAGGTCGAAAAAGCCACATTACTTGAAAGTGGGTTCGAAGAGCTCAATGGGGTGGATTTTGACAAAGGCTGCTATTTGGGTCAGGAGCTCACGGCTCGAACAAAATACAGAGGACTGGTAAAAAAACGTCTGATTCCAGTGCGCATCTACGGCGACCCGCCCGCGCCAGGAACTGAGATTACTCAAAACGGAAAGAATGCTGGTGAACTCCGCTCAACGGTCGATGATATAGGCATAGCACTGATCCGACTAGAAGCTCTGGAAAGCGGCGACCCGCTAACTGCGGGACAGGCAACAATTTCGCCGCAGAAACCGGAGTGGGCTAATTTTTAATAACCGCCCTTCGCAGAGCAGGAGCCTCCCTCACAACAAAAAACTTCTCGAACCGGTAGCCCGCGTCTTCAGCCGGGCCGTGAAAACATATGGTTCAGAACCCAAAGCCGCTGCTTGGCGTGATAGGGAGCGGCAACTTCGTCGTTTTCAGATCTTTGCGGGGCTATTCGAAATCGTCTCGGCAGACACAGGGTTCAGCGTCAACGATCTGGGTTGCGGGTACGGCGCCATGTTCGAAGCCTACCAAGATCTTCCAGCTTTTAGAAACGCTCAATATTACGGCTATGATATCAGTGCTGGAATGTTACAACAGGCGCGCGCCAATATTTCCGATCCTCGAGCCGTATGGATCCACAGCCATGAGGCCACCCACCGCGCCGATTTTTCGTTGGTCTCCGGCACCTACAACCTCAACATGAACGCTGATGGGGATCTTTGGCGCCAATATGTCGAGGAGAACCTGCTTCAGCTCTGGTCCAAGACACGTGTGGCCCTAGGTTTTAACATGTTAAGTGCTCTCGCACCCAAACGCCTAAAAAACCTTTACTACGCTGATCCGGATTACTTTCTCGCTTTTTGCCGCACGCAAATGGGTGGTCGGGTACGGCTGGTTGACCGCCTCGCGCCAGAGGAATTTGTAGTTTTTATCATGCGTTAACCCATTTTTTAGATTGCACGGTGCAGCCCGGCACACCGCCAAAATAGAAAAAACCAGCCTAGAAAATGGCCACCATACACCCCAGGGTGATTAGCATAATCAGAGAGAACTTCCTGAAAAAGTCTCCTGGGAGAATGCTAAACAAAGACGCTCCCAACCAGGCTCCCGCCATCTGCGCAGGCGCGACAATGAGGCCTCGGGCTGCCACGGGGCCTGTGACCCCTCCGCCGACCGCGACCGCGACAAAAGCTCCGATGCAAACGATGGCCACAGCAATAAGGATATTGGCCTTTTGCTGGTCTGGCGGGTCTGGCTTGGAGAGAACGTAGAGAACGAGCGGGGGGCCGCCCAGTCCGGCAAACCCATTAATGGTGCCGCACATCACACCCGCCACGGTCGCGGGCACGACCCCGCGCGGCCCTGCATAACTCCACCCGATCAACTGAACCAGAGCGGCCCCAATGATAAGAAAACCAATGATGCGGATTACCAGGGTTGGGTCCAATAGAAACAGAAGATACGTGCCCCCCGGAATGCTCACGGCAATTGCGATGAACATAGGCGTCATTTCGCGCCAGTCGACGCGTCGAATCGCCCAGGGGAACAGCTGAACCGATACCATTATGCCGCCCATAAGAATGATCGCGAGGGCATAGACGGGCCCATAGAGCACACTCATGAGCGGCATCATCACCATAGCGCCCCCCCAACCAGTGTAGCCATGCATTAGGCCACCCAATAGCCCGATACCGACGGCCCCAAGCAGGTCGATCGTGAGGATGGATTGGAAAAGCTCGATCACTTAGGCCACCATTACAGAAATACCAGCAAACATAAGCGTCCACAGCGACATTCGCCGGAAAAGGTGGTCCGGGGCGAGGTAAAAAAGCTTTTCCCCCACCTTCGCGCCGATGACCTGGATTGGAGTGATCAGAATACCCCGGACGACAATCTCCGGTGATAGTACATCGTTCCAAATGAGTGAAGCGAGCAATGCCCCCATCACCGTGACGGAGATCATCACTATGCCCGATCTCTGGACGGCGGCTGTGTCACCTGAGGCAAGGATATAGACGACCGCTGGCGGTCCACCAATTCCAGAAAACCCGGTCAACCAGCCACATAGTCCGCCACTAATTGCCCCCATCACTGGGTTCCGAGGACCCCTATAAATCCAACCGAAATAAAGAATGATTGTGGCAGAGATAACACTGACACCGATCACGCGTTTGATGATAATCGGATCGAAGTAAAATAGGAAGATCATCCCAATTGGCACGGCAACCATCAGCGCTACAATCATGGGCCCAACCTCAGGCCAGTTTGTCTCCCTCGCTGCCCTCAAGCCAATAGGCAATGACGCGAGAAACGTACTGATCCCCATAAGTCCCAGTGCCGTCACTGGGCCATATAAGATGGCCATCAAGGGCATCATCACCAATGCTCCACCGAAACCCGTGAAGCCGAGCACTAGGCCCGCGAGCGCCGCGATCGCAAACGCCCAGTAGAGATCTGCAGCCCAGACACTCGTTAGGGTCGCGGCAAATTGATCCAACATGGTTTGGGATTACCCTGCCCAGCTAAGATTGTCCCGCAGTAATATTCCACGAGCGCTCTCGAAGAGACAGAGAATTTGAGTTAATCCGGACTAATCGTCACCATTTTTTCTTCCAGCAAGATTATTGAGGCTAATCTTGCTCCCTCTTGCCACCAGTTCACAGAACCCCGCGCTTCATTTGATCTGCCTCTATGGAGTCAAAGAGTGCTTGGAAGTTACCCTCTCCAAATCCATCATCTCCTTTGCGCTGAATGACCTCGAAGAAAATAGGACCGATGACCGTTTGTGTGAAGATTTGCAGTAGGACTCCAGCTTTATCGCCTTTCTCTTGAACGGGAGCACCATCAATGAGGATACCACGCGATTGTAGCCACCCGATATTCTCTTCGTGGTGGGGCAAGCGATCATCAACCTGATGGAAGTACGTGTCCGGTGGCGCAGGCATAAACTCAACACCGTTGGCTAGAAGCTGGTCCACTGTGGAATAAATGTCCTCGGTGGCAAGCGCGATATGCTGAATGCCCTCGCCTTTGTAGGCCTCGAGATATTCATGAATCTGGGATTTATCATCCGCCGATTCATTTATGGGAATTCGAATTTTTCCACAGGGGCTCGTCATGGCCCGAGACTTGAGGCCCGTCTGTTTACCTTCAATGTCGAAAAAACGAATCTCTCTAAAATTAAAAAGCTTCTCATAAAAACCAGCCCATTCATCTAACCGGCCGCGGTAAACATTGTGGGTCAAATGGTCAATCTCTGTAAAACCGACGCCTGACGGCGTCTGACAGGCGCCCTCAATGGGCACGAAATCCACATCATAGATGGTCGCGTTTTTGTACCGGTCAACAAGATAAATAAGACTGCCACCAATGCCCTCGATTGCAGGTATTCGCAGTTCCATAGGCCCGGCCCCGCTCTCCACGGGTTTGCCCCCGAGGGATATGGCCCTCTCAAAGGCGTGAGCCGCGTCATGGACCCGGAACGCCATGGCGCAGACAGACGGCCCATGGAGCTTGGCAAAGGCCTGTGCAAAACTCTCCTTTTCCCCATTAATGAGAAAATTTACCCCCCCTTGGCTATAAAGCGTGACGTCCTTCGAGCGATGCCGTGCGATAGGGCTGAACCCTAGCATCTCAAAAAGCTGACGAAGTAACCTCGGATCTGGTGCAGTGTATTCGACAAACTCGAAGCCATCCGTGCCCATTGGATTGACGATTCTTTCGTCCAAGAGAGCCTCCTCGAATTCACCCCGAGCTGGACCAGGAGACTTGTCTAGTGAATGCTCAGTTAACGGATATACAGCATTGTCAGTCATTCGCGTCTCCTATTGGGTTTAGCTCAAATTTGCATGATCATGATCGGTCTTTCTTGAGTCTATAACTTATCTTTATTGGACTAGATTCCGGTAAAAATGACTATTATAAGTTATTTTTTGGATAAATATGCATGAATATTTCACTCGACAAAAAAGACCGCCAGCTCTTGGATGTGCTCCAGGAGGAAGGTCGCATGAGTCAGATCGATCTCGCAGACCGGGTAGCCCTGTCGCCGTCTCAATGTGGCAGACGCGTCAGGCGGCTAGAAGAGGCTGGCATCATTCATGGCTATACAGCTGTATTGGACACGGCTTCGACAGGGCTGTCAGTGGTAGCTTTTGTAATGGTCTCTTTGGAAAAGCATGGAAGAGAAGAGGCCGCTGATTTTTCCCGCGCGGTTGAGGGCCGCTCAAACGTTCTTGAGTGCTGGTCCATCTCCGGCGACGACGACTACATGCTACGAGTTGTGGCCACGGACTTGAGAGAACTCTCCGATTGGATGATGCATGATCTGCTGGCCATTGAAAATGTCGCTAAAGTTCATTCCATTATCGCCCTAGACAAGGTGAAATATACCACGAAACTACCGACGTAGGCTCTACGATAGACGACACCTCTTGGATCAATTCCCGGCCGGCCGGAGTTGGGGATAGTCAATGGTTGAAATGTTGGTGCGCAGCCAATTTATTTTGGTATTCTGGCTAAACTGGAGGAAAATATGGGACATGTGACCACCAAAGACGAGGTAAACCTCTATTTTGAAGAGTCTGGCACGGGTACCCCGGTCATCTTTATTCATGAATATGCCGGCGACTACAGAAGTTGGGAGCCGCAGGTACGCTACTTTTCAAGACGCTATCGCTGCATCACATATAACGCGCGCGGCTATCCGCCGTCAGACGTACCAGAAAATCCGGATGCATATGGGCAGGACGTGGCGCGGACAGATGCCCTCGCCATCCTTGATCATCTCGGCATTGACAGAGCCCATATCGTAGGATTGTCAATGGGTGGGTTTGCCGCGCTTCATTTTGGATTTCACCATGCGGACAGAGCGCATTCGCTCGTTGTCGCTGGTTGCGGATATGGGGCGGAGCCGGATAAACGGGCCCAGTTCAAAACGGAGGCAAACGCAACTGCAGACGGGATCGAACGCGATACCATGGCCGTATATGGCCAGGTTTACGGCACGGGGCCTGCCAGGGTGCAGTACCAAAACAAAGATCCACGGGGCTTCAACGAATTCATTGATCAACTCTGTGAACATTCAACCTTGGGGTCCGCCAATACAATGCGAGGCGTCCAGGCGAGCCGACCATCACTTTACGACCTTCAGGACCAGATGCGAAAACTTGTCGTGCCAACCCTCATCGTGAATGGCGACGAAGATGATCCATGCCTCGCACCGGGCATGATGATGAAAAGCTTGATCCAAAGTTCGGCACATGTCGTTCTGCCGCGAACAGGGCACGCCACTAATCTTGAAGAACCGGCACTTTTTAATATGTTCCTGGATAATTTCTTCCATCAAGTAGAGGCTGGCAAATGGGCCCTGCGGGACCCTCGTTCCATTACCAGCAGCATCTTGAGCGACGCTACCTGACCAGGAACCCCGAATGATCGCTCCAGTTTCTCTAGCATAAACGCAGTAACTACTCGCTTTTTCAAAACGACACTAAAGAACAACGCCAGGCTCACTGTTTGAGCACCTGGGCTCCAGTTGCAGATCCTTTTGTGTGCAAACAGCTTACATCTGCCAAGAACGAAGCACTCGCTGGCGGCTCTGAGGCTACCTAGAACGGAATTGCCAACAGTGTATCGATCTTATGGGAGTCCAAAACCACTGTTTTAGACGAAAATTTCAGGTCGCCCTCAGACAAAACGATATTGTCCAGGTAGACACCGGACGCAAACAACATTGAGTCACCGGTATGCATGATGCGGATGACACAGAAGCTGGTCTCCGACACAATATCTGTCTCGGACGCGGTCAAAATTAGCGGCGCCGAAATAATATGACGATAGCCATGGCCTTCGTATATGTTGGCTTGCCTCGTAGATGTGATGCGGTCGACCATCATTTTCTTAGAGTTACAATAAATAATCCCAAGGGGCAGGTCGTCCGCAGCGTCGGCTTTCGAGGTGATACGGTAAGTTGCATCATCGGTGAAAAACGTTGGCCAATCCTCTAACCGGTCATTATCCAGCGCCGCGCTATAGCGCGCGTGAAGATCCACTAACCTAATGAGCGTCTCCCGCCTTGTCTCTCCCAAGACCAAGTCTTTTATATTCCCATCAACGAGCGGTACTTTTTCCAAAACCCACGGACCGAGGCTTCCGTCACTCGGGAGGTTTGAGACTCCGCCCCCTCTCCGCCCATCAGAACCACGCTGGCATCCTCGCTAGTACCGGTGATACCCCGCTGAATAAATCCGCCAACGGCACCGTCTTCCATTGAAATATATCCCGCCGGCCCAACCATATTATTTTGAACGAGCCGGTGCTCCTGCATTTCTTCATCATCATCCTCAAAGCCTAAATAGGTCCAAACAAGATCCGTTTTGTCTGCCCCCCGGGGCAAGACCTGCCGGATAGCCAGGCTGTTTTGGACTTGCTGCAGAACGAAGCCTGGAAATACAGTTAGAATTTGAAGCGAGATGCCGTCGCCAAATTCATCGATTGTCCTGAGGATAGCTGGGTCAGTGAGGGCTACCGTGTCATTGTTAGATCGGACATCTTCTTTCTTATATTGAGCGTTGCTATGATCCTGATCGATTCTGGAATAGCTCACATGATGACCACCGCTCTCGTCGACGATGATTTCGCCAGACTGAGTCAGTCGGTTAAGACGGAACGTCGTGAAAAATAGATGCAGAATACTGGCATGATAGCTGTCTTTAACATTCTCCATATACAGCTTCCAGTTATTGGGTAGTATCTGGGTATTGCGGCCGAGAATACGGAGAGGTTTATGCAGCACCCTCTTAACCCGGCTGCAAACCTCTGGGCCCAGATAGTCCTCGATCTCGGGGGCGGCCTCTGAAAAACTCCCGAACAGCAGCCCTGAGAATTCCGTGATCCGAATGCGCCGAAGCCCGTGCTCCTCCTTGCAAAAATTAGACGCCATTCCGCCGTCGCCTTTGATTCCTTTTTCAAAGGCCACGTTTGTTAAGTTGCCGTCTAGATCATAAGACCAGGCATGATAAACGCAGGAAAATTTCCGGGCAGAGCCAGAACGTTCCAGACACAAAAGAGCTCCACGGTGGGCACATCGATTTACCATAGCCCGAAGAACACCATCCAGATTACGCACCACAATGATGGAGATTTCCCCAATCGCACTGACCAGGTAATCGCCAGGATCAGAAACGTCCCGCGACAGCCCAAGATAGCTCCAGACTGGTCCCTTAAATACACGCTCATTCTCCAATGCGTATTGAGCTGGACTGGTGAAAACCTCGTAGGGGACCAAGGATAAACTCTTGGACGGGAAAGAAACGCTCTGGGGTATATCTGAGCCGTTTTTCATTTAGGAACTTTATCGCGGGATCCCTTAACTCTCCAGAGTTTCTTGCAGTTAGACTATAATGGCCATAACGCCTTTCGCCATTTGATGCCAATAAGCAGTGTAAAGACTGTTCCAATGCTGGCGTAGATCCATATAAATGACACAAACCCGACGGACTCGATTAAAAATCCTGCGCCGAGGAGACCCAATGGCACACCATAAACCGCGAGAACCCGGACCCCCATAATCCGCCCCCGAACCATTTGATCAGTCTTCTCAAGCAATGCAGCTGCCATTGAGACCATGCTAAAACTATGCGCAATTCCGACAAAAACCAGAATGACAATCCCAGAAATTTTGGTCCCAGCCACCGTGAATATCACGAGCATCGCATACCACATAACAAGGTTTATCAGCATCATTCGGGAAGAATATTTTTGAGCACGAAACCACGCGAGCAAAAGCGCTCCTAAAACGGCACCAGCAGAAAATGCTGCCAATAATTGACCCAGTCCGTTTTCGTCCACCTTAAGAACGTCTCGAGCAACAAAGGGCATAAGACCATGGGTCAGCGGAAAGGCCGTCAGATTAGCGAGAAACGCCAACCACATAATGGCCAGAACGGCTGGCGTGTTCCAGATGTATAAAAGGCCTACTTTTAGTTCTTGGAGTTGGGATGTCTTCCCCGCATCTTGTTTGGTGCTCCCGTCCTTTAAAGGATGCGCCCTTGAGACATTTGCCGTGAAGTAGAGGCCAATACCATACACGACCACGACAAAAACATAGGCATATCCCATGCCGAGAAAGGCAAAGACGCCGGCACCGGTCAGAGCTCCGAAGATACGCGCTGAGTCGTGAGCCGTTCTGGAAATGCTGATTGCTCCCAAGATCATCGGCTGGGGAATGGTATCGCCAACCAGCGCATTCCGCATCAAAATATCCGATGGTTGGATAAGGCCTGCTAAAAAGGCCACCGTCAGGACATGTATAGGCAGAAGAATATCTAAAAGTGCCAAAACCATGATGATAGCAGCCAATGCCATCAGCGCGCCCCGCATGTAAAGCATCATGCCGCGCCGGCCAAATCGGTCTCCCGCCACACCAAACCAGGGAGACAAAAGTGTGCCCAAAAACCGAAAGGCACCCACCAAGGTCAACATGACAACGGAATTGGTCTGAGCCAGGATGTACCAACCCATGATCAGAGCTTCCATCTCAAACCCCCAGGAGGCCGCAAGGTCGGCTGGCCACTGAAACCGAAAACTCCTGACAGAGAAAGGTTCAAGGGCCGACGATTTTTTTGCTGCTTTATTAACGGGGTAGGGCATAAGTGGGCTTACAAATGTGTCCGTGGGTGCTAACCACCGCAGATGTCTGGAAAAAAGATTTGACGCGGCGAGAGTGGAGCTTTTGTTCCATCGTCCCTATAGGCACAGATGACGGAGGCTATGACAAGCGCCACTGAACCTCATCCTCTCCAGGTTTGAATTTCAGACGGCAACGTTTTAAAATGCTAACCCATTGGGGAGGCTGAGCCATGGCATATGAGAGCATTACCGTAGAGAACATGTCACCCGCTTGTGGTGCTATTATAACTGGCGTCGATCTGGCTGGCGGCGTAAGCAACCAACAGTTCGATGAGATTCATACCGCGCTCTTAGACAGGACCGTTATTATCTTCCGGGACCAGGTGCTCACAGAAACCCAACATATTGAGTTCACACGCCGCTTTGGCGATCTTCAACCGGCTGCCGTTTCCGGGTTTGAAAAAAACGCGGACTACCCGGAAATCGATATTCTGGAATATGACGATAGCAATCCACCCCACGTTACTCGAGACCTCTGGCACACGGACTTCGTGGGTCGAGAGAGACCATCCATGGGAACAAGCCTTTATGCCCGGAATATTCCACCGGAAGGAGGAGACACCATTTGGGTAAACTCTGGCGCCGCCTATGAAGGCCTATCGGATCGTATGAAGACGCATTTAGAAGGGCTCCACGCTTACAACGACGCTTATCAGCCCTATGATGAGCACGTGCGGCCAGAACTTTGGGCAAAGGATTATCAAATTTATAAACGACAGCAGAAAGCGGAGTACACGCCGGCTCTTCATCCGGTCATTCGCACCCATCCCGAAACTGGCCAAAAAGGATTGTTCGTTAATGAGTCTATGACCAGTTTCATAAAAGAAATCAGCCGGAGAGAGAGCAACTATCTGCTTCAGTATCTATTTGATCATTTACGGACGCCAGAATTTCAATACCGGCACAAGTGGCGGGTCAATGATTTGGCAGTTTGGGACAATCGCCTGAGCCTGCACTACGCACTTTTTGACTATACCAAAAACAGACTGATGCACCGGGTCGTCATTGCAGGCGACGTGCCACATTAAAATTCCGAAAAAATAGGCTCAAACACTAGGCAAAAAGGCCCCCTCATTCGAAGGAAAACTCAACAATGCTTGAACTATACCACTATGGTGACTCACTGTGCTCCATGAAAGTTCGCCTTTGCCTCATCGAAAAAGGGGTCAAATATAATTCTAAATTTGTTGATCTCATGAAGTTTGAAAACCTTACAGAGGACTACAAAAAACTTAACCCTAATGCTGTGGTCCCAACCATCGTGCACGATGGCACTGCGATAATAGAATCTACTGTGATCAACCAATATATTGATGAAGTTTTCGACGGCCCATCTCTAACACCGAAAGATCCCGTGAGCAGAGCCCGCATGCGCGTTTGGACCAAGCTTCAAGATGATGTGATCCATCCTGCCGTGCAGAAACCGATCTTTAATTTACTTGTGAAACCGAATCTTGCGGTAAAATCGGATGAAGAATTAGATGAATGGCTTGATAGCCATCCCCTGGAAAAAAGTAGGAAGTTGTTCAAAGGCGCTGCCAGGGGGCCGGTTGATGAGGCAGCCCTGGAGGACGCCAGGACCCAGTTTAAATTCGTCTTTGACCGGATGGAGGTCACGTTAAGAGATAACGAATGGCTGTGTGGAAATTCATACTCTCTTGCTGATGTTGCCTACGCACCAATGCTTGACCGGTTGGCACAATGCGAATTCCTTGAGGTGTTCGATGACTACCCCCACCTTCAAACCTGGGCCGACCGTATTCGTGATCGTGACGCCTTCCAGGAGATGAGACCAAAAGGTGAGGAACGTTTTACTAACATGGAAATTGGATAGCTCGCTGGTAAGCCATGGCGGCTGACCATCCTCCCGGGCAAACGTCAATTCTCATTGCCGGCGCTGGACCGGTTGGCCTAACACTTGCCATTGGACTCGCCAGGTTTGGTGTGGACTGTGTGGTGCTTGAACGCAACAGAGATACCACACGACATCCAAAAATGGATATAACCAATGGCCGTAGCATGGAAATTTTCCGCCGCTTGGGCATTGCTGATCAAATAATTACCGCTGGGGTCCCCCCAAATATCTGTTTGGACGTTGCCTGGATTACAAGTTTTGTCGGCCACGAAATTCACCGATTTAAATATGCGTCTCCCAATGAGGCCAGGGCACGCTATCTGGCACTCAATGATGGCAGTCAGGCTACAGAACCTGGGATTAGAATATCACAAATCGTTGTGGAACCGCTGCTTCGCGATATAGCAGCGGTCTCGCCTCATATCACTCTCTGTTATGGCTGGACTTTTGAGCGTTTAAAACACGAGACAAATAATATCACAGTTACCGTCTCCGATAGCGGAACTGGAGACGAAAAAGAGATCAGCTGTGCTTATTTGGCTGGTTGCGATGGAGGAAATAGCAAGGTGCGTGAAGCACTAGGTATTGGGCTCAGCGGGCAAGCGGCAATCCGACGTCGCTACAGCGTCCACTTCCACTCGCGAGATAAGAATGTTCTCGAGCCCTGGGGACCTGCTTGGCATTACCAATCACCCGTTCACGGCACTCTAATTAGCCAGGATGGACAGAACAACTTCACCCTTCATTCTGCTCTTGGGTCGAACGAAGACGAAAATACCATCGATCCATATGATGTAGTTCGTCGATTTGTTGGGCGAGATATCGATTTCAAACTTCTTTTGGCCGGTGGATGGGACAATAACCTTCTAGTCGCAGAGAAATATAGCGAGCGACGTGTCTTCCTCGCTGGAGATTCCGCTCATCAATACATCCCCACGGGTGGCTACGGCATGAATACCGGAATCGGTGACGCGTATACATTAAGTTGGATGCTCGCCGCATTGGTCCAAGGTTGGGGTGGTCCCGGTTTACTGGCAGCATACGAGAGAGAACGCCTGCCCGTTGGACTGCGAAACAGAGAGGCCTCAGGCCGGCACGCCGATTTACGTTTAAAAATTTCGCAAATTTGGGAGGATGGCCTTGAGGGGACGGATACGGATTCAGCCGCGGCCCGGACTCGGGTTGGAAGTGAGATTGCAAGCCTAGGTAATGCAGAGAATGAGAGTTTTGGCATCGAATTCGGCTATGGGTACCCTGACTCTCCGCTAATTTTGGGGTGTGATGAGACCTCTTTTCGAGAAAACCCTCTCATCTATCATCCAACTACCGTTCCGGGATACCGTGTCCCTTCCTTGTATTTGGACTTTGGCGAGCCAATTTATGATTATTTTGGGACCGGCTTCACATTACTGAACTTTCAACCGGATCGTATCGATACAACAGCTTTTGATGCCCCGGCAAAATCACTGGATCTACCGCTCAAGATCCTCTCGCTGGCAGACAGTTATGCTCGAGAAATCTATGATTGTGATCTGGTGCTGCTCCACCCGGATGATCATGCCTGCTGGCGAGGAGACAGCTTGCCGGAAGACATCACATCGATATTGACCAAAGTGACGGGAAGAGCATCTAAAGGTAGATGAAGCCTATTCAAAAAGAGGCGAGACACGCCTAATACCTCGTTTAGCTATTTCCTCGTCTAACGGTGTTAAAATTAGATACCAAGGAGCTCATTTTCAATAGCCCCCATTTCAAAGCCAGCCGTTTAGATTGCCGCCCTACAGCATATTAAGGCTCCCTTGAACCGTTGGCCCTGGTCCCCTTCCCTCTAAAATTTTGGGAAGACCTGCTTTTCCCGAATCCACTCAGGCATATTTGGACGAGACTTCCGTTCGGCTTTCCCAAAATCATCATGCTCAGACTTATTGGGCCAGGCATGCTCCGACACAATGGCATCCCGCGTAACGATCTCGTCTTTGGTCACATTAATGACCATGAAGTCCGTTGCAAGTGCGACGCGGCCACCGTAATTTTCACGGATTGCAGCGTACATTTCTGGAGCAGTGTCGAAATCGTTAAAAAAGTGGAATGCAACGAATAATTTTGGATCACACTTCGAGACTACATAGGCCGCCTCCGCTGGATCTGAGTGGATAATTGTGCCAATTGCCTTCGCCGTCCGCTCGTCATAACCAGAGCGCTCCATTAATTGATCGACGGTATTGAACGTTTCGTGGATCAAAACGTCGACTCCTTGAGCGTTTTCGATCATAAACTCCGATGGCGTAGTGTCGCCAGAATAAACCATTGAGAGGCCATTCCACTCTAGCTTCAAGCTTACCGGTCCGTCCATAATATGGATTGCCGGAAAACTTGTAATCTTAACGCCATTTTGTTCATAGATTACATGAACTTTGGAGTAATCGAACTCATGACAGTTTACTTCGGCACCAATGGCTGGAAGCGCATGGACCCGACTTTCCGTGTCCCAGCGGTAGGACTCTTTTTGATGCTTAGCAAAATGGGCAAATCCGTATTCAGGTTTATCTGCAGATGGTCCATAGACCTCCAGCGGCTTGAGCCGTCCACCAGCCCAGCTACCCACCCAGATCTGACCAAAGTCACCTACGTGGTCGGTGTGTAAGTGTGTCGCGAAATATGCCGTTATGGCATTATAGGGAATTTCCAATGCTGTGAAGTTCATTTGGGAGCCAAACCCAAAATCAAACATGAACTTGTCACCGTTACCTAGTTCAATAAGCCAGCATGCATTGGCCTGCGACCGCCGCAGAAACGGGCGTCCAGTGCCCAACGCTGTAATGCGCATCTCGTCTCTGCCTAGTTTTTCTGCTCCTGGCAGAAAATGCTCTGGATACTTTCCCCGTTTGGTGTTGGTGGTCATCAGTTTTTTCTCCCTGTCTTATTATTTATATGTTTTGATTGTCTACCCGCCCATCTCTCAATGCTCCAAAACAAATGGACATCACTCTATCCTGTTCAGAAGAGTTTGACTTTATCCGTAGACCTAGTGCAAGAAATTATGTCGCGACTGTGAATTCGACTCAATAAAATCGATAAATTCAATTATCATAACATGTAAGCTGTCGCTACAAGACGGCGATGCATTCAATCTCAATATCGAAAGCCATTGGCCAAGAAGCAACAGTGACAAAAGTTCGGGCAGGTGGATCTTCAGAGAAGTATTCACGGTAAACGTCATTTACTAGACTAAAGTGACCAGAATTAGTGCAATAAACAGTAGTTTTCACTACCTTGCCCATAGAACTTCCTGCAGCAGCTAAAACCTCTTTTACATTCTCCAATACCTGACGGGTTTGTACCTGGATATCACCAAATACCAGTTTGCCAGTTGTGTAATCGAAGGGAGGCTGACCAGATACATACACAAATCCATTAGCAATCACAGCTGGGGATATGGGAACTAATGGTTTACCATCTTCGTCCATCAACTGCTTGTGGCCTGGCACGTTTACTATTTTCATTTCCAGAGGTTCTCACTCGTTTTTTGAGTGTGTGATATAACACAGTCTAGTCAAAGGAGGGTTATAGGATCATTGCAATTTCGGCCAGTTTAAGGAAGTGACTTTGGTGTCAGCGATATATTTGGAAGATGAGGCGTCACAATATAAATGCACATGAGCCATAAATAGCTAAACTCCCTGACTACTGAATTATTCAAAGGAATCGCCCATGCTCAAATTTTCCGCCAACGTCTCGATGATGTTTACTGAAGAGCCAGACCCACTCAAACGTATCAACCTTGCTAAGGACGCAGGGTTTGGTGCCGCAGAATTTTTGTTCGTCTATGACATGGACGTAGACGATCTTGCGGCAGCATATGATAACTCAGGCATGGACTGCTCAGTTATAAATGTTGCAGTTGGAGAAGGCATCAAAATGGGTCCCTTAGTGGCTGCTGCTCCAGGCAAAGAGGCTGCCTGGAGGGAAAACGTAGCAGCGGCGCTGCCCTATTGCAGGGCCATCTCGCCCACTGCTTTTGTGGTTCCCGCGAATACCATACCTGAGGGCGTGGATAGAACGGATGCCAGGTTAGTCTTCATGGAAAACCTCAAATATGTAGCGGATGAAATGGCAGAAATTGGCACTCGCGTGATTGTGGAACCATTGAACCCAGCTATTCGTGAAAATGCCATGCTCACAACTTCTGACGAGACCATGGATCTCCTGAATGAAATCGGTCATCCGAACCTTGGGCTCGAATACGATGCTTTTCACATGCACGTTACAGAGGGAAATATGGCTGAGACAGTGCAAAAGTATTTGCCACATATCGGCAACATACAAATTGCAGATGTCCCAGGCCGACACGAACCCGGAACAGGAAGCATCGACTATGATGCATTCCTTGGTGCACTCGACAAGATGGGATATTCCAACTGGGTCGCCTGTGAGTACACTCCAGTTGGATCTACGATCGACGGACTCGGCTGGCTACGGAAGTGGCTAGAGGCATAAAACGATATCGCATTTATCGAGAATTTAATGAGCTAGACGACGCCAAAACAAACCCCGCAGAGAGCAATTGCAATAGTCGATAAAATCGCATGACATATGCATTTTAGGCCTCGCGTAAAAGAGATAAGGACGGGATGCCTATATTAATTGATCCGAGATAGGAGGACATGAAAGTATGAAAATCGGAAGCTATATCGTGGAGGGTATGGCCAGTTATGGGGTCAAAACAAACGAGGGCATAGTTGATCTCAGAAAGCGAATGGGAGACAAATATGCAGATCTTCTATCTGTCGTAAGAGCCTTCGCTCTAGACGAGGTGGCGGCCGCTACAAAAGGACAATCTGCAGATTTTCAAGAAACTGATATTCAGTTTTTACCGGTAATTCCAGCACCCGTTAACACCTACGCAGCTGGAATAAATTATATGACCCATATTTTGGAGACGGGTCGGGACGTGCCCAAAACACCATCGCTTTTTCTTAAAACACAGCAATCATTCGTGGGTCATGAACAGAATATTATCCGTCCTAAAGTTTCCGAGTGCCTAGACTATGAAGGTGAATTTGCGGCCGTTATAGGAAAGCCCGGCAGAAATATATTGGAAGAAAATTGGCGGGAATATGTGGCCGGATACACTATTGTGAATGATGGTTCTGTTCGGGATTTCCAAAAACGCAGCCTGGATCAAGGTAAAAATTTCTATCACACCTCCGCCTCTGGCCCATGGATGGTGACACTCGACGAGGCTCCAGAGAATTTCGCTGATATGTCCCTCACGACCAGAAAAAATGGCGAAATCCGACAACAAGCGACAGTAGATCAACTATGTTTTTCGCTTCCGAAATTAATTGCGTACTATTCTCAGATTTTTCATTTCCAACCTGGCGATGTCATCACAACTGGCACGCCCGATGGCGCGGAACACTACCGCGAACCGCCATCTTGGCTAGTCCCGGGTGATGAAGTGGAGATTGAAATAACTGGTATTGGAGTGCTGCGTAACCGTGTAGTTGACGAGTAACGTTTTTTTTATAATCCATATTTAAATGGTGTAAGAATTTCTTACAATGGAGTAAAAATATCTAAATAGGCAGCAATGGTCTATCTTATTAGGGTATAATCGATTGAACGTCAGTCAGTGGCCTTATCGCCAAATCGTGTTAGTGTCTGGGGCGATCGGTACCAACACAGACTTTTGCATTGTCCTGCTTACGTAGAGACAATCCCAGTAGGTAATATTGATAGAGAAATTAAAAAGGAGAGGAACTAGTGATATATCAAATAGGTAAAACAATAGCAGCGGGTGTTGTTGCGAGTGCGATGGCTATTGGCGCGACGACAGCATCTGCGCAAGGAATCCTCAAAGGTGATGTAGGGGGCGTGGGCACCGTAAACCACACTTTTATGATCATCTTTTCCACCACACTCCAAAAGAAGGCCGGCATTAATCTACAGGTTAACGAAGGCCAAACCCTCACACGATCAGCTCTTAAACTAGGCCAGGGTAAAATCGACTTGTCTGTTGTGCCGCCCGTTATGGTGCCTTGGATGCATAAGGGTACAAGGTTTTATAAGAAAAATCCGGCCGCAGCCAAAAAGGCAATCGATAACATTCGGCTCATCCTAGCGTATGGTTCGGGTGTTCGCCATTATATGGTTTGGGAAGATTCCGGGATAAAAACCTTTGCAGATTTAAAAGGTAAGCGCGTTTTCGTTGGTCCGCCTCGCGGTGGTGCCTCGCCAGTTGCCATTCAGGCTATCAAACTAAATTCTGGCCTCGTAAATAAAAAGGACTACAAAGAAATCCGGATGCCCTGGAATGCAGGTATCCAGGCCATGGCTGATGGTAAATTGGATGCATTTGTTCGTCCGGCTGGAATTGGCGCGGCTTCGATGGATCAACTCGGGGCCAAGCGTAAGTTCCGCCTCTTAGACGTCGATCCTGCAAAAATGGTGAAGTTTATGGCCAAGCCAGATCGCATCATGATGAAAATTCCTGCAGGTACATACAAAAACCAGTCAAACAATGACAAAGACGTCGTTGTGGACGGTTTCCGGCATCAATTAGCAGTCAGAAAAAATATGAGCGCGGACCAGGTTTATAAAATTACAAAAACGCTTTTTGACAATCTTCCAGATATGAAAAAAGCGGCCGTGACCTTGCGAGATGTATCAGCAAAAGACCCTTTTACCGGGGGTAATATACCGCTCCATGCCGGCGCAATCCGCTATTACAAAGAGGTGGGAATGAAAATCCCCGCCAACATGATTGCGAGTAAGTAAACCACTTCAAATGACTTGATCTCAAATCAAGCCAGACAAAAAGAGACGCATGACAGCGTTTTATGCGCTGTCATGCGCCTCAACCTAAAATATAATCTAAAAAGCGGGGTCCTCTGTTAAAGTTGGGCCAGTTAACAGGGACCAAGTTATGAACGGGACAAACTCTCTCAGCCAAAACCAGACCTTCATCCGGACTGCGGCGTTTACAATTGCCCTATTCATGGCCTTAATTGGCATCGTTAATTCCATGCCGACGTATGGGTTGTTCCCGCCTATCGGCCCCTTTCCCGCTGTCGTATTAAGACCACTTTTTATCGGGGCTGCTGTATTTTTAGTGCTCGCCAACAGCTCTTTCACAAGCACCTTTGCCGAAAAATGGCCAAACCTGAGATGGCTTGGTACGCTCGTTGATATTACGATCCTGTTACTCACGTGGTGGGTTCTTTGGGAGTATTATGACCTTCAAATTTCTGAGGAAGAAGGCGGGTTTTTTGATATCGAAATGTTCCATTTCTGGGTATCACTGATAGCAGCAAGTCTTTTTATCATCATAAGCTGGAAAGTTTGGGGCGCTCCGCTCTCCATTATTGGCATACTCGCCATGGTATATTTTTATACGGGAGAGTATTGGCCGTGGATTTTTGAGACAGCTCGCGTCACCTTGCCTGAGACATCCGAAGACCTCTGGTACAATCAGGGAGACGGGATCCTTGGCACGATTATGGGCATTATCATCTTTACAGTATTCCCTTTCATCATGCTTGGAACCATGTTGGAGAAAACGGGGGGCGGTCGGTCGCTGATCAAACTGGCAGTCCACGTGACCAAAAAGTTTCGGGGAGGACCAGCTCATTCCGCGATATTAGCATCAAGCCTCTTTGGTACCATGTCTGGTGGTTCTGTAACGAACGTGGTGGCAACTGGCGTCATCACCATTCCCATGATCAAACAGCGAGGCTTCTCGCCCTCATTCGCAGGTGGTGTTGAAGCGACCGCATCAAGCGCTGGGCAAATTATGCCACCGATAATGGGTGCAGCTGCTTTTGTGATGTCGGACCTAACGGGTATCAGCTACTTGACAATTATTACTGCTGCTTTACTTCCAGCACTCGCCTACTACGCCAGCCTTTTTACGAGCGTAGTGTTTGAGGCTCGACGCCTGGGTGTTGAAGTCGGTAGCGAGAACCTAGAAGACCCGGCACTAAAGGTAAGCTCGCAAGACTATATTAATCTGATAATGGTTGTGGTCCCAGTTGGGGTAGTTATAGCATCACTCCTTGAGGGTTTATCCGCCGCTGGTGCTGGCATGACAGCTTTCTTCGCCATCATTCCATTATCCTTTTTCAATCCAGAGGTCAGAAAACGGCCTTTCATGATCGTCGAAGCGCTATCTCAAGCTGGCCTGACCTTTGGGCGTTTGTTGATGGCGATAGCCGTGGTCGGCATCGTGGTTGCAGTGCTTGGTGCGACGGGATTGCCGAAGGACTTTGTCATTCTTATCGATGCAGTATCAGGAGGCAATTTATTCCTAACGCTATTAGTAACCGGCCTCGCAGCCCTGATGCTTGGTATGGGCATGCCAACACTTCCAGCCTACCTGACCATTGTCCTAATCCTCGGACCTGCAATGCAAAATTTGGGGCTGACAGTATTGGCTGCACACTTATTCGTACTGTATTACGCGGTGGCATCTTCCATCACCCCCCCGGTCGCCGTAGCAGCCTACGCTGCCGCCTCTATCGCTGATGCTCCTCCAATTCGAACGGCTATAATGGCGTTGCGGGTCGGCTTGGTAAAATTTGCGGTGCCATTCATATTCGCATATTACCCGGTAATCCTTATTGTGGACGTAGTATTTCCTGAGGGTCAAAGCTTTAAAATTGATGAGTTCCTGACGGTCTTGTTCAGACTTTTGGTGTTCATCTACCTAATCTCAAGTGCCGTTATTGCATTCGATCAACGACGGCTCCCGATTTGGGAAGCTGGGCTACGCATAGGACTTGCGGTTTTAGTGATGGTCACAATACCAACCATTCACTGGCCCGCGACGCTCGTCGCACTCGCTTATATTGCTTGGCATCAATATGCTTTTGCACAGAAGGACAAAGCACCTGCTTCGTAAGTTCCTGGTCCAGTTGGTTGTCCAACGATCATAATGGATGCGAAAAAAATAGCCCGAAAGAGCTGCAGCGACCTGCTAGCTAACGCAGACTGGTGTGAATAAGCGCATCCAAAATAAAGCAGCTGGAAAAAATAATCCTTACGTTGGAGAAATTTCCGTCGCTTGGGCTGGAACCGACGTCATACGCAGCTTTGTCTCGTATGGAATTTTGGTCTGGTGGGTCTTTTCTATTCCATTTTTACATTCCAGAGACTGTCAAGGAGCCGCATCAGAGGACAAATTTTTCCCGTTCCCCGCTGTCCGCTCTGGATACTGATAGCCGTTCCATCAAAATAGCCATCTCCCCTCGTACCAAGTAAAACTATGATCCGCGAGTTACCTGCAGGTTCCCGGCATCGATAAGCTTGCATAGATCCTCTGGTGCCACGGGATAGCGGTCAATGATCACGTTAAATTCCTCTAATGCGCTCTCAATCGCCGCAATAACGGCGCCAGCCGCCGGGATCGTCCCACCCTCTCCCGCGCCCTTAAGACCCAGCGGGTTAAGAGGTGACGGCGTCTCTTGGTGAACCATTTTTATGGGCGGTATTTCCATCGCCATGGGCAGCAAATACTCCCCGAAGTTAGTATTTTGCGGCTGGCCATCACCGTCAATGATCAACTCTTCGAATAGGGCATTGCCGAGCCCGTGAACAACGCCGCCAATAATTTGACCCTCGACAATAAGCGGATTAATCCGGCGCCCGCAGTCATGTGCGACGGAATAGTTGATAACTTTGACATCCCCAGTCTCTATATCCACTTCAACTTCGCACACGTTTGATCCACTTGCATGTGGCTGACCTTCTGAGGCCTGATAGGAAGTGGCTTCTAGGCTTGCCCCATGCCCCTCCGGAATAACTCCACCTGCCATCGGTGCCAACCTCAGCGCGAGTTCACCTAGGCTGACATTCAAGTTGCCATGGTTTTTATCGCGGATCAGACCTTCCTCCAATTCAAGTGCATCGACGTTCGTATCCAGAATATCAGCGGCCAGTGCGATGGCTCTCCGCCGGACGTCCGTGGCCGCAACAAACGCTGCGGTCCCAATGTTGACACCAACCCGGCTCCCGGTTGTCCCTACCCCTTGAGGGAACTTGCTAGTGTCGCCGATCTCCACATGGATATCGCCAATATCGACGCACAACTCATCAGCAACGATTTGTTTCAGAATTGTTTGATGTCCTTGCCCTTGGCTAGCGGCGCCGGACGCAACGTGAACCTGGCCACGCGGATCAACCCGGATTGTCACCCCCTCGTAGGGCCCACTCCCCGTGTCTTCAATACATGATGAAATCCCAATGCCCAAGAAACGGCCCTCTCTCCGGGCGGCTGCTTTACGATCCTCAAACCCCCCATAATCCGCTAGCTTCAGGGCTTTTTCCAGCAATGCATGGAAGTCGCCACTGTCGTAAGTCATCGCACGCCCATCAAAATGGATTAGGCCGGTCTCGTAAGGGAAGTCTTCTTTCTCCACAAAGTTACGACGGCGTAACTCCGCAGGATCAATATCAAGACCCCTTGCAACGGTCGCCATGACCCGCTCCATGGCATAGGCTGCATTTGGTCTCCCGGCCCCCCTTACCGGAGAGTTTGAAACCGTATTGGTGAACACAACATCCTGTGTCAAGGACAGGGCCCGTACTTTATAGGGACCCGGAAACGGCGTCATCATGGTAGCGGGCAGACGCACCCCATAGGCGACATAAGCCCCCGTATCGGTGATCAGTCGACCTCGAACACCCTCGACCCTTCCCTGGGATGTGGCGGCAATTTCTAGTTCCCACCAACTGTCCCTTTGCGTATTGGTTGTAAGGAAATGCTCTCGTCTATCTTCGATCCATTTTACTGGACAGCCAAGTTTGCGAGCCGCCCATGGGATAATGATTTCCTCAATGTAAAAGCCAGCCTTGGGGCCAAATCCGCCCCCTACATCAGGTGCGATAACCCGAAGGCGGCTCTCGGGCAGGTCAAACTGAGCCGACAGCGACCGCCGGATCAAGTAAGGACATTGGGTCGCCGACCATATCGTTAGGCTGTCCAGCACAGCATCATAATTAGCGACTACACCACGCCCCTCCATAGCGTGGCACCCCCCCCGATGTTGGTGAAATTCGGTTTTAAACACATGATCGGCTTGGCTAAATACACCCTTCACATCCCCATAAGAGACGTCCATGCGCGCTACTAAATTATCATTTGCATCTTGGTGGGCCTTCGGCGCCTCTGGGGCCATGGCCTCACGAAGCCCAACAATGGGCTCCAAAACGTCATAGTCCACGTTGATGAGCTGTGTGGCATCCTCCGCAATGTGGCGTGATTCCGCCACAACAAATGCAATCGCCTCGCCTACGAAACATACCTCATCCTTTGCCAGCGGATAAGGTCGGATATCCTGCGATATTGATGGGTTAGGATGCAATTGCACCTGGCGCTGATTGACGGGCTCTTCAAGGTCTGTGTAGATAAAGACCGCACGCACTCCTTCCAGTGCTTCGGCAGACGATGTGTTAATCGATTTAATCAGAGCATGTGCGTGGGGGCTTCGAGCAAAAGCACCGTGGAGTACGCCGGGGAAGTCGATGTCATCGACATATCGGCCTCTGCCGGTGAGCAGTGCCTCGTCTTCTCCCCGGAGGACTTCCGCCCCTAGATGCCGTACACCCATAATCCCTCTGAGTTCAACTTTAATTCCAATCGCCTGATAATCCTGAGAGGCTTGGTAGCATTTAGTACTATCTAGTAACACCTTTTTCCCAGAAAATGGGCGAGATGGGACCGGCTTTCAGTAGTCAAAATTCCACCCGCAAAAATGACCGAACAGATCCCTTGCTCCTGTATAAACATCGGATAAAGTCGTGGGATGTTTGGACATGCCTCAACACGGCGATTTGCGAGCCGTGTTCCGTTTTTCTACGGCTGGATTGTGGTCGCCGTCGCCTTCATTTCCATGGCGATCGGGGTCAACGCCCGAACATCCTTTTCGCTTCTCTTCCCACCGATCCTGGATGAGTTTGGCTGGGACCGGGCAACAATCGCAGCGACCTTTTCAATTGGTTTCGTAACATCCACCATTCTATCCCCTCTGGTGGGCGCCTTAATGGACAAATACGGCCCGCGCCTTGTCCTTCCGCTGGGTGCAACGCTGACAGCGCTTGGATTTTACACAGCGACGGTTTCAACGGAACCTTGGCATTTCTACCTAACCCTCGGCGTTCTTGTGGTCGGCGGGTCTCTGTTTACAAGCTACATCGGCCATACGGCCTTTCTCCCAAACTGGTTTAACCGTCATCGGGGACTGGCCATCGGACTTGCTTTTTCAGGCGTGGGCGTTGGCTCCATTACTCTTTTCCCATGGATGCAGGATAGCATCCTCACAGATGGTTGGCGGGAAACCAGTATCTCGGTCGCGATTTTACTGATTGTGGTTCTAGTGCCTCTCAACGCGATGTTTCAGCGGCGAAAACCTCATGATTTGGGTCTACTGCCGGATGGTGATGACACACCGGATACCGACCGAGGGGCGGTACAAAAGAAATTCGAGAACGCCCGTATCGTCGACGCAGCCTGGGTTTCCACGTCATGGACCTTGTCCAACGCGATAAAAACCTCACGTTTTTGGTGGGTGACCCTGGCATTTTCCAGCGGCCTTTACGCCTGGTACGCGGTGCAAGTTCATCAAACAAAGTTCCTGATCGACGTTGGAATCTCGCCGAGTTTTGCTGCCGTAGCTTTGGGGCTGGTCGGCCTAACCGGCATTGGCGGACAAATATGCGTAGGCCATCTATCAGACAAAATTGGCCGAGAATGGGGATGGACGGTCAGCCTCCTAGGCTTTTTTCTGACCTATTTCTTGCTTCAGATAATTTCCGAGGTACCCTCGGAAATTATCGTGTATCTGATGGTTGGTGCACAGGGTTTCATGGGATACGGACTAGCTTCAGTATTTGGAACCGTTCCCGCGGAACTCTATGGCGGCAAACGGTACGGCGTAATCTTTGGGACTCTCGGCGCTTTTGCCGGTATGGGCGCGGCATTAGGCCCCTGGGCCACTGGCTGGCTTTTCGATCTCCGCGGCAACTATGACATGGCATTTAATGTAGCAATGGGGATGTGTCTCATCTCAATCGCCGCGATGTGGCTCGCCAGCCCACGAAAAGTGCGCTTAGTCGCGGGTCGTGTCCCAGAGAACTAATCCCGGTACTCCTGGCAACCTCCAGGCCTAACTCAGAAATTCCAGGAAAAATACACCGCAATTACTCCGCCGCAGCAACATGTATGTCCAAAAGCGACTCCACAGTATGCGCCGGCCGGCGGCCGAACCCGCACTCCGTCGAAATACCGTAATCGTTTACATATTTATCCGCAGTCGCCATCCGACGTCGGGTCCCGTCCAAGCCGTCCTTATCATGTATCAGGCCAAGATAAAGTTCAGTCTCTGGCTTCAGATTTAAGTCCGCCAATGCCTGGAAATAGGCATCGTCGTCTCTCTCAATCGGGACGGGCATATGGATGAATTCAACGGAGCGCCTTACACCTTCAGCCAAACGATTGGCAAGTTCGACCATGGGCGCCATATTTACGGGCTCCACAAAATGCTTGCCGCCAAATGAGCCATAGCAAAAATGATATCCAAGCTCGATATCGGCCGGTACATAGTCGCCAAATTTGATCAGACGGTCCGCGATGCCGTCCTGATGGAATGGAAAATAGGATTGCCGTGCACCCTCGAATGCCTGCATGTCATGAGCATTATCCCACTGAATGGCCAACTCGTTATGAGGTATGGCGGCAGCGATTTGATCAATCTCTCGCCGCATCTGGACCTCATAGGCAGGCTCCACCCTGATCCGGTCCCCAGGTGCGATCGCCGAGTTCAATACATTAAACGGCGAAGGAATGGCGGCTAGGAACCTAGTTTCTGCGGGGATAACACCGGCTGCTTTTTGCCGTTTAAATTCCTCATAGGACGCAATGGCGCAATCCGCATAGCCGAGAGAACGCATTTTCAGGTCCTCTGGTACAACCCCCTCCTTGATCTGCCACCAAGTGGTATGGGCCATTTTTTTTGTGCCAGCCGCGCTTTGAACGACGGCTGTAGCGTTCCGGTAGTCGCCCGCCGACTCGATCGCTTCCAGCTGAGGATGATCCCGAAAGACATGATCTTGCCAGCGTATCCAGGTAAGGCGGTCGCCTGTTTCTCCGTCGGGTAGCCGCTTGCAATAGCTCCCTAATTTTCCAGCAACCATTGAGAAGACTTCTGCCGCATCCGCAAGTGGAATACTGCCAACCAAATGAATGTCTCGTGATGCCATCACTTTCTCCCTGTATTTTTCCTTGTTGTTACAATTCCCCGGATGAATGCTCAGATATTCGCGGGGTACCCGATTGCCGTTCAAATTCAGCTATCAAGAGATGCCCTCTTACGATCATTCCTTGCTAACTGGCTGGTCCCGGCATGGGCGCGAGCAGAACCTACCCAGATTTCGCGTCTTCTAAAATCATATCCGACGCTTTCTCTCCGATCATGATGGTAGGACCATTGGTATTTCCGGATACGAGTGAGGGCATTATGGATGCATCGACAACCCGCAAACCTCGAAGGCCGTTTACCCGCAAGCACGGGTCGACGACGGCTTCCGCATCAGGCCCCATACGACAGGTTCCCACAGGGTGATAAGAAGTGCGACCATGGGATTCTAAATAACCCTCGAAGTCACTATCGCTTCGACAATCTGCGCCGGGCCTAATTTCTTCAACAATATAGCGCTGGAGTGCCGACTGCCGCATGATTTCCCGACACTTTTTGAGCGCCAACACCATCGTTTCCCGATCCTTGGGGCTCGCCAGATAGTTGCCGTCAATGACTGGCGGCACGGCCGGATCGTGCGATGACACCATGACCGAGCCACGGCTCTCCGGTCGCATCAACGCAACCACAAGAGAACATCCCGGAAAGGGATCAACAGGGTCACCAATAAATTCAGAACTGAACATCATCAGCAAATTCTGAATATCGGGTGTTGACGTATTGGGATGCACTTTCAAAAAGCCGCCGGCATAGGCGACGCTCATACCCATGTAGCCCCGTCGTTGAAGGAGGTATTTCAGGCCGTGCCTAACCTTATGGGTCCATTTGTTAACAAGATCATTGACGGTGAAATTTTCATTGAGGCGGTACATTAGAGGGGCGTTAAAATGATCTTGCAAATTGGCCCCGACCCCAGCCCGGTCCGCGACAACATCAATTCCCAAAGACTGTAAATGGCTGGCCGGACCGACACCAGAGACTTGGAGTAATTGGGGGGTATTGTAGGCCCCAGCGCAAAGCAGAACCTCCTTACCAGCTCGCGCCGTTATTCCTTGGCCATTTTGGCGATACTCAACACCTGTGGCCCGGACGCCCTCAAACAATACTCGATGAGCCAGGGCATGGGAGGCAACGGTCAGGTTTGGGCGACCCCTTACCGGGTTCAAAAAGCCAACGGCAGCGCTGCAGCGCCGCCCGTTTCGGGTCGTGGATTGAATGTAACCAAAGCCCTCCTGATCAGCGCCATTAAAATCATCATTACGCGAATAACCGGCCTGCTGGGCAGCTTCGATATATGCGTCTGCGAGAGGGTGCGGATCTTTCGGGTCCTGGACCGAGAGTGGCCCGCCAGCACCGTGATATTCGCTCTCTCCACGCCCCTGGTCTTGAGATTTTTTAAAATAAGGGAGCACATCGTCATAGCTCCAGCCCGTATTACCGAGTTGACGCCAGTGGTCATAGTCCTCTTTCTGACCTCGCATATAAACAAGTCCATTAATGGAGCTCGTCCCTCCAACAACCTTACCACGCGGTTGCCGCACCTTGCGTTTGATCCGCTCCTCCCCAGGCTTTGACCAATACATCCAATTGATTTTTGGGTTATCAAAATGCTTGCCGTAGCCAATCGGAATGTGGATCCAGGGATTTTTATCCTCTCCGCCAGCTTCCAACAACAGTACCGTATGGCGTCCGTTCGCTGTCAAACGGTTAGCCAGCACACAACCAGCGCTACCGGCACCAACAATGATATAATCGAAAATGAGGTCATTGGTCATACGTAAACAGTGCCAAGTGAAATTGGACCTGGCAAGCAAGCAACGCCAATTATTTGAGCAGTTTTTTGATCCAGTTTGCTCTAAGATATTTAAATCAGTGGGAGGTGTTTTAGTGCCTCTCACTCACCTCACATGTTTTATGGATTTTAGCGCCTTACTCAACTGGGAATGGGACCCTCGGTTGAGTTAATTATCAACCTTTGCAGGGGCGGGACAGTGTTGGTTGGCCCGATCAAGATCCTGCGTGGAAGATTGTCTGAGGCATGTCGTGGATGCTCTTGCCGGGCCCGTTGTCGCCAATGATATAATTGTCACATATCCACGACCAGATATTTGGCGTCATATGTCCAGGATGACAAACGATGTTCATGTTCTGCTCAATGCACATGGGCTCATCTTGTCGGACCAGTGGCCGTTCCACCATATCATAGCCCTGACCATGACAGTATAGCCGTGTTTCTGCCTCGCGGCCATTGTTCATCATGAACGCGTTATAAGCGTGCCATACGTCAGCACAAGGTGCGCCCGGTTTGAGCATATCGAGCGTTATCCGCTGCGCTTCTAGGGTAAAGGCAAGTTCTTCTTCCAATTCCTCAAGCGCCCCCGCCGGGGCATCGCCGACCACAATGGTGCGTCCGATCTCAGTGAAATA
>PBNV01000047.1 GCA_002723345.1 Rhodospirillaceae bacterium
ACGGACTGTTACAGCCTATTGCCGATGGCCTGAAGCTTTTCTTCAAAGAGACGATTATACCCAGCAGCGCCAATAAAGCTGTGTTCGTGATTGCCCCCATGCTGACTTTTGTATTAGCGCTGGTGGCCTGGGCGGTGATCCCAGTAGGTGAGGGTCTGGTCATTGCTAACATCAATGTCGGCATACTTTATCTTTTCGCGATTTCCTCCCTTGGGGTGTACGGCATATTGATGGCTGGATGGGCCAGCAATTCAAAATATGCTTTATTAGGGGCGATCCGTTCCGCCGCGCAAATGGTGTCATATGAAGTCTCTATGGGTTTTATCATCATCACTGTCTTGCTTATCGCAGGATCGTTGAACTTGAGTGACATCGTCCGTGCCCAAAAGGAGACTATGTGGTTCGTTATTCCGCTCTTTCCCATGGCGGTGATCTTTTTTGTCTCCACCCTGGCGGAAACCAACCGGCATCCGTTTGATCTGCCGGAAGCCGAGGCGGAATTGGTTTCCGGTTACAACGTAGAGTATTCGGCCATGACATTCGCGCTCTTCTTTCTCGGGGAATACGCGAACATGATCCTTATGACCGGGATGACTACCATTCTGTTTCTTGGCGGCTGGCTTCCGCCCTTTGACATCGCGCCCTTCAATTGGATCCCAGGACCTATCTGGTTCGCCCTCAAGATGGCCTTCTTACTTTTCATCTTCTTGTGGGTTAGAGCCACGTTCCCCCGGTATCGCTATGACCAATTAATGCGCCTGGGCTGGAAAGTTTTCCTGCCGATTTCACTTGCCGCGGTTCTAATAGTCGCCGGCATTGTTGTGACTTTTGATATTTCACCGTTGGTAAATTAAGCGTGGGAGCATGGTAACGTGGGCGTTTTAGATAAAAGTGCAAAGACCATCTTCCTGGCGGAACTCATTTCTGGCATGGCGCTTACGCTCAAATATTTCTTTAAGCCGAAAGTGACGCTCAACTATCCGCATGAAAAAGGGCCATTGAGCCCGCGCTTCCGGGGAGAGCATGCGCTGCGCCGCTATCCCGGTGGAGAAGAACGCTGCATTGCCTGCAAACTTTGTGAAGCTGTGTGTCCGGCGCAAGCGATCACCATCGAGGCTGAACCCAGGGATGACGGTAGCCGCCGCACGACGCGCTACGACATCGACATGGTGAAGTGCATCTATTGCGGCTTCTGTGAGGAGGCTTGCCCGGTCGATGCGATTGTGGAAGGCCCGAATTTTGAATTTGCGGCTGAAACTCGTGAGGAATTGCTCTACGATAAAAATAAACTTCTTGCTAACGGTGACCGTTGGGAAACCGAATTGGCGGCGCGCATTGATGCCGATGCACCTTACAGGTAGAACCCTATGATTATTCAGTCGCTTGCGTTCTATCTTTTTGCCGGTATCACGGTGGCCGCCGCTGTTATGGTGATCTCGGCGCGAAATCCCGTTCATTCGGTGCTTTTTCTCATTCTCGCATTTTTTAATTCCGCCGGGTTATTCGTCCTTTTGGGAGCAGAATTTCTCGCCATGATTTTGGTCGTGGTCTACGTCGGCGCGGTCGCCGTGCTTTTCATGTTTGTGGTCATGATGCTCGACATCGGCGTCGCCGAATTGCGAGAGGGCTTTCTACAGTATCTGCCACTGGGCGGCATTGTCGGCCTCATTTTGCTTCTTGAATTGGGTTTTGTTGTTGCAGGGTTTGTCATATCGCCGGAGGTTTCCGAACGTTTTTCAGCCCCGGCGCCTGCGGATATCCCCAACACAGAGGCGATTGGACAACTGCTATACACCAAGTACGTCTATTTTTTTCAGGCCGCGGGTATGATCCTTCTCGTGGCGATGATCGGCGCGATAGTCCTCACACACCGCTCCCGAGAAGGCGTGAAAAAACAAAGGATCGGGCAGCAGGTCGACCGGCGCCCGGAAGAAACTTTAGAGATCAAGAAAGTACAAACGGGGAGCGGGATCTGATGCTCGAAATCGGACTGGCGCATTATCTGACGCTCGCTGCCATTTTGTTTACGCTGGGCGTGTTCGGCATTTTTCTGAACCGGAAGAACGTCATCATTATCCTGATGTCCATCGAACTCATCCTCCTCGCCATCAACATCAACCTGGTTTCCTTCTCATCACATCTTGGAGATCTGGTGGGTCAGGTCTTCGCTCTGTTAGTCCTGACCGTGGCCGCAGGGGAGGCAGCCATCGGCCTCGCGATCTTGGTGGTGTATTTCCGGAACCGCGGCAGCATCGCCGTGGAAGACATCCGCATGATGAAGGGCTAGGGACCAGTTAAATGTATACAGCGGCCGTATTCCTGCCCCTTATAGGGAGCTTCATCGCCGGCATCCTGACCTTTGCGGGTGGGGTCGCGAACGAGAAAACGAAGAAAAAAATCGACCGTGGATCGCAGTTGGCAACGGTTGGTGCTATGCTGTTAGCGGCAGTTGCCGCCACGTTTGCTTTCATTGATATCGTGGTGCACGCCAACACTGGCAATGTGGAACTCTTTACCTGGGTTTCCTCGGGGACATTAGAATTTTCGTGGGCGCTCCGTGGTGATACGCTTGCGCTTGTCATGCTGCTGATGGTGACGTGGATTTCTTCCATGATCCATATCTACTCCATTGGCTACATGTCCCATGACAAATCAATTCCCCGATTTATGGCCTACTTGAGTCTGTTTACCTTCTTCATGCTGATGCTGGTGACGTCAAACAATCTGGTTCAGTTGTTTTTCGGTTGGGAGGGGGTTGGCTTGGCGTCCTATCTGCTCATTGGATTTTGGTATGAGAAGCAGTCGGCCTGCGCCGCCGCCATTAAGGCTTTTGTAGTCAATAGGGTCGGGGACTTTGGTTTCGTACTCGGTATCTTTGCTACGTTTGTGCTGTTCGACAGCATTTCGTTCGATACAATATTCGGGCTTGCTGAAGATAAATCCCAAGCGACCATGTCGGTTTTTGGCGGCGACTTTCATGCGCTCACCGTGATCTGTCTTATGCTCTTCGTCGGCGCCATGGGTAAATCAGCTCAGCTTGGGCTTCACACCTGGCTGCCCGATGCGATGGAAGGACCGACTCCGGTCTCTGCCCTGATCCATGCCGCGACGATGGTCACCGCAGGTGTCTTCATGGTTGCCCGTTTATCTCCGTTGTTTGAGTATTCCGACACAGCGTTAACCGTGGTGACCGTGGTCGGCGGGTCGACGGCTATTTTTGCTGCGACCGTTGGCTGTGTTCAAAATGACATCAAGCGGGTCATTGCGTATTCCACATGCAGCCAGCTTGGATACATGTTTTTTGCCCTTGGCGTATCGGCCTATTCCGCTGGCGTATTCCACCTCGTTACTCACGCTTTTTTCAAGGCTTTGTTGTTCCTCGGAGCGGGCTCGGTCATTCATGCCATGTCCGATGAGCAAGACATGCGGAACATGGGCGGTCTTTGGAGGCTCATCCCCGTCACCTATGTGCTCATGTGGATTGGCAGTTTGGCGCTCGCGGGGGTTTGGCCGTTCTCTGGATTTTACTCGAAAGACACAATCCTAGAGTCAGCCTGGGGCGCGGGCACCGAAGTAGGATATTATGCCTTTTGGATGGGTATCGGCGCAGCTTTTCTAACCGCCTTCTATTCCTGGCGCCTGCTGATTATGACATTCCATGGAGAGAGCCGGGCCGACGAGGTCACACTTGCACATGTGCATGAGTCCCCGAAGGTTATGATTTTGCCTCTAATATTCCTGGCTATGGGAGCGCTCTTTGTCGGATTTCTTACTTTCGATTTCTTCGTCGGACAGCACACAAAGTCTTTCTGGGGCAATTCACTTTTGATCCTCGACAGTCACCCTGCTCTTGAAAACGCACATCAATCACCGCTTTGGGTGATCCTACTGCCCTCGGTGGCCGGTGTTTCGGGGATTACTCTCGCCTACCTCATGTATATGTTGGCGCCTGACTTGCCAGCTGCCTTGGCGAGCGGGTTTCAGCGGACCTACCGCTTTCTCCTTAACAAATGGTACTTCGATGAGCTCTATGATCGAATCTTTGTAAGGCCGTGCTTCCTGCTTGGTCACGGATTTTGGAAATCCGGTGATGGAGCATTGATTGATGGTGTCGGCCCCGATGGTGTCGCGTCCGCTGTGCGAGACATCGCGCGACGGGCCTCTGCCCTCCAGTCAGGCTTTCTCTATCATTACGCTTTTGCCATGTTGTTGGGCGTTGCTGCGCTTATTACGTGGTTCCTGGTAGCCAGAGGGTAGGGCGATGGAAAATTTTCCCTGGCTCTCCGTTATCACTTTTGCACCCCTGGTCGGGGTTTTCTTTATCTTGTTGATCCGGGGTGATGAGGAACTGGCCGCTAAAAACGCTCGAGGAGTGGGGCTTTGGACCTCGCTGATTACTTTCTTTGTTTCTCTCGGCATTTGGATCAATTTCGACAATAACGCGTCAGGTTTCCAGTTCGAAGAGAGAGTGGTTTGGGTGGAGAACCTCGGTCTCGCCTATCACCTTGGAGTTGATGGCATCTCCATGTTTTTCGTCATCCTATCAACCTTGCTCACAGTGCTTTGCATCGGCGCCAGTTGGCTCAGCATCAAAGACCGGGTACGCGAGTACATAATTGCGTTTCTGGTACTTGAAACCTTGATGATTGGCATGTTTTCTGCGCTCGATCTGGTCCTGTTCTATGTCTTCTTCGAAGGGGTCCTGATCCCGATGTTCCTGATCATTGGGGTCTGGGGCGGGCCGCGCCGGAACTACGCCGCGTTTAAGTTTTTTCTATACACTCTTGCGGGTTCCGTGCTCATGCTTCTCGCGATCCTAACGATGATACTCCAGGCCGGCACGGCAGACATCACCAAGCTTCTGACCCACGACTTTCCTGTGGGCTTGCAACCATGGCTTTGGCTCGCTTTCTTTGCGTCTTTTGCCGTGAAGGTCCCCATGTGGCCTGTGCACACTTGGTTGCCAGATGCCCATGTGGAAGCGCCGACAGCTGGTTCCGTTATCTTGGCCGGAGTTCTCTTGAAATTCGGAGGCTACGGATTTTTACGCTTTTCACTACCCATGTTCCCGATTGCATCAGCTGACTTTACACCATTTGTCTTCGGCCTCAGCGTCATCGCCATAATCTACACCTCCCTGGTGGCCCTGGCACAGGAGGATATGAAAAAACTCATTGCCTATTCCTCAGTCGCGCATATGGGATTCGTGACAATGGGAACCTTCGCCGCCAATCAACAGGGAATTGAGGGTGCCGTTATACAGATGTTAAGCCACGGCGTGGTCTCCGCCGCTCTATTCTTGGTCGTCGGAGTTATTTACGACCGAATTCACTCTCGTGAAATCGATGTTTATGGCGGATTGATCAAACGAATGCCATTTTACGGGCTAATCTTTATGATTTTCTTACTCGCTTCTGTGGGTTTGCCCGGCACCAGCGGTTTTGTTGGCGAGTTCCTTATTTTAGTCGGCACCTTCAAGGCCAACAGCTGGGTGGCTCTGTTGGGTGCGACGGGTGTTATTTTAGGGGCGGCTTACATGCTATATCTCTATCGCCGGGTGGTTTTTGGCAGCCTCACCAAGGAGGCACTGATGTCTATCACGGACGTGAGTTATCGGGAGGTTGCTGTTTTTGCGCCACTTTTGTTGATCGTCTTTGTCATGGGGATTTATCCGGCACCCTTCTTGGATGTGATGCAGGTGTCCGTGGAAAATCTTGTTGACCGCTATACGTCTGCGCTTGCGGCGCATGAGGCTCATCAAGCCGTGACGGTTTTGGCTAAGTAGGGAAAGGACTCGATTATGCCTGAAACAGCCTTTCCCAACCTAATTCCTGCCCTTCCAGAGATCTTTCTGGCCGTTGCTGCCATGCTATTGCTCATGATTGGGGTATTTTCCCGGGAGGAGCTGGCCGCCCGAACTGCCGGTTATGGAAGCGTCATTGTGCTCATTGTCGCCATCGTGTTTGTGGGCCTGGTTGCCGAAGGTCGTGTTCTCACTTTCGGAGGTGCATTCGTCACGGACCCTTTTGCTGTTTTCGTCAAAGTGATGACCCTAATCGCTGCCGCTGCGGCCATTCTGATGTCGCGCAGTTACCTTGAAGACCACAAAATCAACCGATTTGAGTTTCCGGTGCTAGTGTTGTTGGCAGCACTTGGCATGCTCATGATGGTCTCGGCGAATGATTTGATCGCACTTTATCTGGGACTAGAACTTCAAAGCCTTGCGCTTTACGTGATTGCTTCTTTTCAACGTGACAGCACGCGATCGGCCGAGGCCGGGCTCAAGTATTTTGTTCTGGGAGCCGTCGCGTCAGGGCTCCTGCTTTATGGCATGACGCTAGTCTATGGCTTCTCGGGAACCACCAATTTTGATGTTCTGGAAAAACTATTTGCTGACAGTAATGCAGGAGCACCCGTTGGGGTCATTGTCGGTGTGGTCTTTATCATCGCGGGCCTGGCCTTCAAGATTTCCGCCGTACCCTTTCATATGTGGACCCCAGATGTGTATGAGGGGGCGCCCACGCCTGTGACCGCTCTGCTTGCCGTCGCCCCGAAGATTGCAGCCATGGGCCTGTTCATTCGTGTCATGACGGGGCCGTTCGGTGACTTGAGTGGACAATGGCAACAGATCATCATCTTTATCTCTATTGCCTCCATGGTTCTGGGGGCCTTTGCCGCCATCAACCAGAAAAATATAAAACGGCTGATGGCCTATAGTTCTATTGGTCACATGGGCTATGCTTTGATCGGCCTGGCAGTCGCTGGACAGACTGGCAGCCCAGCCGTGCAGTCCGATGGCTTGCACGGCATGCTTGTTTATCTCGCGATCTATATGGTCATGAACCTGGGGACATTCGCATGCATTCTGCTGATGAAGAAGGATGGTCGTATGATGGAGGATATAAATGACCTTGCGGGCCTCTCCAAGACCAACCCAGCACTGGCGGCGGTCTTAACCATTTTCATGTTTTCCATGGCAGGCATTCCGCCATTGGCTGGATTTCTCGGCAAGCTCTATGTCTTTCAATCCGCCATTCAGGCCGAATTATTTGGTCTTGCCATCATCGGTGTTTTGGCGAGCGTTGTAGGGGCGTTTTATTATCTTCGCATCGTCAAGGTTATGTATTTTGATCAGCCGGAAGATGGACTCGACGGTCCCATCAGTTTCGAGATGAAGTCTATTCTCGGAGTCATGGGTGTTGTCATTCTCCTCTTTATCTTTCTACCGGGCCCGCTGCTCTCGGGCGCTGAAGCGGCAAGTGCGGCGCTCTTGCCAGGCTAACGATCCTTTATGGCCAATCAAGTAAAATTGCCGCCGGGCATGACACTGGCGGCATACACATCACTTCCAAGCACCAATGATGAGGCAAAACGCCTAGCGATGGAAGAACAAGCCTCTGACGGAACAATTGTCTGGTCGCTCGAGCAAACAGCAGGCAAAGGCCGACAGAACCGGCAGTGGCTCTCGGCCCCTGGGAATATATACAGTTCAGTGATTTTACGACCGACAGTCACCTTGGAAAATGCGGCCCAGACCTCATTTTTGCCTGCGCTCGCGGTGGCGGGCCTCCTGGCTGCCTCCATATCTGAGCAGAACATTACCTTCAAATGGCCCAATGACGTTTTATTGAACGGCAAAAAGATCTGCGGCATTTTGCTGGAGTCGGGTTCTTGGAAAACCTTGGATCAGAAATGGCTCGTACTCGGCTGTGGTATTAATCTGGCTCATTCGCCAGCAGAAACCCGGATTCCTGCGACCTCGATGAAAGAGCATGCCACTATAATGCCGAGCGTCGAGGAGGCCTTGGAGTCATACGCGGCTCACCTTTTTAACTGGATTCAACGGTGGCAGCGAGAGGGTTTTCAGCCCATCCGGCAGGCCTGGCTTGAGAGGGCGGCAGACCTAGACTCAGTTATCAATGTTGATCTTGGAGAGAGCCGGTTAACCGGTATATTCAAAGGGCTGAATTCCCATGGGGCCCTCGAACTGGAAACCAAAAACGGCGTTCACACCATTGGCGCAGGGGATGTGTATTTCCTGCCAGTTAAGGGATTAGTGTAGATGTTGCTGGTGATAGACTCTGGAAATACAAACATCGTTTTTGCCGTTTTCTCGGGAAATGGCGAGCTGATGGGAGAATGGCGCTCGGGTACGGAGAGTAACCGTACAGCAGATGAATTTGGCATCTGACTGATACAGCTGCTGACACAGCACGGTATCAACAAAGAGGACATAACCGACGCCATCATCGCGACTGTCGTGCCCGACAATCTTATTCATTTAAAAAACCTATGCCGCCAGTACTTCAAAACCGATGCGACAGTAGTAGGAGATCCCGAAGTCACCCTCGGGCTAAATATAAAGGTCGACAATCCAGGAGAAGTTGGAGCTGATAGACTTTGTAACGCGGTTGCGGCCCACCAGTCTTATGTTGGACCACTTCTAATCCTAGATTTTGGGACGGCAACCACGTTCGACGTGATTGATGGAGAGGGCAGCTATCGGGGTGGTGTGATCTATCCTGGCATCAACCTGTCATTAGAAGCTTTACACTTGGGTGCTGCTCAACTGCCCCGCGTTGCGATCGACAAACCTGATACCGTCATTGGAACGGGAACCGTATCGGCCATGCGTTCCGGTATCTTTTGGGGACATGTGAGTATGATCGAAGGAATGACCGAGCGCATCATCGATGAGTTTGGTGCTCCTATGAAAGTTGTTGCCACAGGTGGGCTCGCAGAGTTTTTTAATAATAACTGCAATGCCATCGATACGTACGATCCCAATCTTACTCTTCGCGGTCTTCTCGCCATTCACAGACTGAACAAACTTCATGAATGAACCCGACGAGAAAGAACTACTCTTCGTGCCTTTGGGGGGCACGGAGGAAATTGGTATGAATTTCAACCTCTATGGGTTAGGTTCACCGGATCAACATGACTGGCTGATTATTGATCTAGGCATCACTTTTGGTGACGACTCCACGCCCGGTGTAGATGTGATCGTGCCGGATCCCGCATTTATCGAAGAACGCCGGAAAAATCTACTTGGCATTGTTTTGACCCATGGCCATGAGGATCATATTGGCGCCGTGCCGTATTTGTGGCGAAAGTTCCGATGTCCAGTATACGCGACCCCGTTTACCGCCGCCCTTTTGCGCAAAAAAATGGAAATGGACGGCGCCGAATTATCCGTTGACATCATTGAAGTCCCCCTCAAAGGAAAATTCGACGTTGGGCCATTCTCCCTAGAACTCATTACTCTCACCCATTCTATGCCGGAACCAAACGCGCTGGCTGTTCGGACGCCCCTTGGCACGATTTTTCACACTGGCGACTGGAAATTCGATCCTGACCCTGTAATCGGGGAGGTTAGCGATTTTGAAGGTCTGCAAGCGCTTGGAGATGAGGGGGTGCTGGCCACCATCGGGGACTCTACAAATGTATTTGTCGATGGTGTCTCTGGGTCTGAGGCGCCGCTCCGAAAAAACCTCACTGAAATGATAGGAAAATGCAGGGGGCAAGTTGCTGTGGCCTGCTTTGCCTCAAATGTTGCGCGGCTTCAGACGATCTTCGAGGCCGCCACGGCAAACGGGCGGACTGTGTGTTTTGTTGGCAGATCTTTGTGGCGTATAAATGCGGCGGCGCGGGAGACGGGCTACCTCGCAGACCTGCCACCATTCCTGGAAGCAAGTGAGGCCACCGATCTGGCAAAAGATCAAGTGCTTTACGTCTGCACCGGTAGTCAAGGGGAACCGCGGGCGGCCTTAACCCGGATAGCCGCTGGAGATCATCGATACGTCAATCTAGGAGATGGGGATACTGTCATTTTTTCCTCACGAATTATCCCGGGAAATGACCGCGCCATCGGGCGGCTCCAAAATCGGCTTGCCATGAAGGGCGTTCAGATCATTTCAGAAAGTAGTGACAGCGTCCATGTCTCAGGACATCCCGCGCGCGATGAACTTATAAAAATGTATCAATTGATCCGTCCCCAAATCGCGATCCCGGTTCATGGAGAGCCTCGCCATCTATTGAAACATGTGGAGCTAGCCAAACAATGCCAGGTCCCTGAAACGGTTTTGGTACAAAATGGCTCGATCGTAAGGCTCGCCCCTGGACCGGCGGGGATCGTGGGCGAGGCCCGAGTAGGGCGCCTCGCTGTGGATGGAAAACGTTTGCACCCCATTGACGCCGATGTCGTTCGCGACAGAGCGCGTATTCTTCACAATGGCACGGCGGTTCTGACGCTGATTATCGACGAGAACGGCAGCATGGTGAGGGAGCCAAAGTTGACGACGCACGCGATCATGGACGACGATGAACATTCCCATATTCTTGAGTTGTTGGTTGACTGGATTGACGATGCCCTGGACGCAATGGAACTGGAGGACCTTCTGGATGACAACGCAATCGCGGAAGAGGCAAGAATAGCTGTCAGACGCGGATTCCGCGAAACCCATGGAAAAAGGCCCCTCGTTACCGTGCATGTGGTTCGAGTCTAACTAAGAGGCAAACAGAAATGACCATTGTTACCGGCGCAGCCGCTTATTTTATTATTTGGTGGATCACGCTATTCATGGTTCTGCCCTTTGGCGTCCAGAGTGATAGGAATGTTCAAGAAGGTAATGACCTCGGCGCCCCAACGAAACACCGGATATTATTCAAAATGGGGATCAACACGATCATCGCGACGGCTTTGTGGTTGGTGGTATTCATCATCGATGTCTACGACATCATCAGCATTCAGGATCTGACACCGTCCGATAGGCAGGCGTATTGATGAGGGTGATTGACGGCCGAGTGCCACCTATTCCATCGAAAACAATCAAAGAATTAAGGGGTACCGGGTTGCATTTCTCGAAAGTGCTCAAAAACCCCCTTCCACAATATAAAACGTTCCAATGACGACATACTGTGATATAGCCCCCGGACACCCGTTTCATGGGCCCTACCACGATAAGGAATACGGTTTTCCAGCCGCCGATGAGGCGATTTTATTCGAGCGCCTTTCGCTTGAGATTTTTCAAGCCGGTCTCTCGTGGCTTATCGTTTTGAAGAAACGCGAGGGCTTTAAAATCGCATTCAAAAATTTTGATGTGGAGAAGGTGGCCGCTTTTACCGACAAGGACGTGGAACGACTTTCAAAGGACACATCCATCATCCGGAACCGAAAAAAAATTGAAGCCACTATTTACAATGCACAGCAAGTCATCGCGATTCGAAATAGCCACGGTGGATTCGCCACGTGGATCGAGTGCCATCATCCGCGGTCCAAAGAGGAATGGGTAAAGCTTTTCAAAAAAACTTTCAAATTTACCGGTGGAGAGATCGTTAATGAGTTTCTGATGAGCATCGGCTATCTTCAAGGTGCGCATCGTTCAGATTGCCCGATTTTTGAGAAAATCACGGCTATTGTCCCGGCCTGGCAAAAGTCCTAACAGTGAACGTCATCAACCTTCAATTCATTTACACGTGTTAAAAAAGGAGGTCTGGATTAATGGGGAGACCAATGAGCATCTTGCATGGATGGGCCGGGGGCACGCTGGCCGTCTAGAGTATCTGCCATCGGTTGTCTCGTCGGAAGCCAAGGTCACGATCTTAAAACGGGACTGCCGGCGGTTATTGCGCAAAAAGGAATGTGCAAATGTCGCTTTCAAACCCGGTGTCGACGTAAGCGAGAACAAAGTTACGGGAACATTCTTCACCGGGACAAAAAAATCAAATGTCTTAGGGAGTTCTCCTTCAATCTCAACATTAATATCGCGTAAAAATATGGGTTGTAATCTGAGGAAGTAGGTGCGGATATGGCCGCAGGCCAAGTGGTGGTAAACGGGCCGAACCTCTATTTTAAAGATCAACGTCTCGACAGTTGAGACCACGCAACTGGCACGTCGCAATTCCGAAAAACCCTCATTAGGGGTTAAGCAGCGGAAGCCTCATGGACAGGCTGCCTCCGATTTCATACAGTCCGACCAACAGATAACCTGACACAAGGATACCGGCAGCCATGCGTATGTCCGAGTTCTTTCTGCCGACCCTGAAAGAAGACCCGTCGGAAGCTCAGATCGTCTCTCACCGGTTTATGCTGCGTGCCGGTATGATCCGGCAATCGAGTGCTGGCATCTATTCCTGGCTGCCCATGGGACTCAGGGTATTGAAGAAAATCGAGGGTATTGTTCGACAGGAACAGGACCGCGCCGGGTGCCAGGAACTACTCATGCCCACCATCCAGTCGGCTGATATCTGGCGGGAAAGCGGTCGCTATGACGATTATGGTAAGGAGATGCTCCGGATTACGGACCGCCATGATCGCGAGATGCTTTATGGACCCACCAACGAAGAACTTATTACGGAGATTTTCCGGGAGTCTGTCCGCAGTTACAAAGATCTTCCCAAATTGCTGTATCACATTCAGTGGAAATTCCGCGACGAAGTACGTCCCCGCTTTGGTGTTATGCGGGGCCGGGAATTTCTGATGAAGGACAGCTACTCTTTCGATTTAGATTTCGCTGGGGCAAAACAGACCTATAACAAGATGTTTGTCTCTTATCTGCGGACGTTTAGCAGGATGGGACTAAAAGCCATCCCCATGGCGGCCGACTCGGGTCCCATTGGTGGTGACATGAGCCACGAGTTTCTGATCCTCGCTGATACCGGGGAGTCCGAAGTCTTCTGCCACAGGGATATTCTGTCCTTTGACGTCCCAGGTGACGACGTGGACTACCGCATCGACCAACAGCCGGTGGTTGACAAATGGACCTCCCTGTATGCTGCAACGGATGAAAAACATAATGCGGCGAGGGAGGAGGAGCTCGGCGAGGAGCTTGTGGCGGCACGAGGGATAGAAGTCGGTCACATTTTCTATTTCGGAACTAAGTATTCCAAAGCTATGAACGCCGTTGTGGCATCCCCAGACGGTCAGGAAATTCCCGTCGAAATGGGCTCGTATGGCGTAGGTGTGTCCCGCCTTGTCGCGGGCATCATTGAAGCCTCTCATGATGACGACGGGATCATCTGGCCAGAACCCGTAGCACCTTTTGGAGCCGGTATTATAAATCTTCGAGCAGGAGACGCATTATGCGATACCACCTGCGAAGATCTATATTCCAAACTATCCTCTGCTGGTCTCGATCCGCTCTATGATGATCGGGACGAGAGGGCCGGCGTAAAATTTGCTAATATGGATTTAATCGGTCTGCCCTGGCAGGTCGTTGTTGGTCCGAGAGGGCTCGAGAATGGGATGGTGGAGATTAAAAGCCGGGCGACAGGCGACAAACAAGAGATGACACCGGACGCGGTCCTCAACAAACTGATGGCGGTGTAGGCCATGTTTTCCCCCTTCGAATGGATGGTGGCTATGCGCTACCTCCGCGCCCGAAGGCAGGAGGGGTTTATTTCGGTTATTGCATGGTTCTCGCTCCTGGGAATCGCGCTCGGGGTTGCCACGTTGATCATTGTAATGTCGGTAATGAACGGCTTCCGCCAGGAATTACTCTCCCGCATCCTCGGCGTAAATGGCCACCTTAGTGTCTACGGGGTAGAGCGCAGTCTAGCGAACTACGATCGTTTGTCGGGCCAAGTGGCCGCAGTTGAGGGCGTCGTTAAAGTGACCCCTATGATCGAAGGCCAGGTCATGGCGTCGGCCAATGGCCAAGCCACTGGGGCGCTAGTGCGGGGGTTGAAACCAGCGGATTTGCGCGCCCGGACGATTTTGGCAGAAAATATCCAATTCGGCGATCTCGAGAATTTTGTGGGCCTTGATAGTGTGTTAATCGGCACGCGACTCGCCCGCAAACTGAGCCTCAGGGTGGGAGACAAACTCACGCTGATTTCACCAAATGGCAACATTACGGCCTTTGGGACGGTGCCCCGATTGCGGTCCTATAAAATTGCGGCGTTATTCAAAGTAGGGATGCATGAGTATGACTCCAGTTTCATTTTTATGCCGTTGGCGGCCGCTCAGAAATATTTTAAACTGCCCCGGGCCGTGAATTACCTGGATGTCGTTATAGCTGAACCCCATGAGGCCCGAGCCACAATGCGAGAAGTTTGGCGCGCCGTTGGTGCCCAAGGCCGTATTTATGATTGGCAGGAATCCAACTCCAGTTTCTTCAATGCTATCCAAGTGGAGCGGAACGTCATGTTCCTGATTTTGACCCTCATCATCGTGGTAGCAGCCTTCAACATCATTTCCAGCCTCATTATGTTGGTAAAAGATAAGGGGAGGGACATTGCCATCCTCCGAACCATGGGGGCGACTCGGGGCATGATTATGCGGGTGTTTTTCCTGTCCGGCGCGAGTGTCGGCATATTTGGCACCTTCGCCGGACTCATCCTCGGTCTCGCATTCGCAGAGAATATCGAAACCATCCGTCATTGGATCCAAACGCTCACCGAGACAGAACTTTTTGCCGCCGAAATTTACTTCCTCTCCCAATTACCGGCGGAGGTGGATTCCGGCGAAGTGGTCACCGTCGTTATCATGGGCCTGATGTTGTCATTTCTGGCGACCCTCTATCCGTCTTGGCGGGCGGCGCGACTCGACCCGGTCGAAGCGCTTCGGTACGAGTGATGCGGTATGTCTGATCCCGTTCTTGAATTAAAGGGGCTGCACCAAACATTTACTCAAGGTAATATTCCCCTAAAGGTCCTGCGGGGGGCCGATCTCGAGGTGCGACCCGGCGAGATCGTCGCACTCGTCGGCCCCTCAGGATCGGGAAAATCAACCCTGCTTCAAATCGCCGGATTGCTGGAAAGGGCTCAACAGGGGGACGTCTTAATCCGGGGTACTTCCACCAACAATTTACGGGATGACGCCCGAACCCGTATACGTCGCCAAGATCTCGGGTTCGTCTATCAGTACCATCACCTTCTCGCGGAATTTTCCGCCCGCGAAAATATTATGCTACCGCAAATGATCGCCGGCGTTGCCAAGGGCGCAGCGCAAAATAAAGCGGATGATCTTTTAACCACTATGGGGCTAAATGATCGTGCGATACACCGACCCGCCCGGCTGTCCGGAGGTGAGCAACAGCGCGTCGCTATCGCGCGAGCCCTGGCCAATAACCCCCGCCTTATCCTAGCTGACGAGCCGACCGGAAATCTTGATCCGGCCACCGCTGCCCATGTCTTTTCCTTATTGGTGAACCTTGTCAAAAAATCGGGCGTTGCAGCCCTCATCGCAACTCATAATCAGGATCTTGCGGCCAAGATGGACCGCGTTGTCAAACTGGGAGGCGGCATGCTGCTGGCCGCCTGAGCCTCTTAACGTTAGCCGAAGATACCTAGACACAAGTGAGCTTCTTCGAGGACCCCCGAGGCCGTCCCCAGGTCGTCCCCAAGTTATTCAGAAACTTGGGGATAAGTCTTACCGATTAAATTTCTGTTGCTGACAGACATCCAAGAATCTGATTTCTTCTGTCCTATGTCTCACGCAGATTTCGTGCATCTCAGGCTGCATACGGCTTATTCCCTCCTCGAAGGGGCCATCAAGGTGAAAGACGTGGTAGACCAATGCGTCGGCATGAGCATGCCTGCCGTCGCCATGACCGATACGGGCAACCTGTTCGGCGCACTAGAATTCTCCGAAGCCTGCGCGGAGGCCGGGCTGCAACCGATCATCGGCTGCCAGTTGGGCGTGGCGCCGTTCCAGCCCGGAGCGGCTGGGGATCAAAAACTCAGAGCGCAGAACGCCTCCGCGGAGGGCCATCTGGTAGTTCCGGACCAGATCGTGCTTTTGGCGCAAAATGAGACTGGATACGCCAACCTGCTTCAACTCGTGAGTCTCTATCACCTAGAGCCAGATGAATACGGCGTTAACCAGGTAACCCTTGCACAGTTGCGGCAATTCGGCGAGGGTTTGATTGCCTTTACTGGGGGGCCCCAAGGTGGCATTGGCCGCTTACTGGGAGAGGGTCAATCCTCGCATGCAGAACAGCTCTTAAGGTCCCTTAAGGATATTTTTCCCGACCGGTTATATGTAGAACTGATGAGGCATGGACTGGATATAGAGCGCCAGATTGAACCAGACCTTGTGAATTTCGCCTACGACCACGATCTCCCACTGGTTGCCACCAACGAGTGTTTTTTCGTTTCATCTGATATGTATGAAGCCCATGATGCTCTAATCTGTATCGCAGAGGGCGCGTATGTCAGCCAGACAGGCCGGCGCCGCTTAACGCCGGAACACGGGTTTAAGTCGCCGCAGGAAATGCGGGCCTTGTTTGCCGACTTGCCTGAAGCCATCGACAACACATTGGTCGTTGCGCAACGGTGCGCGATCAAAACAGAGAGCAGGGAACCGCTGTTGCCGCCAGCTCCTAAAGGCGATGGTGGCACCAGCCTCAGCGACTCCAACGTTCTAGAGACACTAGCCAGCGAAGGGCTTGATAAGCGGATAGAGAGAGATATTGCGCCGGGCTGTAACACAACTGAGCGTGAAGAGCGCGCCAAACCCTATCGGCAAAGACTCTCCTATGAGCTCGGCGTTATAAAAGATATGGGTTTTTCCGGCTATTTCATCATTGTTGCGGACTTTATCCGGTGGGCAAAAGAGCAGGGGATACCAGTGGGGCCGGGCCGAGGATCAGGAGCCGGATCGGTCGTCGCATGGGCGCTGACCATCACCGATCTTGACCCCCTGCGGTTTGGTCTGCTGTTTGAACGTTTCCTCAATCCGGAACGCGTCTCTATGCCGGACTTTGACATCGATTTTTGTCAGGACCGGCGCGACGAAGTGATCCGCTATGTGCAACAGAAATACGGATCTGACCGGGTCGCACAGATTATTACTTTTGGGACATTACAGCCTCGCGCGGCGCTACGGGATGTTGGCCGCGTCCTACAAATGCCGTATCCGCAAGTGGACCGAATTTGCAAGCTTGTGCCCAACAATCCCGCGGCCCCAGTGACACTCCAGGAGGCGATTGATGGGGAACCGCAACTGCGCCAGGAAATTAAGGACGACGAGACGGTCGCCCGGCTCGTTGAGACAGCAAAAAAACTGGAGGGATTGTATCGACATGCTTCCACCCATGCGGCGGGGGTTGTTATTGGTGATCGGCCCCTGGCCGACCTGATACCACTTTACCGAGACCCTAGGTCCGAAATGCCGGTCACACAATTTGCCATGAAATGGGCCGAGGCTGCTGGTCTCGTAAAGTTTGACTTCCTGGGATTGAAAACTCTCACGGTGTTGTCGACCGCCGTTGAACTGCTCAGGCAACGGGGCATCGCTCTTGACATTGATCATTTGCCGCTCGATGACCAACCAACTTTTGAAATGTTGGGGAGCGGCGACAGCACTGGTGTGTTTCAGCTGGAAAGCTCTGGCATGAGGGATATCCTTCGTAATCTAAAACCGGACAGTTTCGAGGACATTATCGCCATCGTGGCGCTCTACCGCCCTGGACCTATGGATAATATTCCGGCCTATATTCGAAGGAAACATGGGGAAGAAGAACCCGACTATCTCTATCCCAGCTTGGAACCAATCCTCAAAGAAACTTATGGTATAATGATCTACCAAGAGCAGGTCATGCAGATAGCCCAGGAACTGGCCGGTTACACATTAGGCGGCGCGGACCTTCTTAGACGTGCTATGGGCAAAAAAATCAAAGCCGAAATGGACGCCCAGCGGGAGACATTTGTCAGTGGCTCCGTGGAACGTAAAGTGCCGGATAAAAAAGCATCCGATATCTTTGATCAGGTCGCTAAGTTTGCTGGGTACGGGTTCAATAAATCGCACGCCGCGGCTTATGCGCTAATTGCCTATCAGACGGCCTATCTCAAGGCGAATTATCCGGTCGAGTTCCTAGCAGCCTCCATGACACTTGATCTGCACAACACAGACAAGCTCAACACCTTCAAACAGGAACTGGACCGACTGCAGATCAAACTACAACCTCCTGACGTAAACTCCTCTTTGGCAGTTTTTTCAGTTGAACAGACCGCTGAAGGGATACCGGATGGCCCCGGTCGCGTGGTCGAAAACAAAGACGAGAATGGTAAGGAACTAGCCGTCCGATATGCTTTAGCGGCACTCAAAAATGTTGGACAGGTTGCGATGGAGAATTTAGTGGCCCAGCGGGCTGAAAATGGGCCCTTTGCGGACATCCAAGATTTCGCGAACCGTCTGGACAGCAAGACAATTAATAAACGGCAGCTTGAAAACCTCATTCGCGCGGGTGCTCTTGACTCCCTGGACCCGAATCGGAGGCAGCTCCACGAAGGTGTAGAGATGATCATGCGTCAGGCTGGTGCGGTTCAACAGGAAAAGAACAGCGATCAAATCGGCTTATTCGGCGCAGATGAAACCCTTGCCGTACCGGTGGTTCTTCCTGAGATTACCGATTGGTTGCCAATGGACCGTCTTAAGGAAGAATTCGACGCGATCGGGTTTTATTTGTCGGCCCATCCACTTGATGCCTATTCAAAGGGATTGGAGCGCCTACGTGTCACGGAATTTGCTAAAGTGGCTCTTTCTGGCGTCTCCGGCCCGGTAAAACTCGCCGGCGCCGTCATCAGTAAAACCGAACGTACCTCCCAGAAGGGGAATAAATACGCTTTTGTACAAATGTCGGATCCCTCTGGGGTCTATGAGATTACCGTTTTTTCAGACCAACTCTCGGCCCATCGGGAAATATTAGAGGCTGGCAGGATGCTCTTTATCAAGGCTGCGGCTCAATTTGAAGGGCAGACAGTTCGACTTACCGCCCAGGGCATCCAGCTCTTGGATACGGCCACCAATGCAACGAGCACCGGTCTCAAGGTCTACGTGGAGGGCGCTGCTCCATTGGGGTCGTTAAGGGATATTCTGGAGCGAGAGGGCGCAGGTATAGGGGAGGTGATGGTGGTGTCCCGTATTGGCCTGAACACCGATGCGGCCGCGGCCACCGAGGTCGAGACCCGCCTGGGTAGAAGATACAAGGTCTCGACTGGTTTGGCCCAGGCCATAAAAGCCATTCCCGGCGTAGATGAGGTTAGGGAAATTTAACTTTAAAACCCGTCAAAGAAATACAGGCTTGGCGATATCCTTCTCCTAACCCTTTAGACGAATTCCTACTAAAATCTGTCTCTAGTCGGTGAGTTAAATCTTACTCATCCCACTGTTGAAATAACAATGTGCCTTACCCGCACGCTTTTACACCGGCAGCGACTCGTAGCTCCGGACCAGTAAAGCTGCACCCCGAATTTATAGGGGTGCGCCTGCACCTGTGGGGTACCGTTTATGTGCTTGCATCAGAACGGTATTGAGCCTAAAACCCGGCTATCCCACACGCGGACTTTGCGGTCGTGGCGCGGTTTCGCCTATGCATCGCTCCGGTGTTTCCGTATGGAAATGACTTGTCCGTGGAGGTATAACCGGAGAAGGAAGAAAAAGATGGCATTGCCAACCTTTACGATGCGTCAGCTTTTAGAAGCTGGGGTGCATTTTGGCCACGTGACACGTCGTTGGAATCCGAGGATGGAGCACTACATCTTTGGAAGCCGTCAAGGCATTCACATACTCGATCTACAACAAACCGTGCCATTGCTCTATCGGGCCATGCAAGCTGTCAGTGATATTGTCGCTGGAGGAGGCCGCGTTCTGATCGTTGGAACGAAACGGCAAGCCTCTATCCCAGTTGCTGAAGCAGCAAAACGATGCGGCCAGTACTACGTTAATCATCGCTGGCTTGGCGGCATGATGACGAACTGGAAAACCATCTCCAATTCAATCCAACGTCTGCACTCGCTGGATGGGACACTCAGTGAAGACAATACCGGCCTAACAAAAAAGGAGCTTTTGAAGCTGACCCGGGAACGCGATAAATTAGAACGCGCCCTTGGGGGAATTAAGGAAATGGGTGGCTTGCCGGATATAATGGTCGTCGTAGACACGAATAAAGAGTCGATCGCCGTTCAAGAAGCAAATAACTTGGGGATTCCCGTAGTTGGTATTATTGACTCCAACAGCAGCCCGGAGGGTATTGATTTCCCCATTCCGGGAAACGATGACTCGTTAAGAGCGATCACGCTGTACTGTGATTTGATTGCAGGCTCCGTGCTCTCGGGCATTCAGCAAGAAATCTCAGACGGCGGAGGTGACATTGGAGCCGCAATAGAGGCGCCTGAGGAAGATTTGTCGGTCGCAGATGCTCCGTCCTCTGATGCCGATACAGCTGTGGCCGGTGCAAACGCGCAATCGGATAAAGAAGGAGACGGGCTTGCAGCACAGGAGCAGCCTTCGGCCGGCTAATCTAAGGCTTGAGGTTTGAAATCAATCGACAGACCAGAGGATAGACATGGCTAAGATTACCGCCGCGTTAGTGAAAGAACTGCGCGACAAAACCGGCGCAGGCATGATGGACTGCAAAAAGGCGTTGAACGAAAATGATGCTGACATAGAGGCGTCGGTAGATTGGCTCCGGACTCAAGGACTTGCCACCGCCGCGAAAAAGTCTGGCCGGGTGGCATCTGAAGGTCTTGTCGGAATTGCGACAGATGGTGAAAAGGGCGCCATCGTGGAGATCAACGCGGAGACAGACTTTGTTGCCCGCAATGAAGATTTTCAGAGGTTCGTGGAAAATGTAACCTCTGTCGCTCTTCGTGGAAATGGAAAGTTCGAAGATCTTAAGACTAATGCCTATGATGGTGGTGCCGAGAGTGTAGAGCAGACCCTTACTAATATGATCGCCACGATTGGCGAGAATATGGAACTACGGCGGAGTGCCTCTATTGAGGTATCGAATGGGGTGGTGAGCAGTTACATGCATAACGCGCTGAAACCTGGCCTCGGAAAAATCGGTGTTCTCATTGCACTGGAATCGGACGCTGATGCTGAGCAACTTGAGGCTCTCGGTAAACAACTGGCCATGCATGTCGCCGCCGCCAATCCCCAGGCAATTTCTCGAGATGATGTTGATGCAGATGATCTTGAGCGTGAGAAGGCGATCCTAGCAGAACAGGCACGTGAGTCCGGAAAGCCGGATGATATTATTGAAAAGATGGTGGAAGGCCGCTTGCGCAAATATTACGAGGAGGTGTGCCTTCTGGAGCAGACGTATGTGATTGATGGCGATACGAAAGTTGGCGAGGTCATCGAGGCTGCAGGCAAGGAGGTTGGGGCGCCTATTACACTTAGTTCGTTTGTTCGATTCGCCCTGGGCGAGGGAGTTGAAAAGAAAGAAGAAGATTTTGCGGCAGAAGTTGCTGCCGCGGCAGCGGGATAAAGGCTGTAAATGCTTATGCTAGAGGGAGGGAGGTAAACTTTCCTCCCTTTTTGTTTGGAAAGGGTTCATCGGATATCCTAGTTCGTTTATTCTTAACCGAGGTTACGGCTAATGTTTCGCCAGGTTTTATAGATAGCGCGCCAGCTCTCTTTTCGGAGCCAAGCGGGCGTGGGCGTTGTTGACGGTTCCTAAGACCATCCAGGTTTATTTTGGCCGGATCATCAAATACAGTGAAGTGAATATAAGTCATGACCGAAGTTCCACTCTACAATCGCGTGCTACTCAAATTATCTGGTGAAGCTCTCATGGGAAACCAGAACTTTGGCTTAGACCTCCTCACGATGGAGAAAATGGCCGAGGATATCAAAACCGTTATTGATATCGGTGTGGAAGTTTGTTTGGTCATCGGTGGTGGAAATATTTTTCGGGGGGTGGCCGGCGTCGCGGCCGGACTTGAACGGACAAGCGCTGACAACATGGGCATGCTTGCGACCGTGATCAATGCGCTGGGCGTCCAATCCGTTCTCGAAGGAGCAGGAGTGACAACTCGAGTTCTCTCCGCCATACCCATGACCACTGTTTGTGAACCGTATATTCGCCGCCGAGCAATCCGGCACATGGAAAAGGGTAGGGTCGTCATTTTCGCCGCCGGCACCGGCAACCCGTTTTTCACCACGGACACGGCCGCTGCTTTACGGGCTGCCGAAATGAATTGCTCAGCCCTGATGAAAGGCACTCAAGTGGATGGGGTCTACAGTGCTGATCCAAAAACCGATCCGTCCGCCGAGTGGTTTGATGAGCTTACCTATCGGCAGGTGCTCACGAATGATCTCAAGGTTATGGATGCGTCTGCAATATCGCTCGCGAGGGAGAACAATATTCCAATTGTCGTGTTTTCAATACATACTCGGGGCGGCTTTGCGGAAGCAATCAAAGGGTGTGGTAAATTCACTCTCATACAAAACAAGAGGGGGGAATAAGGATGGAAATTGAGCAATTAAAGTCTGATATTGGCCGTCGCATGGAAGGCGCCCTCGAGGTTTTACAAAAAGAGTTTGCCGGTCTTAGAACCGGCCGGGCATCGATTAGCCTGCTGGAACCCGTTACTGTCGAGGCATATGGACAATCCATGCCCATGGATCAGGTTGGCACGATTGGGGTGCCAGAAGCTCGTTTGCTCACAATACAGGTCTGGGATAAAGGACTGGTCAGTTCCGTGGAGAAAGCCATCCGGGATTCCAATTTAGGTCTTAACCCTGTGTCGGATGGGCAGTTGGTCCGAGTTCCCATTCCGCCTCTTAGCGAGGAGCGACGCGTCGAACTGACAAAAATAGCAGGGCGTTATACAGAAGAAGCCAAGGTCGCAATTCGAAACGTGCGCCGGCATGCTATGGACGACCTAAAAAAAGCTGAGAAAGATGGAAACATTTCAGAAGATTCACATAGAGAATATGGCGATGAGGTCCAAAAATTGACAGACGCTTATGTGACCAGAATGGACGAGGCCCTGGCGAAGAAAGAAGAGGAGATCCTGCAGGTCTAATCAATAATGGAAGCTGCAGTTACAAAGGCACGTGAAGAGCCGTTACCCCCCCATCATGTTGCGATCATCATGGACGGCAACGGTAGGTGGGCACGTGCGCGTGGTTTGCCCAAGATTGAAGGCCATCGACAGGGCACAGAGGCTGTCCGAAAAGCCATCCAAGCAGCAATCAAGAACGGTGTCCGCTACCTTACTCTTTATGGTTTCTCCTCTGAAAACTGGAACCGGCCACGAAAGGAGGTTGATGATCTAATGGGGCTGCTACGCGGATTTCTGAGAAGCGAAATTGCGGAACTTCACCAAAATAATATTCGCCTCCGTGTGATCGGAGAACGGTCCCAACTCAACAGTGACATTGTTCGTCTGATTGAGGAGAGTGAGACGAAAACCGCCGGAAACACAACGCTCGACCTTGTTCTAGCCCTTAGTTATGGCGGACGAGCCGAGATAACCGCAGCGGCCCGGCGTCTAAGTGAGAGGGTAAAATCAGGCGATTTGACACCAGACTGCATAACTGGTGACGAGTTCGCAAAATATCTGGAGACCGCAGATATTCCTGATCCCGACCTATTAATCCGGACCAGCGGAGAAAAGAGAATAAGCAATTTTCTTCTATGGCAACTGGCTTATGCTGAATTCGTGTTTTTAGACGCTCTATGGCCAGAGTTTACGACAGAGCATTTTGCTCAAGCCTTGTTTGAGTTTGGTCTGCGAGACCGACGCTTCGGCGCTTCGGGAACGTAATTGTCCTATCATTCGTATTAATGCTAACCCGTCTACTATCAACATTGGTCTTGGCACCAGTCTTTCTGGCAGTGACCTGGTATGGTGATCCATATTTTAAGTGGAGTGTAGCGCTTTTGGCTGTTATTGCCGGGGCCGAGCTTTTGAAAATTTCCGGAGACACCGGGCGGCCGGTTTTACATGTTGCAGCATTGGCATTTCTATTTTTGTCTCTGACAGCACTAATTGTAAACCAAGCTTTTTTCGCCGGCGCAGCTGTATTGTTAGCAGCCGCTATCGCTTGGTCCACTTCCAGGCGGGAAGTAGCCAATCGCTTCTGGGGCAGTATGGGGCTTATATACATATTCATCTGCACCCTCGCTATCTTTGAGATTAGAGCCTGGACACCAGCGGGCCGTGAGTGGGTTTTGTGGTTTTTTGCTGTCGTATGGGCGGCCGATATCGGAGCCTATATTGTTGGCAAAAATATTGGTGGCGTAAAACTTTGCCCAGCCATAAGTCCCGGCAAGACGTGGTCTGGAGCGGCGGGCGGACTAGCTATAGCAATCATCACCAGCCTTATCTTATCACGGGTTTTTTTACCAGAACAGGGCATCTTGGAAATGATGTTCTTGGGGGCAATAACATGTGTTGCCTCACAAATTGGTGATTTACTTGAGTCCTATTTCAAAAGGGTGAACGCGGTAAAGGACTCCGGCCGACTGATCCCTGGGCATGGCGGTATTCTTGATCGTATTGATGGCGTGTTGTTAGCAGCGCCGGTTACATTTTTATTTGTTCCACACCTTACTAAGGCCGTAATTTAATGAAACAGCCTGCTGCGAGCTCAAGAGTGAAAACGGACAAGGCAACAAAATTAGTTAGCGTCTTGGGTTCAACTGGATCGGTAGGGTGTAACACATTGGATTTGATGGCCAGGCACCCTGATAAGTTCAAAGCCGTTGCAATAAGTGGAAACCGAAACGTCGAATTATTGGCCGAACAAGCTCGAAAATTCAATCCGGCCCTCGCAGTGGTGGCCGAAGAGGATCATTACAAGGAGCTTAAACAGGCTCTATCAGGAACAGGTGTCGAAGCGGCGGCCGGGCGAGACTCCTTAGTCTATGCTGCAGAACTTGAGGCGGATCTTATTTTGGCCGGCATTGTGGGCATAGCAGGCCTGGAGTCGACATTAGCCGCGGCAAAAACAGGGGCTATTGTTGCGCTTGCAAACAAGGAATGTCTGGTTTGCGCGGGTGACCTGTTGTTGCGAGAGCTCGAAAAGAGCGGCGGTACGCTACTGCCCGTCGATTCTGAGCATAATGCAATCTTTCAAGTTTTTGATTTTGACCAGGTGGACTCTGTCCGAAAACTGATTCTTACAGCGTCGGGGGGGCCCTTCCTGAACACACCGATTGACAAGATGGCCTCTGTTACCCCCAAAGAAGCCGTGGCTCATCCGAACTGGGATATGGGAGCTAAGATCTCTGTCGATTCAGCAACCATGATGAATAAGGGGTTGGAGCTTATTGAGGCTTACCATCTATTTCCGGTCACCTCAGAGCAGATCGATATTCTAATTCACCCTCAATCCGTGATCCATAGCATGGTTGAATATGTCGATGGGTCCGTGTTGGCGCAGCTTGGCACACCCGACATGAGGACCCCCATCGCATACGCTCTCGCTTGGCCTGACCGCGTTGCGACGCCAGCTCCAAGTCTGGATTTGGCTCAGATTGCCGCCCTTACTTTCGAAGCCCCTGATGTGAAACAATTTCCATCAATCCGACTAGCCTCTGAAGCTCTTAAAAGCGGGGACGCTGCGCCAATTGTTCTGAATGCTGCTAATGAAATTGCGGTCCACCAATTTCTTAATTATAACGTTCCCTTTCTGGCAATTTCTGAGGTTGTTGAGGAGACTTTGAACCTCCAAACGTTTAAGGATCCAAAAAGTATATATGACGTAACCGTGATTGACTTTGAAACCCGCAAAATAACCGAAGATCTGGTAAGATCAATTAGATCTGCTAATTGAATCTTATTGGCACACTCTAACAGAAACTTTTACTCATGGACATTTTTAGCGTACTTCAGGACAATTTGGGCTTTATTTGGGAAATCCTGATCCCCTTTCTAATAGCTTTGACCATCCTCGTATTCATTCACGAATTGGGTCATTACACTGTAGCGCGTTGGTGCGGTGTGAGGATCGAGGTTTTCTCTGTTGGTTTTGGATCAGAAATAAAGGGTTGGACAGACAAGCACGGCACACGTTGGAAATTTGCAGCCATCCCACTCGGCGGCTACGTCAAGATGTTCGGCGAAGCAGAAAATATCTCAGAAGGAGAGGGGGAAAAAGCGGTAGAGCGGCCGATGACACCTGAGGAAAAAGCGGTTTCCTTTCATCATAAGACACTTTCTCAACGCGCTGCTATTGTTTTTGCTGGTCCCTTTATCAACTTTATTATTGCGATTATCGCATTTGGGGTTTTGTTCACTGCGATTGGGGTACCATCTCCAATCTCCGAGCGGCCTCTGGCCATTATCGGTGCCGTGTCTGCAGGCAGTCCAGCATCAAATACGGGCGTAGAGCGTGGCGACCAAATTATTGAGATAAATGGCGAGCAGATAGATTTTTTTTCAGACCTTCAAAAGATTGTCAGAGCCAATCCGGGCAAACCCCTAATTTTTAAGATTAAGCGCGCAAAAAAGGTTCTCCAAAAAACGATTATACCGGGTTCCAGGGAGCAGACAACGAAAGAGGGTGCGAGGGTTATCATAGGATTACTGGGTGTTACAGCGGATCCTGGCGAATTGTCGTATGAACGGCAAAATCCTATTACATCTCTATGGATGGGGGTCGAGAGAACAGTTTTCCTAACCACCAGAATTTTAGAGTTCATCGGGGATATCTTCACGGGGCAGCAGTCTCCAGAAGAGTTGGGGGGTGTTCTTAGAATTGCCCAGATCTCTGGACAGGTGGCCGAGTCTGGTGTCGCTGATTACATCTCTTTTTTAGCGGTACTTTCTATAAATTTAGGTTTGATTAATCTCTTTCCGATACCGCTTCTCGACGGAGGACATTTGGCATTCTATCTCGTCGAGGCAATTCGGGGGCGCCCAATTGGTGAACGAGCCCAGGAATATGTTTTTCGGTTCGGATTTGTCGTGATTATTTCGCTATTTGTCTTTGTGACTTGGAATGATCTTGTGCATCTCAAATTTTTCGAGTTTATTACGGGCCTCTTTGGGTAAAGCCTTGATTCTTATGGGGAGTTAAAAATATTGCGCTGGCTGACTCATATTGCGCTTGTTGCCTTGACATTGACCGTGAACGCGCCCCTACTTGAAGCGGATGCACAGAGCAGTCCAACCGTTCGAGAGATTATTGTTGAGGGTAATCAACGTATTGAGGCAGGGACAATTCGCTCATACTTGCTTATCCAGGAGGGCGATCCATTCGAACTGCGTCGGATAGATCAGTCGTTGAAAAGCCTTTTTGCAACAGGGCTCTTCGCGGATGTCTCTATCGACCACCAGTCAGATGCTCTGCTGGTCAACGTAGTAGAAAACCCGCTTATCAACAGAATTGCCTTTGAGGGTAACAAGCGACTTGAAGATGATTTTCTTAAATCAGAGATTACCTTAAAACCTCGGGTGGTGTTTACCCAATCAAAAATTCAAAATGACGTTAAACGTATTCTTGACGTCTACAGGGTAAATGGCAGGTTTGGCGCGACAGTTGATCCCAAGGTGATACAACTTCCCCAAAATCGTGCAGATTTGGTTTTCGAAATTGATGAGGGCCCCTTAACTAGCGTCAGTAGCATCCGATTTATTGGCAACAAAGTATTTGACGATGATGATCTTCGCGGTGTTATTCAGACAAGGGAAAAGGCCTGGTATAACTTCCTTACGTCGAATGACACCTATGACTCTGACCGAATTGAATTTGATCGTGAGTTATTGAGGCGCTTTTATCTCTCTGAGGGTTATGCGGATTTCCGGGTAGATGCAGCTAACGCAGAGATGGCTGCCGATCGGTCGGCATTTTTCATCACCTTTAACGTCACTGAAGGCAAGCAATATAAGTTCTCCAAGCCCAATATTAACATTGGGGTGCGTGATTTAAAAGTATCTCAATTGTCACCTTTTGTAGAATTTGAAGAGGGTGATGTGTACGACAACAGGCTGGTAGCGAAGTCTGTCCGAGAGATAACCAATAAGATTGGAAAACTCGGTTTTCCGTTCGTTGACGTTCGTCCTAAAATTAAGCGGGACATAGTAAGGCAGGAAATCCTCGTCACCATCGAAGTTCGTGATGGACCTCGAGTGTTCGTAGAGAGAATTGATATCATTGGCAATGTTCGGACGATGGATAGTGTTATCAGGAGGGAATTCAAACTTGTAGAAGGTGACGCCTTTAACTCGTCAAAAATGCGACGTTCACGACAGCGTATTAACGATCTAGATTTTTTCAATAAAGTAGTTTTAAAACGGGAACAAGGAAGTACTCCGGATAAAACGATTGTAAAGGTTGAAGTGGAAGAAAAGTCTACGGGATCACTTAATCTGGGGCTTGGCTACAGCACGGATTCTGGACCTCTTGTAGATGTCACATTGCGCGAGCGGAATTTACTTGGAAAAGGACAGAGCCTCAGCCTCTCGACGACGTTAGCAGCCGAAAAAAGCTCGATAAATTTGTCGGTTACGGAACCTTTTTTTCAAAATCGGGATATAGCCGCTGGGTTCGACATCTTCCACGTCGCTCGAAATTTGCAAGGCACCCGGTCCTATAACACCGCCAACACGGGTTTTGGCTTACGGGCAGGGTATCCACTTAGCGAGCTGCTTCGCCAGTCTTGGTCTTACCGGCTCGATCATTCCGAGATAAAGGATGTTGCTTCAACGGCTTCTCAGTTGATTAAAACGCAGGAGGGGGACCGTCTTCTCTCGCAGGTAGGCCATATACTCTCTTTTGATGCTCGGGATAGCAGAATCACGCCAACGGATGGCTTTGCCGCCCGGTTAAATAATGATCTTGCCGGATTCGGCGGCGATGTGTTTTACCTGCGGAATGTCGTGTCCGCTGCGCAGTTTTACCCATTGGCCCCTGGCTGGGTTTTATCCGCGAGTGGAAAAGCTGGACATATTTTGGGCCTTGGAGAAGATGTCGAAATAGCTGATCGCTTTTTTCTGGGAGGAAACAACCTTCGAGGGTTTGCCAGTGCCGGTGTCGGGCCACGAGATAAGTCAACAAAGGACTCTCTCGGCGGTGAGTGGATTTATCACGGCGGGATTGAATTGACAATGCCGTTGGGACTTCCGGATGAGTTCGGAATAAACGGAAGGTTATTTACGGATGTGGGCAGCCTTTTTACGGTCAGTCCATCAAGTTCGAATGTGATCGACTCTGCCAACCCGCGAGCCTCGGTGGGTGGCGGTATCGGATGGGTGTCTCCATTTGGTCCGATTAATGTTGATTTGGGATGGGCTTTTCTTAAAGAAGACCTCGATGAAACAGAAGTCTTCCGGCTAAATTTCGGAACGAGATTTTAAGATGAAAATACGCTTCAAGCCATACTTCATCGCCATTGTCAGCATTATTATTCTTGCGATGCCATCGGTTTCTGCTTCATCACAGGACAAACCTGTAAGTATAAAATTAGGTGTTGTGAATTTGGATGATGTTACCCGCTTATCTCTTATGAGCAAAGACATAGCACGTCAAATTGATGCACGTCGTAAGAAATTTCGTGACGAAATTAAGAAAGAGGAAGAAAGCCTCCGGAAATCTGCGGATAACCTCCAAAAACAGCGGGTCATTCTCGCACCGGAAGCTTTCCGGAAAGAAGAGCGAAAATTCAGGCAAAAAACCGCCGATCTACAAAGAAAAGTTCAACAAAGAAACCAAGAATTTATCAGATTAAAGGCTTTCGCGACACGAAAATATGAGCAAGAGAGAGCCCAAGCACTCCTTGCTGTAGCCAAAAAGAACAATTTTACCTTAGTTCTCCGTCGCAGAGAGGTTCTTGTTAGCGCAGATTTTCTGGACATCACAAAATTGGTGTTAGAGACGTTAAATGCTCGGAAACAAAGTTTTAAGCTTCCAGATGACATTAGTAAGATAGAGAACTAGACGATTGCCTGATGCGCGGTTCTACACATCTGCCGGCCCCTTTACGGCCCTTCAATTGGCTGACCTCACCGGTGTTTCCATTGTTGGCCATGCATCGCCGAGGAAATATTACGACGATGTCGCAAGCCTAACCTCAGCCGCCGGAAATCACATTAGTTTCATTGATAACAAAAAATATTTAGGGGAGTTCCACAGCACTCAGGCGGGCGCAGTGTTTCTCCCCAGGGAGCTAATAAGCCAATCACCGAAGGGCACGCTCAATCTTATATCGAGTGATCCTTATTTAGCTTATGCTAAAGCGGCGACAGCCTTCTATCCGGATATTTACGCCAGCCAAACTATTTCTGATCAAAGAGCTTTAATCTCTGAAACCGCGAGCGTTGGGAGCGGTGTCATAATTGCTCCGGGTGCCGTCGTGATGCCTAGGGCGGAAATTGGCGATGGCTCTATTATCGGACCAAACTCAGTGATTGGACCTGGGGTTGTCATTGGTGATCACGGCTGGATTGGCGGCAATGTAACTCTTTTATTTTGCTGTATCGGCAGAAACTTCATAGCCCATTCTGGTGCTCGGATCGGTCAAGACGGCTACGGATATTCTCCTGGTGCGCCGCGTCATTTTAAAGTCCCTCAATTGGGTCGAGTAATAATAGGCGATGATGTCGAGATCGGGGCGAATGCGTGCGTCGATAGGGGTTCTTTGTCAGATACAGTAATTGGTAACGGAACGAAGCTCGACAACCTAGTTCATATCGCGCACAACGTCACCATTGGCGAAGGATGCTTAATCACAGGACAGGTTGGAATTGCGGGTAGCGCAAAAATTGGCAATCAGGTTATGATGGGAGGGCAAGCTGGCGTTGCAGGCCATTTATCTGTTGGTGATAATGTTAAGGTGGCTGGCCAAGCCGGTGTCTCCAAAGATATCGAGCCTTACCAGACCGTGGCTGGTTTCCCAGCCATGAATGCGAGAAAATTTTGGCGTAATATAGCTGCGCTCAATAAACTGTCAAAATCAAAGAAATAGAATATGACATCGGAAGACACAAAAACTATTAATATTGAGGAGATTATTAAAATGATCCCTCACAGGTATCCGTTCTTGCTGATTGACCGAGTTCAGGACGTGGTACCGGAGACGAGCGCGACAGGCATTAAAAATGTAACCATTAACGAGCCTTTCTTTCCGGGCCATTTCCCTGACAAACCGGTCATGCCTGGCGTTTTGATCATCGAGTCAATGGCGCAAACAGCTGCTGTTTTGGTGGTGAGTGGGTTGGGCACGGAGACAGAAGGTAAGCTGGTTTATTTTATGTCAGTTGAGTCTGCGCGCTTCAGGAAACCTGTTATTCCGGGAGATCGGTTGGAAATTAGAGTGATCAAAAGGCAAACGCGCGGCAGTGTCTGGAAATTCGAGGGCCAAGCCTACGTTCAAAACATCTTAGTAGCGGAATCCGGCTTCACAGCCATGATTGTTGACAAATGACTGATATACACCCGACAGCTATCATACACCCAGACGCGGAGATTGGGGAAAATGTTTTCATCGGCCCTTTCTGTAATATTGGCAAATACACAAGATTAGGAAACGGCGTGCAACTCTATTCGCATGTCGTGGTGGAGGGACACACCACTATCGGCGCCGACTCCCGCATTTTTCCATTCGCGTCTATTGGCCATGAACCACAAGATTTGAAATTCAATGGGGAGCAATCTCAACTGATTATCGGAAAAAATAACACCATCCGTGAGCACGTTACCTTAAACCCAGGAACCGAGGGCGGTGGTATGGTAACCAGAATTGGCGACGGTTGCCTTTTCATGATGAGTTCGCATGTGGCCCACGACTGTGTCATTGGAGACAATGTCATTTTGGTCAATAATGCGACATTAGCTGGTCATGTTGAAGTTGGTAATTGGGCAATTATTGGGGGGCTATCGGCAGTCCACCAGTTCGTCCGTGTCGGCCGCCATGCTATGGTAGGAGGTATGTCTGGCGTGGAAAATGACGTCATTCCCTATGGTTCAGTGGTCGGAAACAGGGCCCATTTGTCGGGTCTAAACCTGGTTGGCCTTAAACGACGAGATTTTTCTCGTGATGTCATCCATGATCTTCGCAGGGCCTACCGTCTAATATTTGCACAAGAAGGCACACAAGCTGAACGCGTTGCGGATGTCTCTGACCTTTTCAGCCACATTGAACCAGTGATGGAAATCGTCTCATTCATAAATGAAGAGTCTAGCCGAGCCATTTGTCAGCCCCTCTTCGAGGATGCAGCATAAACTTGGGATCATCGCGGGCGGAGGCACCCTGCCACGCTCTCTGGTCCACCACTGTCTTGAGACCGGCCGGGCCTATTGTTTAATTGCGCTTGGGGGGCATGCGGAAATTGTGCACCTTAAAGGTGTAGAATTTCTTCACTGGTCTCGGATCGGCGCTGCTGGAAAAATAATTGATATTCTAAAAAGAGAGGCGGTGCGCGATTTGGTTATGGTTGGGCCCGTTAAACGGCCCTCCCTAATCGCCGCTATGCCCGACATAAGAGGCTTAAAGTTCCTTTTGCGGGCTGGTAGGCGGGCATTTGGCGGCGATAATTCAATTCTGTCAGCCATCGCTGGAGAACTCGAGGCTGAGGGGTTTCGGGTCATTGGCATAGATAGTTTGTTGAAAGAACTCCTCACTCCGCCCGGTGTGTTGACATTCACCACCCCAACGGATGATGTGGAAAAATCAATTCAGGTTGGTCTTGAAGAGGCGAGAAAACTCGGTTCCCAGGATATTGGTCAAGCCGTAGTTATCGAAGGAGTCAATATTCTGGCGCGTGAGACACGCGGTGGCACAAATGACCTGATCCGCAGGGCCTCAGGCCTAGCACGAAAAAAACGGAATCTTATTTTGGTCAAAGCAAAAAAACCGGGGCAGGATCGCCGCATCGACTTGCCTACGATGGGTCTGGAAACGGTTCAGCTAGCTGCTGAAAACGGTTTTTCAGGAATTGCAATAGAAGCTGGCCATTCCCTTTTTGTGGATAAAGAGCGAGCAATAGCGGCAGCCGATGCGGCAAATCTCTTTATACTAGGAATTTAATTTGAATGTCTGACACCTCAGGCGCTACATACACGATATATATTATTGCAGGAGAACCTTCTGGTGATGCACTGGGGGCACGGCTAATGGAGAGTTTTCGACAAATTTCATCGAGGAATTTCCAGTTTTATGGCATTGGCGGACAAAAAATGGCATCACAGGGCCTGGCAAGTATTTTTCCCATGTCGGACATCGCGCTTATGGGGATCTTTGAAATCCTGCCAGAAGCACCGAAACTTATAAGACGTCTAAATGAAACCGTGAAGGACGTGAAGGCACGGCAGCCTGATGCTATTGTTACCATCGATTCACCTGGATTTTCTCTTCGCGTGGCAAAAAAACTAAAAGACAGCGGCATTCCTATTGTGCACTACGTAGCACCCTCAGTCTGGGCTTGGAAATCCTGGAGAGCGAGACAAATGCGCGCTTATTTGACAAAAGTATTGGCGCTACTGCATTTTGAACCACCGTATTTTGAGAAACACGGGCTCCCATGTGAGTTTGTGGGGCACCCTGTGTTACAAAGTGGTGCCGATAATGGATCTGCGGAGAGATTTCGTCGAAAATATAATATCGCGCTAGGTCGGAGATTGTTGGGAATTCTTCCCGGTAGCAGAGATGGCGAAGTTACGCGGCACCTTCCTGTCATCCAGAGCTCCCTCGAATGCTCGCAAATAAATTGGAAGCATACCGACCTCGTTGTGCCACTGGCAGATAACGTCTCCCAAATCGTCAGAGCCAAAATGAGTAAGTGGAATTTTAATGTTCACTTTGTTACAGAAACTGACAAGTATGATGCCTTTGCGGCCTTGGATAGCGCCATGGCAGCTTCCGGCACGGTGGCACTGGAACTAGCCCTGGCGAACGTACCTTTCATCACCATTTATAAGATGGCACCGGTCAGCAATTATCTCGCCCGGCGTCTCGTGAGACTAAAATATGTAAATCTTATCAACATATTATTAGATAAGCCGGTTGTGCCGGAGCTACTCTTGGAAAGCTGTAAACCGGAGTTGATTGCACCGGCACTCGGAGATATCTGGACTAAGAAAAAATTGCGCGAGCAACAAATTTCTGACTTCAAGGAGGTCCTTAAATTACTTGGAGCGGGGCACGAACCACCGGGTACCCGAGCAGCCAAAGCAGTGCTTGACGTTTTGGAACATACTGTAAAACTGGGATCAAAGAAGACGCGACTATCCGAGGAAAACAGATGAACGCGATGACAAGTAAGTTCCGACTGCTGCACACTATGATACGGGTCATGGATATGGACAAGTCTATCGACTTCTATACGCGGATACTTGGTATGCAATTATTGCGGCGTCAGGATTATGAAACGGGCAGGTTCACCCTATCATTTGTCGGATACGGAGGTGAAGGGTCAGATACCGTCATAGAGCTTACTCATAACTGGGACCAGATAGAACCATACGATATGGGCAACGCGTTCGGTCATCTAGCCATTGCCGTCCCAGATGCCTACGCCGTATGTAAAGCCCTGGAAAAAGAGGGCGTATCCGTGCCCCGCCCCGCCGGTCCCATGAAAGGCGGCCAGCGAGTAATCGCCTTTATCGAGGATCCAGATGGTTATAAAATAGAACTTGTTCAACGAGACTAGGGGCCATTTTCGTCATAATTGAGACCTTAGGGTCTCGTTTTGCTACCCAAGGGCTTACTTCCGCTCGCTCATCATCACGTAGTCGCGCTCCGGCTCGCCCAAATACAACTGGCGCGGACGCCCAATCCTCTGGCTTGGATCCTCTACCATCTCGTTCCACTGGGCAATCCAGCCAACTGTTCGCGCAACGGCAAACAAAACGGTAAACATCGACGTCGGAATGCCCATAGCTTTGAAGATTATACCCGAATAGAAATCGACATTCGGATATAACTTCTTCTCAACGAAATACTCATCCTCGAGCGCGATCCGTTCCAATTCAATGGCGAGATCAAGAAGAGGCTCATCTGTAATGCCCAATTCATCCAGGACTTCGTGGCAGGTTTGGCGCATCACATGGGCCCGCGGATCAAAGTTCTTGTATACCCGGTGACCAAAGCCCATCAAACGGAAAGGGTCATCCTTGTCTTTCGCTTTTTTGACGTATTCGTCGATCTTGCTGACATCGCCGATTTTCTCAAGCATGTTTAGGACGGCTTCATTCGCGCCCCCATGCGCGGGGCCCCAAAGAGAGGCGATACCGGCTGCAATGCAGGCAAACGGGTTTGCACCGCTTGACCCGGCAAGGCGTACGGTCGAGGTCGAGGCGTTTTGCTCATGATCTGCATGCAGTATCAAAATACGGTCCATAGCCTTGGCGAGGATTGGACTCACCGCATAATCTTCTGCAGGTGTCGCAAACATCATGTGCAGAAAGTTCTCTGAATAACTCAGGTTGTTCTGGGGCGGAATAAAAGGCTGGCCTATGGAGTATTTGTAGGCCTGGGCAGCAATCGTAGGTATCTTGGCAATCATTCGGAACGACGCGATCATCCTATGACGTGGATCACTGATATCTAGGCTATCATGATAGAAAGCGGAGAGAGCGCCCACAACGCCGCACATGATAGCCATGGGATGGGAGTCCCGCCGGAAACCCCGAAAAAACATGTTTACCTGCTCATGGAGCATGGTGTGGTATGTTACATCGTGCTCAAATACAGCCTTTTGGTCTGAGGTAGGTAGGTCGCCATAAAGCAGAAGATAGCAAACTTCCGCGAAATCTGAATGTTCGGCTAAATCCTGGATCGGATATCCTCTATAAAGTAACACTCCCTCCTCACCATCAATATAGGTAATCCGGGATTCGCAGCTCCCTGTCGATGTGTAGCCTGGGTCATAAGTAAAACAGCCAGTATCCGCGTAGAGCTTTCGGACATCAATGACGCGAGGCCCAACCGAAGATTCTAATACGGGCAATACGTATTGATCTCCGGAAGCGTTATCCATCAGTGTAAACGTTTGAGTATTCGCGTCGGAGTTATCATTCATTGATATTGTTCTCCTCTTAAATTCGGTGTTTTACGAGTTTGTGACTGACCTCTGGGCTTTGCGTCAGGTCGTATGGGCCTCGATTGCATCGTCGAGTCGCCCTAAAACCTCATCTTTCCCCAAGATCTCCAGTATTTCAAAGATGCCGGGCGAAACGGTTCTGCCTGTCACTGCTGCTCTCAGAGGCTGAGCGATCTTTCCTAGTTTGGCTTCCGTGGCCAGGGCGTGGTCATTTACCACGATTTCCAATTCAGTTTGCACCCAATCCTGCAAATTTAAGAATGCGCTTCGCAGCTCTTCGAGCACAGCAACAGCCGACCCTGCTAATAGCTTTGTCGCTTTAGCATCATAGGATATTGGACGGGGAAGGGCATAAAATGTAGCATTTTCAGCTAGTTCTAGTATATTTTTTGCCCTTTCTCTCAAGCTTACCATGCCATTTTTTAGCCGATCAACCCCTTGGTCCGCAAGCTTTCCTTTGAAATTTTTTTGAATTATGGGGAGAATAAGAGATACCAGATAGTCAACATCCGCATGCCGGATATAGTACCCATTTACACTTGTGAGTTTTTCCATATCAAAACGTGAAGCCGCTCGACCTACGTCTTTCACATCAAACCAGCGGATGGCATGGTCTTGGGAAATGATCTCATCGTCGCCGTGGGACCAACCTAATCGGAGGAGATAATTATTCATGGCCTCTGGAAGAATTCCCATACTACGATAGGCCTCAACACCAAGAGCACCATGACGTTTTGAGAGTTTTGCACCATCTGTCCCATGAAGCAACGGCATGTGAGCAAAAACTGGCAAATTCCAATTCAAGGCATTATAAATTTGAACCTGCCGGAATGCATTAGTCAAATGATCGTCGCCTCGGATAACATGACTTATCTTCATGTCATGGTCGTCTACGACCACAGCCAACATGTAGGTCGGGGACCCATCGGCCCTAAGTAACACAATATCATCCAGTTGCTCGTTGGAGACACGAACTTCTCCTTGTATGACGTCGCCAATTACTGTTTCCCCCTGCAGAGGGGTCTTAAGACGAATGACCGGTTCAACACCTGTCGGTGCGTCCGAAGGATCGCGATCCCGCCAGCGACCATCGTAGAGCCTGGTGCGGCCCTCAGCCTTGGCAATTTGGCGCATATCCTGCAATTCTTCAGGACTGCAGTAGCATTTATAGGCAAGACCGTTGCTGAGGAGATCTTGTGCGACTGCTTGGTGCCGCTTCAGTCTAGCGTGCTGGGATAGTGCCTCGTCGTCCCAATCCAATCCCAGCCACGATAGGCCCTCGTAAATGGCATCGATGGCATCATCTGTCGACCTCTTCTGATCTGTGTCCTCAATCCTTAGCAAGAATTTGCCGCCTGTGTGTTTGGCATAGAGCCAATTGAATAGCGCTGTGCGGGCCCCGCCGATGTGCAAAAATCCCGTGGGAGATGGTGCGAACCTAGTTATGACGCTGTTCGGCAATGATAACTCTCTGAATTTATTGTATTTATGGAAAAGTTCGGCAAGTGTATCCTCTCAATAACGCCGTGTCACTCACGAAAGAGTATGATCCTTCGTAATGACATTTTTTCATTTACCACCATCATTTACCTCTAAATCTGAAATACCAGATTGAACGGGGTCGATCGTGTTACCAAGGACCAAAGTCATTTTTAATCACCGTTTCAACTTAACTCGTTACGAACTCTCATAATTTGATTAGTACAGCAGGACCCCGCACAAGATACACCAAAAATATCAGCGCTCATCAACCATTAGTATAGATTGAGAACATAGTTACGGTGTTGAAAGGTATTATTTAATTACAGTATACTATAGAATGAACTTAAACAAAAACATTCACTCTAAATGGCCCACCTTGACGGTCTCTTACGTTACCGAACTGAGCGCCAACTTATCCTTAATATTGACGAAGTAAGCCGACGAGTTTTCCTTGAACATTGACACGGTCGGGCCCAAATATGCGGGTTTCATATTCTTTATTGGCAGGCTCGAGGGCGATGGAGTCGCCTCTCTTTCGTAACCTTTTCAAGGTCACTTCGGTTTGGTCCACCAACGCAACTACTATCACCCCCGACTCTGCCGTATTGCATCTTTCGATCAAAACTGTATCGCCATCGTGAATACCAGCTTCAATCATGGAGTCGCCATCAATCTCCAATGCGTAATGCTCCCCGCGTCCGACCATAAAAGGAGGAACACCCACTGTCTGGCCTGGATCCCTGAGAGCCTCAATGGGAGTGCCAGCAGCGATCTTGCCGTAGAGAGGCAATTCCACGGTATCATTGGCAGGCTGAATCGCAGAAGAAGAGGGAACATCTCCAGACTCAATCGCTGCCGGAAAAGATTTCTTGGCTACGGTGGGGGTATTATCGGGTAATTTTAGAACTTCAAGCGCTCGTGCTCTGTGGGGCAGACGCCGGATAAAGCCCCGCTCTTCAAGGCCCGTAATCAATCGGTGAATGCCGGATTTAGATTTTAACTCCAAGGCATCTTTCATCTCGTCAAAAGACGGGGAGACGCCTGTAGCGCTCAGGCGCTGATCGATAAACATTAGCAACAGATGTTGTTTTTTGGTCAGCATTTATTTTATCTCCGATAATCGGATCAGGGAAGTTAATGATATTCAAGACGTCTTTGCAGCGAATAATGGAGCAGGGCGACCAGCAAATGCATCACATCTATGATGCGTATCTGCAGATTATTAAAATTAGGGGCCTGCATCGCAGACGGGCTTAATACAGAGATTTTGGGAAAATAAGGGCGCAAATCATTAAGGCCTGAGATATTTGGAACAAAATACAAACACACCACACGATGTTCTACTTTAGTTCCATACTCCAGGTCAATATGAAAAAAGTGGTATTTTTGAAAAACTTGGAAAATGAAGTGTCCAAACTGCAGGCAGCCCGCAACAAAAACAAAAAGGCGTTATTTCCGCTTGAATTTGGTGAGGCGTTATCCTCGCGGGTCCAAGCGAATAATCTCGATGCGGTCGCCGGTTTTTGCAGGCTCCGCGAACGGTGCCCGCACGGCGAGGCAATCCGCGTTGCTAAATACGGCCAACATAGAACTGTCCTGTTTTTCAAATGGCTCAACCGTAAGGTCTCCGGTCTCATTTCGGCCGAGGACCGAACGAAGATAATCTTGGCGCCGGTCATTTTCCGGAAGGTCGCGGGTCAAAATGGCTGTTTCCCGCTCCTGAGAGGCAACATCCCTTCCCAACATCACATCAATGGCTGGTTTGAGGAACAGCGCCGCCGTAACGCCGGCAGAGACCGGATTTCCAGGCAGACCAAGCATTGGCTTCCCGTAGAGAGTGCCGAAAATGAGGGGCTTTCCGGGGCGCATGGCAACCCTACTAAAAGTAATGTTCAGGCCTTCCTCGCCCAACACGCTTTTAACTAAATCATAGTCGCCAACGGAGGCGCCCCCAATGGTGACCAGCATGTCTGCACCAGCAACACCTTGCAGCATGCTTTTGAGAGACTGGGGGTTATCTCGAGCGATCCCTAGGTTTATGCCTATGCCCCCCGCGGCGTCGACGAACGCTGCCATGCCAATGCTGTTGGAACTGATAATTTGATCTTCACCTATGAATTCTCCTGGCAGGACCAATTCATTCCCCGTCGACAAAACAGCCACCCTAGGTTGCCGCGTAACATTAATCCACGGTATGTTCATGCCTGCAGCCAAAGCCACGTGTCGGGAATTGAGAGTTGTGCCGGATTCAATCAGCACCTGCCCTTTTTCAAAATCCAACCCTTGGGGCCGCACGTATCGACCAGCGGTTGCAGCCTCATGGAAGGTAATTTGATCACCATCCGCGTCAGTATTCTCCTGTATAACAATTGCGTCACTGCCTTCGGGCACAACCGCACCGGTGAAAATTCGAACGGTTTGGCCCGCGCCAATGCTGCCGTTAAAGCTCGTGCCAGCAGCGGACTCCCCAATCATCTTCAACTTTGTCGGAGGATGTTTCACATCTGCCGACCTTACCGCATAGCCATCCATCGCGGACACAGGTTTTGGTGGCTGGGTAGTCCGGGAGGCCAAATTCTCAGCCAAAACGCGACCATGGGCTGCCGCCACGCTGATGCGCTCCGCTCCCAACTTTGAAATACCAACTAGGATCTCGGCCTTGGCATCCTCGACCGGCAATAAAACGTCTCGAGCCTCACTCATCATCCGCCCATCGGTAGTTGCCTGACTTGCCACCCCCTTTTTGGACCAGTCGTATATCTGAGAGACGCATACCCCGGTCAACGGCTTTGCACATATCATACACGGTAAGTGCGGCAACCGTAACCGCCGTCATGGATTCCATCTCAACCCCGGTTTTACCGGCTAATTTGCACTTCGCAGTGATGTCCACCGCATTCCGGTTGGGATCACAGACCAGATCTACTGTAACAGACGAAAGGGTCAAGGGGTGGCACAACGGGATTAAATCGGGTGTTTTTTTTGCCGCCATAATGCCCGCCAATTGGGCTACGGAGAGCACATCGCCCTTTTTGACGCCCTCAGCGAGAATTAATTCCATGGTCTCCGGCTGCATAAACACAGATCCCCTCGCTGTCGCCGTCCGTTCGGTGATCGCTTTGTCCGTTACATCAACCATCACCGCATTTCCCTCACCATCTAAGTGCGTCAGATTTCCCATAAAATTAAGCACTCAACTGTTTGTACTGGTTCGGACCAAGGAGCGCCTGAACAGCGGCTGTCACGTCGCTATGGCGCATGAGGGACTCACCCACCAGAAAACAGTTGACCCCAACTTTGGCCATGCCCAAGAGGTCTTGATGGGTGTAAAGCCCGCTCTCGCTTATTAGAATAGCGTTTGATGGCGCCATGGCGGCCAACTCGACGGTGGTTTCCAAATCTACGGTCAGGGTTTTCAAATTCCGGTTATTGATGCCGAGAAGTCGGGAGCCTAATCGGGCAGCGCGGGCCAATTCTTCCTTGTTGTGCACCTCAACGAGTACATCCATATCCATTGCAACAGCCTGGCCATAGAAGGTCTCCAATTGGCCGTCACTCAATGCGGCCATGATCAGCAATATACAGTCTGCGCCAAGAGCGCGGGACTCAAGAATTTGATAGCTATCGACCATGAAGTCTTTGCGGATCACCGGCAGGTCGACCGCCGCGCGCGCCAATATCATATGTTTGTCGTCGCCCTGAAAATGCGGGACGTCTGTGAGCAC
>PBNV01000048.1 GCA_002723345.1 Rhodospirillaceae bacterium
TGCGCCGGCAACTTCGCGCATATCCACGAGAAAAACCGACAGCCCATGGTGGCGTTTTTTTTGATCCTCCCGAGGGCTGGTGCGAGCCAGCAGCAGCATCAGGTCCGAATGTTGGGCCCTTGACGTCCAGACCTTTTGTCCGGTTACCCGATAGCTGCCTCCGTCTTTTACCGCCATAGTGCGGATGCGGGTGGCATCCGAGCCGCTCGAGGGCTCTGTTACTCCGAAGGCCTGGAGGCGAAGTTCACCTGAAGCAATTTTTGGCAAATAAGTCTCTTTTTGGTCATCGCTGCCGTGCCGGAGAACTGTGCCCATGGTGTACATCTGGGCGTGACACGCGGCAGCGTTGCCACCACTTTTGTGAACTTCCTCTAGAATGACCATGGCAGCCTTGATCCCAAGACCGCTTCCGCCATATTGTTCCGGAATTAGCACTGCCAGATATCCGTTACGGGTCATGGTATCGACAAATTCTGTCGGATAGGCTCTCTCGCGATCAAGCTCCCGCCAATACTCGCCTTGAAAGTCAGCGCATAAAGCACGCACGCCGTTGCGAATATCCTCATAGGTGTCTCTGGTGTTTGCCGTCATATCCTGGACTTCCCTCAGTTTGGCCCTAGTGTTGGCCTCTAAGATAGTGCACCAAGAGGAATATGGGAATTAGACGTTCTCATAATTCGGGAGATGAGACCTTATGAGCCTCTTTGTTTCTCATTTTCTAGAGAGGATGATCGCTATCTGGCCCTATGCCGCGCTGGTTGTCTCAATGCTTTTTTTTGCCAGTAACCATGTCCTTGGACGCCTTATTCCTGGAGAGGTGCCGCCTATCGGGTTATCGCTTTGGCGCTGGGTGCTAGCCTCATTAATTATGTTACCGTTTACCTGGAAAGGGTTGATCCATAACGCTCCACTGATACGAGCGCATTGGAAGCTGTTCCTGCAGCTGACTATTTCCCTCGTGCTTCTGGGCAATACAACAGTCTATATCGCCCTCAACTACACTACGGCGATAAATGCCGGCATAGTTGCGATGGCCCAACCCGCTGCAACGATTTTACTCACCTGGGTTATCTTTCAAGAGACCGTGTCCCGGCGTCAGACTATCGGCGCCATCATTGCCGGAGTTGGCGTGACGATCGTAATTTTAAGGGGGGATCTGCAGGCCCTCACCGAGATCCGCTTTAACATTGGTGACGTGTGGATGGTTGTCTCAATTTTAGGTTTTACGACATATGCCATTTATCTGCGCAAGGTGCCCAAAGGACTGCCGCCGTTAGTCCTGCTAAATATTATACAGATCCTCGGGATTGCTGTGTTGTTGCCGTTTTATCTGTGGGAAACGGTGTATGTCCTGCCCATGCAGCTCAACCCGATAACCGTTATTTCCGTCCTTTGGGCAGGGATTATCGTCGCAATTGGCGCCCTCCTCCTTTGGAATATTGGCAATCAGGCGTTAGGTGCTAACAAGGCGAGTGCTTTTATATATCTGCGCTTGCTGATGATCACGGTTCTCGCCATGATTATCCTTGATGAGGAACTCTCACTTTATCACGCGCCGTCTTTTGTTCTCATTGTTGCCGGGGTCTACCTGGTCTCAAAGGCGAAGCGGCCAGTAAACTAGGGGAAATATATCATGCCATTTATGTCCGCCTCCGCCACGTTAGATCATATTAAGGTCCTTGATCTCACGCGCGCACGGGCGGGGCCAACGGCGGCGCGTCAGTTGGCGGATTTCGGCGCGGACGTGATCAAGGTCGAGGTTTCCGGTGATCCAAACTACGCGGATATGGGAACCCGACATGGACCCGACTTCCAGAACCTCCATCGAAACAAGCGTAGCCTAACCTTGGACCTCAAGTCGTCGGAGGGACATGAGATTTTCATGAGGCTGGCAGCTCAGGCCGACGTGATTGTCGAAAACTATCGCCCGGACGTGAAACGTCGGCTTAAGATCGCTTACGAAGATGTGCGCGCCGTCAATAAGGGGATCGTCTATGCCAGTATTTCGGGGTTTGGTCAGACCGGTCCCTATGCCAACCGTCCCGGCCTAGACCAGATTGCCCAGGGGTTGGGCGGGCATATGTCGGTGACCGGAAAACCCGGTGAGGGCCCGGTGCGCTCTGGCGCAGCAATTTCTGATATGACAGCGGGGTTTCTTATGGCTGGCGGCATCATGGCCGCACTGCTTGAGCGTCACAAATCCGGTGAGGGTCAGTGGCTCCATACGTCACTATTACAGGCACAAATTTTCCTGCTGGATTTCCAAGCTGCGCGTTGGACTGTCGACGGTGAAGTCGCTCCCCAAGAGGGCAATAATCATCCCACCAACGTTCCCATGGGCACCTTCAAGACCGAGGACGGATACGTGAACATCGCGCCCATGGCCTCCATGTGGCCAAAATTTTGCGCCGTCATGGGCTTAGAGGACATGGAGCAGGCAGAGAACTTCGCGACAGCGGGTGCGCGGTTTAACAATCGCCGGGATGTAGACCAGCGGATTGAGAACGTTACGGTCACGCAGCCGACAGGTCACTGGGTGGATACGCTTAATGCCGCCGGGATCCCGTGCGGTCCAATTTACCAGATGGATGAAGTCTTTGGCGATGAACAAGTTAAGCACCTTAAGGTTGCTCAAACCGTCAATGCACCGGGGCGGGGAGAAACCAGTATTCTCGCTCAACCAGTGATTTTGGAGCGCACACCGTCCCACCTTGCCGTCGGTAGCCCCGAATTGGGGCAGCATGTGATGGAAATTTTAGAAGAGCTTGGTTACTCCGCTGATCAGATCGATGAACTGCAAGAGAAAGGCGTGGTCTAAATGATAGATTCCTTGGCTCGGCAGAGTATCCGTTAATTATTTACTGATCCACCATCCACGACGACGCACTGCCCTGTCATAAAGTCACTATCTGCAGAGGCCAGGAATATCATTGCTCCCGTCAGATCTTCGGGCACTTGGCGGCGCTTAAGAGCCCGGGTTTCGGTGTTGGCATCCACACCGGCGTCTGAGAAGGTGTCTCTCGCTAGTACGTTTTCGCTCATGACTAGTCCAGGTGCTAGTGTGTTGACGCAGATATTATCGTCGCCGACCTCCCGAGAAATGCACCGGGTCATTGCCAGAACAGCGCCTTTCGAGGTGACATAATGGAGCAGCATGGGGGTGCCCTTGAACAATGTGCCAGACGCTATGTTGATAATCTTTCCATATTGTTGTTTTCGCATCTGACTAGTAACGGATTTTATGGCAACAAAGACACCGCGCACATTGACAGCCATAAGAGCGTCCCATTCGTCGACGCTAATCTCCTCAAATGGTTTCGCGTCTAAATGGCCAAAGAGGGCAGCGTTATTAACAAGTATGTCGATGCTACCAAAGGCGTCCATGGTTTCAGCAGCCATGGCCTCGCAAGATGTCTCATCCGATACATCTGTAACGATGTTTATCGCGGTTCCCCCCCCTTTGATGATCTCGTCAACGACCTGCTGTCCATCGTCCCTATCCGCGACGACCACAGAGGCTCCTTCCGCTGCCATAGCTTTTGCATATGCTGCGCCAATACCCTGCGCTGCTCCGGTTACGATTGCTACTCTGTTGTTTAACCGTCCCAAAATGGCCTCCTTGGTCCTATGTGTTCTTGTGATATTATGGCGGGGGACTCAATTCCCTCAAGCCCATTTCATCAATTAAATTAGATAGATTAATCCCATGGAACCTCATGACTTTTTACCTTTGCAGGTTATCTGGGACCTTCCGGACAATTGGTGTGAAGAAGCCCATTTGACGGGGGTTCTGCAGGCCGCAGGCTCTATGCTGAAAGAACTTGGTTTGGCTGATAGGTTTGTTTTCATCGTGACTGCCGATAGTGATCGAGTATCCGTAAAACACTCCGATAGGGTGGTCGTCCTGCAAACAAGCGACGAGGGGCATGAAATACCGGACTACGTAGCGGATGTGTTCATGACATTTAAAAACTACCAGCCCTTTGATCCAGTGCCAGGGAATTTGCGCGTGATCCCTTTGGGTTGCAACAAGGATGTGCCCAAACTGGCACCAAAACCTATGGCGGCACGCGCCTTAGATGTGTTTTTCGCGGGTCGGCCCGAGTATCGCGACTCATTCTTTAGCAATGCCACACTGGCTTTTGAAGATCATGAGGACCTAAATGTTGAGATAAGCAAAGCGCCAGGTTTTCGATTGGGCCTTAGCCCGCAAGATTATGCGGATCGATTGGCCGATACCAAAATAGCCCTCTCGCCCAGGGGTGTAAGTCATGAGACCTTTCGGACATATGAGGCTATGCGGGCGGGATGTGTTGTCATTTCAGAGAGCCAGTTGTCGTCATGGTTCAATGAGGGGTGGCCGGTTATTGAAGTGGCGGATTGGGAAGGTGTTGGCAGCCTTACGAGGGAATTGCTGAGCGATCCCAGGCAACTCGCGGACATCTCGCAGCAATCGCTCCACTGGTGGCAGGAAAAATGTTCTGAAGACGCCGTTGCCCACTACATGGTAAGGGAACTGTCTCTTAAACTGTTAGGTGCATCTGGATAATGAGCGGTGTTTGCAAAATCCCAGTGACACTTTTTACAGGGTTTTTTGGCGTAGGCAAAACGACGGCAATCAAATCGTTATTAGCCCGTAAGCCAGAGCAGGAGAAATGGGCCGTTTTGGTGAATGAATTTGGTGAGGTCGCTATCGACCAAATGACAGTTGATCCAGATGATCATTCTGACGTCGTCATCCGGGACATTCCCGGTGGCTGTATGTGCTGTGCCATGAACGTTCCCATGCGAGTGGCGGTCACGGATATTCTCCGTCGGGTGCGACCAGACCGTTTGCTGATTGAACCCACAGGAATTGGCCATCCGGTGGGGATATTGGATGAATTGCGGGCCCCCGGGATTGCTCAGGCCATCGAGTTAAAAGCTGTAATTTGTCTGGTCGATCCCAGGCATGTTAACGATCCACGGGTTCAGGCAGTGGATGTATTCAGGGATCAGATCCACTTGGCGGACATTCTGGTTGCGGGCAAGTCTGATTTGGCAAACCCTGACGAGCTCGATGCATTTCGTGATTGGGCGCACACACTCTATCCGGCGAAAGTTCGGGTCCTAGAGGTGAGCGAGGGTGCCTTGGATTTGAGCCTCCTCGATATTAATCCTCAAAAGATGCGTGTGCCGCTTTTTCCTGACGCCCATGATCATGACACTCACCATCACGCCACTTCGAGTTTAGAATTCCAGTTGGAGCAGGGCCGGCCCTACCGGGCAGAAAATGCGGGCAACGGCTATAAAGGTTGCGGCTGGATTTTTTCGAATGAGGATGTCTTCGATCGTAAAGGCGTGACCGATCTTCTCGGCCTGACCGGCTTGCCTGGGTTGTCCAAGGGCACGGTGGTAGAACGACTGAAAGGCGTTTTCCGAACGGGGAAGGATTGGGTGCTCATTGACCGTGCTCGTAACGAGATCACAGTGACACCCATCTCCTATCGAAATGACAGCCGTCTTGAGATTATTGTGCCCGAGGGAACGCCCACTAATTGGACGGCACTGGAAAATGCACTTATCACGCTGTTGGGCCCTTCTTCACCCTTATCCTAAACGCGTTGGGGACGGGCGGTTTCAGTCCCATTTTCCTCTGCAAGGCCCCAATCGTTCGCTGTCCTAGCGTTTGCTCAACGGTTTGACCTTCCGCTGCGCCCGGCCGTCATAGGCACTTAAAGGCCGGATTAGGCTGTTGTTGGCATTTTGCTCAAAGTAGTGCGCCGACCAACCTGTTGTCCGGGCCATGACAAAAATGGGTGTATACAGATTGATTGGAAAACCCATGAGGTAGTAGGCTGGCCCTGAGGGGAAATCCAAGTTTGGATGGATCCCTTTTTCAGAAACCATGATGTCGGCCATGGTGTTATAGATTTCCAGCCATTTGTGTCGCCAGACCATTCAGTCAGGTCCTCTAGACAGGCCTTCATTGTAGGAACACGGGAGTCACCCTGTTTATAAACCCGGTGTCCAAATCCCATGACCAGATCTTTGTTTGCCATGGCATCCCTCAGCCATTTCTCCGCATTGGACGGCCGGCCCACCTTCTTCATCATTTCCATCACGGCTTCGTTAGCACCGCCATGAAGCGGACCCTTGAGCGCTCCAATTGCACCAGTAGTGGCGGAGTATATATCTGAACGCGTGGAGGTAATCACTCGGCCAGTGAAGGTGGAGGCGTTAAAACTGTGTTCTGCATACAAAATTAGTGAGACGTCGAATGCTTTGATGACTTTCTTCGGTGGTATCTGGCCAAAACACATGTTGAAGAAGTTTTCCGCCATGGAAAGATCTGTCCTTGGCGCTATGCGACGTTTACCCTGGCGGAGGCGGAAATCGGTCGCGATCATGGTTGGGATCTTTGCGAGCAGGCTCATGGCCCGTTCCATATCGGCTTCAAGGGGCTCTGCTCCCCAGGCGACCTCTGTCGTGCCGAGATAGGCAACAGCCGCCTGAATGGTGTCCATGGGGTGTGCCCGGCGCGGAAATTTTGCGATTACGTCTGCATGTGACTTACTAATTTTCCGAAGTGCCCGTTCCTTCTTTTTAAAGGCGTTGAGCTGACTGCGAGTTGGCAGTTCTCCTTGGAGGATCAGGTAGGCTACTTCTTCAAAACTGCATTGTGCTGCCAAATCCTGGACCGCATAGCCCCGGTAAGTAAGGGAGTTGGTCTCCGGCATGACTTTTGAGATTGATGTGGCGTCGGCGACGACACCTGCCAGGCCCTTAAAGATTTTAGGTTGAGCCATCCCGGCTTTGGTTTTTTTTACCGTCTTTTTCTTAGATTCCCGTTTTGCCATGCTATGTCCTCTGCGTTTTGGGTTCTGAATGCTACAGTTTGAAATTAAATAAATTCTGATCGAACTGATTGTAATCCTCGTAGCGCAAGACCTCGTAAAGCCGCTGCCGGGTCTGCATATTGTCGACGATTTTAGCGTTTGTACCGTCATCCCTAAGCTGACGGTAATTGTCTTCAACAGCTTTGTTCGTTAGCCGCAAGGATGAAACGGGGTAGATTGCTATATTAAAGCCAAAAGCCTCCAGCTCCGCCTTTTCATAAAGTCTAGTCTTCCCGAATTCTGTCATGTTGGCGAGCAGGGGGACGTCGACCGCCTTACGAAAGGCATCATACTCATTCGGTTCAATCAGCGCTTCGGGGAAGATGGCGTCTGCGCCAGCGTCAACATAGGCTTTTGCGCGGTTAATGGCAGCTTCTAACCCCTCGACGCCTTTAGCATCGGTTCGCGCCATGATTAGAAAGTTCGGATCTTTCCGGGCACTTACGGCAGCAGCAATTTTTTGGGCCATAGTGGCGGTTTCCACCAGTGTCTTATTGTCCAGATGGCCACAGCGCTTGATGTTGATTTGGTCTTCTATATGACAGCCCGCCATGCCAAGTTCTTCAACCTCTTGGATAGTTCGGGCGGCATTAAGGGCCTCGCCAAATCCCGTGTCCACATCGATTATGGCGGGAACGTCCACCACGCGGGCTATTTGGCGGCCCCGCTGGGTAACCTCTGACAATGAAGTAAGGCCGATATCGGGGAGGGCTAATTCGGCTGATAGGGCGCCACCGGAGATGTAAATACCGTCAAACCCGATCTCTTCGACAATGCGCGCAATAATCGGAGAATGAGCCCCGGGCATTTGCAAGAGACGGCCTGTCGCCAGAGCATCCCGGAAGTCTTGGCGTTTCTCGGCAGCGGATTTTTGCGTAAACAACATTAGAAAATCCCGTCAGTTGTTGCGGTGGATGGCGACACCTGAGCCGGATCGAGCTGAACATTGAGCGCTTGTATCCCGCTGGCATCCAGATTGGCTAAATCTTGGACGAGGTCGAGGAAGCGCTCGCTTTCCGCAGGATCGACGATCCCCTCAGTGAGGGTTTTGAATTTGCCAATATAATCTGATCGGTCAAATGGTCTCTCACCCGCTGGATGGGCATTGGCGACCGCTAGTTCGTCTGTGATGGTCTCTCCCGTGGATAGCTTCACCTCAAGACGACCGCCAAAGGCGCGCTTATCCGGGTCGGGATCGTGATAACGTTCTGTCCAGACAGAGTCTTCAATAGTGGAAATTTTGTGCCAGAGGCGGATCGTGTCCTCGCGGCTCGCCCGCTCGGGCGCATAAGACCGAACGTGGTGCCACTCCCCGTCCTGCAGGGCAACGGCTAGGATGTACATGATTGAATGATCCAAGGTTTCCCGACTGGCGTGCGGGTCCATCTTTTGCGGATCGTTCGCACCCGTTCCGATGACATAATGCGTGTGATGACTGGTGTGAAGACAGATCGACACTACCGCCTCCCAATCTGTGATCTTTTTTCGGACCCGAAAGGCGAGGTCGATGAGCGCCTGGCTTTGATACTCGGCAGAGTGTTCTTTCGTGTAGGATTCCAGAATCGCACGCTTGGGTTCTCCCGCCTCGGGAAGAGGCACGGCGTAAGTGGCTTTTGGTCCATCAAGGATCCAGGCTATAACACTATCTTCACCCTCATAAATGGGAGAGGGCGCCCCCTCGCCGCGCATGCACCGATCGACAGCTTCAATGGCGAGTTTTCCGGCATGGGAGGGGGCAAAGGCTTTCCAACTAGAAATCTCACCCTTGCGGGACTGCCGTGTCGAGACCGTGGTATGCAGAGCTTGTTGAACCGATTGATACACGGTCTCTGTATTCAGCCCGAGCAACGTGCCGATGCCGGCGGCTGCGGAGGGCCCTAGATGTGCGATATGATCGATTTTGTGCGCATGTAGACAGATGGCTTTCACCAAGTTGATTTGTATTTCGTAGCCGGTCGCCAGGCCGCGCATAAGGTCCGCCCCGTTTTTACCCGTCTGTTGGGCCACAGCCAGCAGCGGTGGAATATTGTCTCCGGGGTGGGAGTAATCAGCCGCGAGAAATGTATCGTGGTAATCGAGTTCGCGGACGGCTGTGCCATTTGCCCACGCTGCCCATTCTGCGTGGAACCGCCGGTCATTAGAGAGCCCGAATAAGTTAGCGCCCCCGTCCCGAGGATGCGCCAAGGCCTGTGCGCGAGCACTGGCCACCGAGTGACGATTCACTGATGCAATGGCCACAGATGCATTGTCGATGATCCGGTTGATGATCATGTCTTCAACTTTGGGCTCTATTGGCACAGGGTCCGTTGCAACGGCGGCAATTTTCCAAGCGAGTTGATCTTCTCTGGCCAAGGGTTCGGAGGACGGGTAGACGCGAACGGAATGCAGTTTTACCACTGGGATAACCTTTGTTGGTGTTCTCGTTTTTTGAAACGCCAAATGACCAGATTAGGGCAGACTCTGCAAGGGGAGCAGGCCTTACTTGAACCAATGAGAAAACTATGACTTGATCGATGCCTCATGGAGTTTGGCAGCAGTTTTGGGGGCGCATTCATGGTTGGTTCAAAAGGCAATTCACTTAACGACGGTCACGCAGCGCTAGGCTTGGTGCATTATGCCGTGATGTCTGAGTTTACCGATAAAGAAGGGGATAGAGCTGCCGTTCGAGATGAACATCTGGCTTATCAGGGGCGATTGGAAGCAGAGGGACGGCTTTTCTGCACTGGCCCGCTTTTAAAAGAAAATGGGGCTATGGCGGGTATTGGGCTGATCATCTACAAAGCTGCTTCCCTTGATGAGGCCAGGAAAATCGCCGACGGTGACCCATTCCACAAAAGCGGATTGCGGAGGTACAAGATTTGGCCATGGAAGATCAACGATGGTGGAATTGATCTAAAGATACGATTTGCGGCCGGTCTGTTCGATATCGAGTAAGCGCCAGATTATGCTGCGCTAATGATCTCAGTTTTCTCTTCCCTGAACTCTGGCATCACTTCGCTAGCAAATATTTGAAGCGTCTCAATGTTATCGGGTATTAGTATCAGTATATGGGTGAAGCCCATGCTCTCCAATATCTTAAGACGTTCGATGATTTTGTCAGGGTTTCCAATGAGCGCCGCCTCCTCCATATCGAGAATTGGATCTGAGTAGCTCTCTGGCTCGTCTTTAACCAACCCCGGTAAAGCACCAAATTTTTCTATCATTTTTGTTACACGCACATCGCGTTTTTTTAACGCGTCCTGATACTCCTCCTCAGAGAGGGTAATCGTCAAACCCCTGGCCAAGCCAACTTCCATGGGATCAAATCCCCTACCTGAAGCGGCGCACGCCTTCTGCCAAACCTTCAGTCTTTCCTCAGTTCGCTCGAACGACGCGAATTGGTCAAAAAGAACATTCATGTCCGACTCTGCCACTCGCGCTATGGACTCGTCAGTTCCTGCGGCTGTCCATAACGGGGGATGGGGCTCCTGAATTGTGTATGGTTCCACGATGATATCGTCGAATTGCCAAAATTTGCCATCATGACTAAATCGCTCTTCAGAGGTCCACGCTTTTTTGATCACCTCAATCGATTCTTGAAAGCGTTCCAGGGCTTCCTCTCGTGGAATACAGAAACCCTTATATTCCATGTCTCGGTAGCCTTTGCCGACACCAAAATCTAGGCGTCCGCCCGATAGTAGATCAAGTGTAGCCGTTTGTTCTGCAAGTAAAACAGGGTTGTGCCACGGAAGAACCGTAACGGATGTGCCCAATCTTATCTTTTCAGTTTTTGCAGCAATATAGGTCAGGAGATTAAGTGAGGCTGAGACCTGGCCACCACCTGTGAAATGATGTTCAACCATAAACATGCTTTCATAACCTAGCTTCTCAGCCTCGATTATGAGATCCACAAAACCATCGTAGCCCTTGCTGTCCGCCGTATCTGCACTTTTATTAGCAACGGCGCCACCAAATAAACCGAATTTCATTTGCGCGGTCCTCTGTCGGTATCAGATACCTCTGCCATAATATAGGGTAATAAAACCCGAAGCGCTAGTTCCTGACAGCTAGTGCCGGCACGTCATGTTACAATTTTTTTGCTTTGTCTTGGCTCATCGGAGCCATTTTCGCTCCTCCGCTCATCTCGATCTCAACTTGAAGACCTCGATCATTACATGATGCCCTGCCAGCCCAGCGGTTCAATACCGGAGATTTAATTTTCATGAGGTGTGGCAATCCGTGCCAGGCGAGAAAGGTGTAAGTAACGGGATATATTAGAGCAGAACTTTTTGGCCGTTTATCTTCATTTGCTTCCGTAAATGCTGCGTAGTTCGTTTTTCAGTATTTTGCCCATAGCACTTTTGGGCATCTCAGTCACAAAGTCCATCTGGCGCGGGATCTTGTAGCCCCCGATGCGCTCCCGGCAGTGATCAATGACGTCGGTTTCTGTCAGCGTGTTGCCTTCAGCGGGCACAATGACGGCGAACAACGCCTCCCCATATTTTTTGTCCGGCACCCCAACGACGGCACATTCTTGAATACCGGCATGCTGGTAAAGTGCAGCCTCAACTTCGGAGGTGTATATGTTTTCCCCGCCTGATACGATCATGTCCTTCTTTCGGTCCATCAAATACATGAGACCATCTGCGTCCATACGGCCGACATCGCCTGTATGGAACCAGCCATTTCGAAACGATTTCTCTGTTTCTTCAGGGCGATTGAGGTATCCTCTAGAGACCTGCGGCCCCCGTACCGTCACCTCTCCCACTTCACCAAGTGGCAGCTCGTCACCACTGTCGTCGGTGATCTTCATATCGAGACCGACAAGGGGCCGGCCGGCGGAACGAAGAACATTCGTATCACCAGCCTTAATAGCGTTTTTATGAATGTCCCAACCTAAATAGGTGAGGATGGGTGATGTTTCCGTTAGCCCGTATCCCTGCACAATCTGGGTATGCGGAAACCCTTCGATGGATTTCTGAACCCATTCAGCTGCCATGGGGGAAGATCCATAAAGCATGATCCGAAGGCTAGACGTGTCGTATTCCTCGAACCTGCTATTTGTGAGGTTCATAATGATCATGGTGGGCGCTTTCATGGTCGCCGTAACGCGATATTTCTGGATAACTTCTAGAGATGCTGTTGGCGAGAATACAGGTAGGTAACAATGCGCGGCGCCAACTAGCGTAAAGCCCGTGGACAATAAATCGGCAGCATGGAACATGGGCGCAGCATGGAGATAGATGTCGGTGGGTACGGCGCCCATGGCGATGGCCATCTGCATGCCGTTGGAATGGATATTCTTGTGGGAAAGCTGGACGCCTTTGCTTCGGCCGGTTGTCCCGCCAGTATAGAGGAGGATGGCCAGGTCATCTTCGTCTACAGGGCACTGCGGGGCCGATGGGGCAGCTGTCAAAAGTGCTTCATATTGCGGTTGGGATATCTCATCGTCCGGAGGTCCCAAATAGATGGTTTGATCCCTCCATGGGGCCAACTCTGCTGTGTCAGTTAAGGTTAAGAATGGCTTGCCCAGGGCCAATGCCCGGCAGTCTGCATCTTCCAAGATGTGCAAAATTTCGGGTGCGGCTAATCGGTGATTGATCGGGACTGCGATGGCACCGCTCCAATAACCGGCATGGATGAGCTCCGTGTATCGGAAGGAGTTCTCGCATATAATGCCGTAGCGATCTCCGGGACCGATGCCAAGGTCGGCTAGAAGCCCCGCGGCTTTGGCAACCCGGCCCACATGCTGAAACCATGTAAAACACTGTTCTTCATCGACAATTGCTGGCCGGTCACCATGCAACTTCAGCGCATTGTCCAATGCTGATAGCATTGTAAGCATTGTGCACGAAGCCTCCCCTGTTTTTGAATTGTTCTTATGATTAACGTTAGCTTACTTCCATGGGGACTAAATCGTCAATTCCAGTTATGTCGGGCACAGGTCCTAAAACCAGCCAGAACGTCCTGTCTTTCATGAGTGAAGAAATTCCGGTGTGTGTTGTTTACCATCCTGCTTCGGGTCGCCCAGGAGCCGCCCCGCAAGACCTTGCGGGTGTAAAACACTGGCTCCGAATAGTCCCGATAAGCATCCGCCGAAAATCCAGGGTAAGGTTCGAAAGTTGAGCTCGTCCATTCCCATATGTTCCCCAGCATTTGGCGGCACCCCCACGCGCTGTCGCCGCCGGCAAAGGCGGCTACATCGACGCATCCAGTGCTTCGGCCATCCAAATTGGCTTTGCCGGTTGTGTCGCGCTCATGACCCCAGGGATAGGGGCGCTTAGTCCGGCCAAGGCCGACGCCGTCGGGCTCGGATGCGGCTGCCACCTCCCACTCCATTTCTGTTGGTAACCGGCGGCCCGCCCATTCGCAGTACGCCATAGCCTCGTACCAATTCACGTGAACAACGGGCTCATACGGGGGTAAATCGATAACTTGATCAAAGCGTCTGGTCAGCCATTTGGCGGGACCATCTGAAATCCAATAGATTGGGTGCTGTTGGCCACTCGCCTTCAAATCTCCCCAAGCGACGTCTGGCCAGAGGTCTCTGCGGTGATATCCATCGTCGGCCACAAAGGCTGCGAACTCTTCATTCGTGACCGGTGCCTTGGCGATCTTGAACGGGTAGACGGTTACATCGTGGGCCCATTTTTCATTATCGAAAAGGAATGGCGCATCTCGCTCGGAACCTAGCCGAAACGTGCCTCCCGGGATATCTGCGTCGCCTGGATATGGCCCGGTATCTGCTTCTGTGAGAGTTAGGTCTCTGGTGGTCGCGAATTTTGGCGCGGGATAAGCCAGGGTTTGGCGTGAGTAGGAGTAAGCCTCATTGTGCATGTCCTGGTGGAAGGTAGCGAATTGATATATAAAACTGTCGGCCTCATCTGCTTTACCTTCTTCTAAGCGGTCAAAAATCTTATTCTTGATTTGATCGATATAGGTCAGAGACTCATTGAGTTGAAGAAGGGGAAGATCCCAGCGTACACTGTGTTCAATGGCGATTGAGTCGTAGACTTTATCTAGATCAGGCCTAATGGGATCAAGGCCATGAAGCTTTCGGAGGATAAACTGCTCAGTAAACCAGGCGACGTGCCCGATTTCCCAGAGTAGAGGGTTCACCACTGGAAGCTGGGGGCCCATCATTTGATCTTGGTTTAGGCCGTCCAGAAGTTCCATTGTTCTTGAATGCGCGTCTTCGAGAATGTCTACAAGATAGTCCTTTGTGACCAGGGCTGTCATATTAAGTCTCTCTAACTGTCCTTTAATACATATGAAGATTATTCAGATTACACCAGCCGGAAGAAAGTCAAAATCCGGAAATCGAACAACTGCCGACCGTTGGACCCGCATATTGCGTGACCTGGGCAATGACGTGGAGACGCTCACCGAATACCAAGGCCAATCAGCGGATATGATGGTTGCGATCCATGCATGGCGCAGTGCAGACGCCATAGACGACTTCAAGAAAAAATTTTCAAACCGGCCTATTGTTCTCTGTCTCGGGGGCACTGACATCAATCAATTTATCCATACGCACCCAGAGACCACACTCTCATCCATGGAATTAGCGGATGCGTTGGTGGGATTGCATGAACGAATAGGGGATATAATACCACGACGTTTCAAATCCAAATTACACGTCATACTGCAATCTGCGAGGCCGCTCCGCCGTTCTCGAGATCCCTCGACGCGATACTTTGAGGTATGTGTGATCGGCAATTTGCGTGACGTAAAAGACCCAATGCGCGCCGCGATTGCCGTCAGAAAGATACCGAAGAGCTCAAAGCTGTATGTTCGACATTTTGGATCGGCATTTGATGAGCAGGCCCGCAACATTGCACAAATCGAAATGAAGGCTAACCCCAGATACCGGTGGTTTGGGGAGGTGCCAGCCTGGCGCATTCGCCAAGAGCTGAGCCGAGCGCATGCCATGGTGATTTCCTCCCGAGCCGAAGGTGGGGCGAATGTGGTTTCCGAGGCTATAGTCGCTAATGTTCCCGTTATCGCTTCTGATATTGACGGTAATATCGGTTTGCTTGGACGAGAGTACGGTGGGTACTACAGGAGGGAAGATGAAGCCTCATTGCGCGATGTTTTGCTTCGACTGGAAAATAACCCAGATTTTTTGGAACAGTTGACCAAACAGGTGAGGACGTTGGCGCCAAAATTTTCATACCAAAAGGAATTAGAAAGGTGGGGTAATTTAATCGCCGAGTTGTCATGATTTTTGCCCCACTCTTCGCACTTGGGTCTCAATAATTGCCATGGTTATTAAGGGAGATACCCTCTAAAACGCGTAATTCTGCCCAAGTGGTATTTTTTTAACGTTGCAGGCTTAAAACGCCTCGTCTTATTGAAGAACAATGGAAAACCGGCCTGTTTTCGCAAAAAAATGTTCAGATCTCCGACTATACCTCATGAAACAGAGTAGTAAAAAAATGTCATCAAAACTGGTTGTGGCCCAACCCATTCATAACAATGTCCTCTCCTACCTAGAGCAACACGCCGATGTTGAGATGAATCCTGGTCCGGAACCATATGGTCGAAGTGAGTTGATAGAAAAATGCGCGGACGCGCATGGTGTAATGGTGTTTATGACTGAACGTATCGATAACCAATTTTTAGAGACCTGCAAAAACATGAAGGTTATTTCTGGAGCTCTCAAGGGCTATAACAACATAAATGTTTATGAGTGCTCTCGCCAGAATATCCCGGTTACCATTGTTCCCGACCTTTTGAGTGAGCCGACAGGTGAATTAACGATAGGACTGATGCTCTCATTGGCGAGAAAAGTGTGCGCCGGAGACCGTTACATCAGGGGTGGTAATTTCTCAGGTTGGCGCCCGACGTTTTATGGCCAATCGCTATCAAAAGCTAATGTGCTTGTGATAGGTGCTGGTGCTGTTGGTAAAACGGTACTTCGAATGCTGAAAGGCTTTGGTTGTAAGTGCTCGTATGTTGACACGGTGCGGCTATCGGGAGAGGAAGAAATCGAGTTAGCTTGCAGTCCTACCGAGCTTAAAGAGGGTTTGCCGAACGCCGATTTTGTAGTACTGGCTCTCCACCTAATGCCGGAGACACGGCATCTCGTCGATGAAATATTTTTATCAAAAATGAAAAAAAGTAGCTTTTTGATCAATCCTGCACGAGGCTCCCTGGTGGATGAAAAGGCAGTCGAAGCAGCTTTGTTGGAGCAAAAAATAGCCGGCTATGCAGCCGACACGTTTGAAGTTGAAGATTGGACAATACCAGATCGACCTCGGTCGATAAGCCCTGCTCTATTAGGGCTAGAAAATACGGTCTTCACGCCACATATTGGTTCGGCAGTAAGAGATGTGAGGGAGGCTATAGAATTTTCCGCCGCTAAAAGTCTGGTAGACGGCATCAACGGGCAAATCCCCGAGAATACTGTTAATGCAAAACATCTTCGGGAGGTTAGGTAGTGAGTGCCTGTAAATTTTATAGCTTGATTATAAACTCCTGTTTTTTTAACAAATCATTTAAATAGCAATTCGGCGTCTCGAGTGTGACTACTCTCAAGAAATTTGATAAGTTAGTCTCAGCCAAAACCAACTTCCATTTAAATCGTTGGTGAGAAAACGAAGATAAGATCCCAATGCCCAACGATATGTTAAAAAATCATTCCAACGAGTCGCAAAAGGAAGTTTTCATCAAAACTGAAGACCTAAAGGTAATTTATGGTAACAGCGTTGTTGGTTTGGAGTCGACTAATCTGGCATTTTTTAATAATGAAATTACGGTTCTTTTAGGACCCTCGGGAGCTGGAAAGTCGACGCTACTGCGCGCTCTTAATCATCTCGTAAGGCCTACTGCCGGGAGAATTATTGCTCAAGATCTCGGTGAAATTAACGGCAGAGATGTCGTTCGCCGTCACAGGCTTCGAACTGGCATGATTTTCCAGCAGCATCAACTGATCGAGAGGAAGACCGTACTACAGAATGTTTTGTTGAGCAGAATTGGTCAGTACTCCCTTTTACGAAGTTTGTTTCCTCTTCCCTCCAACGAACGAAATTGGGGGTTAGAATGCCTTGATAGGGTTCATCTACTTGAGAAAGCGCTTCAGCGTTGTGACTCACTGTCTGGCGGGCAACAACAACGAGTGGGTATCGCGCGAGCGATCGCACAGCGTCCAGATATTATATTGGCTGATGAGCCCGTGGCCTCGCTTGATCCGGCTTCCTCGGAACTTGTGCTTGGCATGCTCAAAGAAATTTGCGAGCAAGATGCCATTCCGGCGATTTTGAGCCTTCACCAAATCGAATACGCAAGACGTTTTGCAGATCGGATTATTGGCCTATCACGTGGGAAAGTTGTCTTTGACGGGCCACCGACCGAGTTGCGAGATAAAACGGTAGATGACATCTATGCTTTCAATCAACATTAGGAATTTCAGCTTAACATACAAGGTATAATCTCATCCGATCATACGGGTCTGCTTCGTATAAAAACTCTGGAAAAAAGGAGAAAAAGTACATGACTGCAAAAGCCGTGCTTGGCAGAACATTAATTATTTATGGCGTCGCAATATCTGTAGCAAAAAGGAGAAATACTATGAGTAAACTTCGAAAATTTGCCGGTTACGTCGCAATTGTACTCGGTTTAATGACGTCATCTGCTATGGCAAGTGGTTCGCATGATCCCGCCACACTGAAAGTAGCACTTCTGCCAGATGAAAATGCTGCGACGATCATCCAGGATAATAAGCCGCTTCAGGCTTTTCTGCAGAAAAGACTCAACAAAAAAATTAAGTTAATTGTAACGACGGATTATTCCTCCATGATTGAGGCAATGCGGTTTGGTCGAATTGACATCGCTTATTTCGGGCCTGCCAGCTATACGATTGCCAAGGATAAGATGAAGGGTGGGAAACTGGATATAGAGCCATTTGCTGCTCGTCTGAAACGCGGCTCTACAACCTACCAGTCTGTTGTCATAGCTAGCGCTAAATCAGGTCTTGCATCGATAAAAGACATGAAAGGCAAAGGCCTTCAGGTCGCATTTGGTGACCAGGCTTCAACTTCGAGCCATTTCGCGCCAAAATTTACGCTTATGCAGGCGGGTGTGATTACCGGTAAAGATTATAAGGAAAATTTTTTGGGCGCTCACGATGCTGTAGCAATTAACGTTCAACGCAACAACGCCCAGGTAGGTGGTCTCAGCAGGCCAATCTTTGAGCGTCTCTTGAGAAAGGGGCAGATCGACAAAACTAAAGTGAAGGTTCTGGCCTACTCTAAGCCACTCCCTCAATACCCTTGGGCTATGCGGACCGATTTGAACAGCGATCTGCAAATGGACATTCGGAAGGCTTTTTATAGCCTCAAAAAAGGGACTAAAACTGGCGACGCCATCCTCAAACCGTTCAAGGGTGAAGGTTTTGGCAAAGTAACGGATGCCGATTACGATATAATACGCTCCATTCGTAAAAGTGTCTCTGGTAAGTAATAGAGTTCAGACCAGAAATTAGCGAAACGCCGGTAGGCTCAGCGATTACAGGGTCAATAGAATGGGTCTACAAACAAACGTCTCCCGCAGTAAGGCGTCACAATTTGGCACAATTCTGTTAACAGAGAGGCGTGTTCGTAAAATCCTAGGATTCCAGGTTGGCCTAGTAGCTTTCGCAATCGTCATTAGTTTTTGGGTCACTGGTATGTTTGACGGTGACCGAATATCCGAGGGATTGCCAGCAATCGGTGTGTTGATATCGGATATGATGCCCCCCGACTTTACACGTTGGAAGCAATGGATACTGCCCATGCTTGAGACCATAGCCATGTCCGTCGCCGGAACAACTTTGGCAATTTTTTTCTCAGTTCCAATAGCGATATGGGCGGCTACAAACACGACCCCAAACAGATTGGCTTACGCTGTCGCTAGAATGTTATTGAACGGTTTTAGGGCAATTCCTGAACTTATTATGGGAATTATATTTGTTGCGGCGGTCGGATTTGGCATGTTGCCGGGTGTATTAGCTCTTGGCTTACATTCCATAGGTATGGTTGGAAAATTTTTTGCGGAGGCTATTGAGCATGCACATCCAGCGCCGATTGAGGCAGCTCAAGCTGCTGGCGCAACATCTCTTCAAGTTATCATACACGGCGTTTTACCTCAGGTGTTTACTCAATTCGCAGATGTCACAATGTATCGGTGGGAATACAACTTTCGACAATCAACAGTAATGGGAATGGTCGGAGCGGGGGGCATCGGAACAGAGTTGGTGGGATCGTTACGTATATTGGATTATCAACAAGTGTCCGCAATTTTAATAATGATTCTCGCTGCTGTATCAGTGGTGGATTGGTTGAGTGGTGTTCTAAGGGAACGTTTTAAGTAGCTACTCCAATCAGAGCACTATCTAATGTTGTTTTTCTAGAGGACCCATACCCAACTTCTTGGCTCACATCTTAAAGGCCATTTTTGCATTGATAGTCCGCCGAAATCCGATACATGCCACGTAGGAAACCAGTAACAGTTTGGATTGCATGGGTCTTATAATTTAGCGGGCGAGGATGGTCATTGGTTTTTGGCATCTAATTTGTAATATTCCCAATTAGTCATGAAATTATTGATAGAGAAGGATTGATATATGGCTCTCGAGAAGCCTTATAAGGACGTGCCTGGCACGACTATCTTTGATGCGGACATGTTACGGTTGGGCTACCACCTTAATCAATTCTGTATGTCTTTGATGAAATCAGAGAACCGCGACCGTTTTTTCGCTGACCAGAAGGCATACTTGGATGAATGGCCGATGACAGAAGATCAAAAACAAGCCATTCTTGACCGGGACTACAACCGTATGATTTCTCTCGGCGGTAATATTTATTTTCTGGCGAAAATCTTTTCGAGTGATGGTCAGAGTTTCCAGTTTGCTGCTGCTACCATGACCGGGATGACACAGCAACAGTATGCAGAAATGATGATTAATGGTGGCCGCTCTGCGGACGGCAATCGATATATTGGGGAGCAGGAATAGTGGCCAGAATTACCGCGGGTGTCTCCACCTCTCACATTCCGGCCGTCGGCGCCGCAATCGACCTCGGTAAGATGGAGGAGGATTATTGGAAACCAGTTTTTAAGGGGTATGAATTTTCTAAGGATTGGATGAAAAGAAATACGCCTGATGTTGTCCTGCTGGTTTACAACGACCATGCGTCGGCTTTTGATCTCAGTTTTGTGCCAACATTTGCCATTGGCTGCGCCGGCGAATTCCAACCAGCCGATGAGGGCTGGGGCCCGCGGAAAGTGCCGACAGTTCAGGGTCACCCTGAGTTAGCCTCCCATATCGCCCAATCAGTAATTTTGGACGAGTTTGACCTGACGGTGGTTAATGAAATGGACGTAGATCATGGTCTTACGGTCCCGATGTCCCTGATGTTTGGTCAGCCAGATGCCTGGCCCTGCAAAGTCATCCCTATTGCCGTTAATGTAGTGGTATATCCGCCCCCCACAGGCAATCGCTGCTACCAGCTTGGCAAAGCACTAAGTCGCGCGGTTGGGTCCTTTGATGAAGATTTAAACATTCAGATCTGGGGGACCGGCGGCATGAGCCACCAGCTTCAAGGCCCAAGAGCGGGCCTCATTAACAAGGAGTTTGATGCGCACTTCTTGGATAAATTGGTCAGCGATCCAGAGAACCTCGCCCAGATGCCGCATGTTGACTATATGCGAGAAGCCGGGTCCGAGGGGGTTGAATTAGTCATGTGGTTCGTCATGCGAGGAGCGTTGAATGCCGAGGTCGAGCAGGTTCACAGATTCTATCATGTGCCAGCGTCCAATACCGCCGTTGGTCATTTGATTTTGGAAAACCCGGACGCTACACCATGAGACCATCGGCAGGTGTGATTGGCAAAGTTTGATGTTGATCGTTTCAGAATGTGTAAAACTCTTAAAAAAATAATGAGGAGGCAATAATGCCGTCGGCAACCGTAAATGGAGCGACACTTTCTTATCAATGGAACGGTGCTGAGACAAAACCCGTGCTCGTTCTCTCTAACTCTCTGACGACAGATATGAGGATGTGGGAGCCGCTACTTCCCGCATTTACAGAACACTTCCGAGTTCTTCGGTATAATAACCGTGGCCATGGTGGATCGTCTTCTCCGACCGGGGAATACACGATCAATGATATCGCCGGCGATGCACTCGCGCTCATGGATTATTTGGACATTCCCACCGCACAATTCTGTGGTCTGTCCATGGGAGGCATGGTGGGCATGTGGTTGGGGCTTCATGCACCTGACCGGGTGCAGAAATTGATTATTTGTAACACTTCCTCTGATGTGGGGTCCCCCGAGCCATGGACCGCAAGGATCGAGGCAATCAAGGACGGTGGAATGGCGGCAATTGAGGAAGCCGGCGTTGAGCGTTTTCTCTCCGAGGAGTACCGATCCACTGGAGGCAGCGCGGTGGGAATGGTGCGTGCCATGCTGCTTGACTGTGACGTGGAGGGCTACTGTGGATGTGTTGCAGCTGTTCGGGATATGTCGCTTACAGATCAACTTAGCCAGATTACGAATGATGTATTAGTGATCGCCGGAGAAGTTGATTTCGCGACACCTGTCTCCCATTCCGAAATCATTGTAGATCGCATTCCAGGGGCCAAACTTACTGTGATCCCTGGTGTGGCGCATTTATCGTGCGCAGAGAAGCCAGAAGAGTTTGGTAGAATTGTTCTGGACTTTTTAAAAAATTAGAGTGTGTCGATGACGGATAACACGTTTGAGAGGGGGGACGCTCGGCGGCGGGAAGTGCTCGGCGATTCTCATGTTGATCGGTCAGATGCAGGAACCACTGAATTCACCGAGGAGTTTATGGCCTTCATTACCCGATACGCGTGGGGTGATGTTTGGACCCGGCCAGGTCTCGAGAAAAAGACACGAAGCCTTCTGAACCTTGCTATGCTAGCGGCCCTTAACCGGGAAAGCGAGTTCAAACTGCATGTCAAAGGAGCACTCAATAATGGGGCGACATCGGAGGATATTAAAGAGGTTTTATTTCAAGTTTCCATTTATGCCGGTGTGCCAGCTGCGCTGTCCGCTTTCCAATGGGCGCAGGACGTGATGGATGGGCTGTAAATGCGCTGCCCGGCTGGTGATACAGAGCCAGCCACATCTGTGACCAACCCATCGACGCTTAGAAGCCCAGTGTGATACCTTCATCTTAACAGGGATAATTCAAAGGCACGGTGATACAGCCATGAAATTTGCATTTATATTGTACGGACTGCAGTGGGCACTGCGGATCACTGCTTTACGATACCCAATGTTTAGGGCCCGCCTCAAAGAAAAGGACTTCTCGGTCCAGATCAGGGTTGCAGACAATAGCATGGGCCGCACCTTTATCTTCAAAGGCGGGCGTGTGAGCTCACGATCCGGCGTCCGGCAAGATTGCGATGTGGACATCTCCGTCAAGTCGGCTGAGCTTGGTGCTGAGCTCATGATGCCGCCTGTAGATCATTTGAAACGTATTGAGGCCATAAAGGCGTTCTCGCTCATGGCAGTAGGACCCGATGAATTAGTTAGCTGGTTTTCCGAGACCGTTTACATGATGCAAAGGGCTGGCTGGACCTGGGGTACGCCGGTAGCCAACGGTGAGACCCGTTATGTAAATAACACAAACGGCGGCCCAGTATTTGTTTATCAGAAAGCAGGCAAAATCGTGCGCCTTACACCCATAGATTTTGATGACGATGATGCAGGCACTTGGACGATCAACGCGCGCGGCAAGGAATTCACCCCCCCGCGGAAATCGTCAATCTCACCCCATGGGCTGGCGTCCAAGTCCATCGTTTACTCTAAAGAGCGTAATCTCTATCCCATGAAGCGCGTGGATTTTGATCCCAATGGAGACCGAAACCCCCAGAACCGAGGTGTATCTGGATATGAGAGAATTTCATGGGAAGAGGCCCTGAATATTGTTGAAGCCGAGATCAAACGGGTAAATAGATCTTATGGCCCAGGTGCCATTCTTGCCGCTAGAAGCTCGCATCATACCTGGGGTAATGTGGGTTATTATATCAGTGCGTACAATCGCTTTACCAACATCATCGGTGCGACCCAAACCATGCTTAATCCGGACAGCTGGGAGGGTTGGTATTGGGGTGCAATGCATCACTATGGCCACAGCATGCGTAATGGCGCGGCGGAGATTTATGGCCAAGTAGAGGACTGCTTACAGGAAGCCGAAATGATTGTCTTCTGGGCCAGTGATCCCGAGGTAACGAATGGTGTATACGGCTCTTTCGAGGGCACCATCCGGCGGCAATGGGCACAAGAATTGGGGATTAAGATGGTGCATATCGATCCCTATCTAAATGAAACCGCTGCTTTCATGGGCGGCAAGTGGATAGCCCCCCGACCCTCTACGAGCCCGGCGCTCGCACAAGCCATAACCCACGTTTGGATGACTGAGGGCCTTTACGACAAAGAATATGTCCAAAACCGTACAACTGGGTTTGATAAGTGGCAGGATTATATTCTCGGTAATGACGAGGAGGGGGTTGCCCGGACGCCAGAATGGGCAGCCGATGAAACCGGGGTACCAGCACGTGATATTCGTGCGTTGGCTCGCGAATGGGCGTCTAAGAAGACCTACCTGGCAGCGGGAAGCATGGGAACAACCCTCGGCGGTGCGTGTCGCTCGGCGACAGGGGCACAATGGGCGCGAGCAATGATCTGCCTTATGGCCATGCAGGGGCTGGGTAAACCGGGTATCAACTTTGGCGGCCTGCAGTTCGGGGCTCCAATTGATTATAATTTCTATTTTCCGGGATATGCCGAAGGGGGTTTTTCGGGAGACCTGCAGAACTCGGGCAACGCCATTAGCCTCTACCAGCGTATGCCTCATTTAATTAGCATGAACCCAACCCAGCAAGCCGTTCCGCGCTTGAAAATGCCAGAGGCCATTATGGATGGAAAGGCAGAGGGGTACCCCATCGACATACGGTCCATTGAAGGGCAGTTTTTCCCGGTAAACTATCCATCGCCCGGCCATTCCAAAGTGAAAATGATGTATAAATACGGTGGATCTTACATTGGTACTCAGCCGGACAGCAATCGCTACGTGAAAATGTATCAGTCAGATGAATTGGAGTGTGTTATTGCGCAGGCTATTTGGCACGAGGGAGAGGTCAAGTTTGCTGATATTATATTGCCAGCGTGCACAAATTTCGAACGTTGGGATATCGGCGAATGGGCTAACCCGGGAGGTTACGGCTATGATTGGGTCGGCCAACTCAATCATCGGGTCATTGGTATCCAGCACAAAGCTATCGACCCCTTGGGCGAATCCAAGTCAGATTTCGAAATCTTCCACGCAGTCTGTAAACGGCTGGGTCATGGCGCCTATTTCACGGAAGGACTGACGGAGTTGGATTGGGTCAAGCGGGTCTTCGATGCCTCCGATCTGCCGCGTCATATCAGCTGGAAGAAATTTTTAAAGAAAGGCTATTTCGTAGTACCCCCGGAGCCAGAGGCGTCCCGGCCCAAAACATCCTACCGATGGTTTGCCGAGGGGCGAAAAAAAGATGTTCCAGAGCCGCATCCCCTGCCTGGATCATATGGCGAAAATTTCCTTGACGGTCTTCAGACACAATCAGGCAAAATTGAATTCGAATCCAACAGTCTCAAGCGGTACGGAAATGATCCCGAGAGACCTCCTCTCAATAAATATATACCGGCATGGGAGGGGATACATACATCTGACTTGTTTAAAAAATTTCCCTTACAACTATTCTCGCCGCACGCTCGCTACAGCTTCCACACGAAAGGCGATGGAAAGGACAGCGCCATAAACGACATTACTGACCACCGCCGTGAAATCGATGGATATTTCTATTGGATCGCTCGAATAAGTCCCTCGGATGCCGCGGACCGGGGAATCGAAGAAAATAACCTTGTCAAACTTTACAATGATCGAGGCGCTGTTATTTGCGCCGCTCATGTTACCGAACGGGTTCGACCAGGAATGATCCACTCTCGTCAGGCTTCTGCGGTTTATGATCCGATCGGAAAGCCTGGATATTCAGCCGACCGGGGTGGGTGCATCAATAATCTCACCCCCAACAGAACACAGTCCCTAAAGACTCATTCTGCTGCCTATAATTCTTGCCTAATAGAGGTCGAACTATGGGATGGCGGATCAAATATTGGTCATGGAGCCGCGGAGGCCAACAACCAAATAGCAGGGGCAGGAAACGCGTTGGAAACGGCGGGGCAGGATTAAATTATGAAGAAATGGAACCTCCTTATAGATGTTGCAAAATGCCACAACAGTCAGAATTGCTTTCTGTCAGTTGCCGATGAATATCAAGGTAATACTCATCCAGGTTACGCAGCGGAGATGCCCCGCCACGGGCATAGATGGATAGACACAAAGAAAAAGGAGAGGGGTCAAGCGCCAATGGTCGATGTGGCGTATGTGTCTACCATGTGTATGCATTGCGATGATGCACCTTGCATATTTGCCGCAAAAAACAACGCTGTCAAAAAACGTGATGACGGGATTGTAATAATCGACCCAAAATTATCGAAGGGTCAAAAACATTTAGTGGATGCCTGTCCGCACGGTGCGATTTGGTGGAACGAAGAGCTTGAAATACCGCAACATTGGAATTTTGATGCCCATCTACTGGACAATGGTTGGAAAGAGCCAAGGTGCGCGCAAGCATGCCCTACCGGAGCTCTGAAAGCCCTTCATGTTGAAGACTCAGAAATGGAAAAAATAAAAGAGGAGCAAAATCTAGAAGAATTTAATCCCCAGTTTAAAACTAAACCTCGTGTTCATTACAAAAATCTCCACCTTTACAATAAATGCTTTATTGGAGGGACAGTGGTGTTTGTAGAAAACGCCACGGAAGATTGTCTCGAGGACGCAAATATTGTGCTCAAAAAAGAGGATGAAAAACTAGATGAGGTGAAAAGTGATACCTTTGGTGAATTTAAATTTGATGGTTTAGATCCCAACAGCGGTTCCTATCAGCTTGAAATCACTCACGATGGGTTTTTAGGTTTATCCGTAGAGGTTGAGCTAGAAGAGAGTATTTACACAGGCGTTCATACTATGCAGGCACGTTAGTGGCGTCCGTGTTTTTCAAAGTATCGCTGATGGTACTCTTCTGCCTTATAAAACGTACTAGCTTGTGTAATCTCTGTGACGATTGGGTTGCGGTACTTCCCTGACTCACTTTGTGAAAGCAAAGAATTGCGGGCTGCTTCCTGTTGCTCGGATGTATGAAAATAGATCGCAGACCGGTACTGCGTTCCGACATCTGGCCCCTGCCGGTTTAGGGTTGTGGGGTCATGGACGGCCCAGAAAGTATCCAGCAACTCAACGTAAGTAATCTTGTCCGGGTCGTAGTCCACTTCGACGACTTCCGCATGGCCGGTTCGACCTGTGCAGACTTCCTCATAAGTAGGGTTGTCTTTGTCTCCGCCAGCATACCCGGAGAACGCTTCATTAACCCCGTTTAGACGTCGGAAAGCAGCTTCTACTCCCCAGAAACAGCCGGCTCCAAATGTTGCTTTTGCCATTGTTTAATTCTCCTTAACCACCGCTATGTAACTACCTCGCAAATTTGCCGATTCAATGTATCGTTTATGTAGTACAGTGATGGCTGAGACACAAATTTTGCAGGAGTGACCAGCCAAATGCCGCTAACGATCCCCCGCTTTGCTAGGCCTTTTCTCTGCTTACTCCTATTTCTGACAATCACTAACTTGGGTGTCAGCAGTCAAGCCGCCGAGCCGAGGCAAGTTGTCGAAAGTTTTCACGCCGCCCTGCTGGTGGTGATGAAAACGGCAGAAAAAAACTCGGTCGAGCAGCGTTACAAGGAGCTTGAACCGGTGATTGCCGATGCCTTCAATCTCGACTTTATGATAAGAATTGCGGTGGGATCGCGCTGGAAAAAAACATCCAATCCAGAAAAGACTGCGCTGGTCCAAGCATTCAAGCGCATGAGTGTCGGCACCTATGCAGCTCGGTTTAACGGTTACTCCGGAGAGAGTTTTAAAACGCTAAACGTCTCGGATGGGCCGCGCAAAACGAAATTGGTAAAAACACACATTGCGCGCGCTGAAAACACGCCTGTAAAACTCACCTATGTTATGCGGCAATTTGGTCACGATTGGCAGATCATCGATGTGTTGCTCGACGGCAGCATCAGTGAAATGGCCGTCCGAGTTTCGGAGTACCGGAATATTTTGCGGAATCAAGGGGCCGGTGCACTTGCTACCGCGCTTAATAAAATAGCCGACCGCCTCATCTCTCCTTAACGCTTAATCAGAGTTCCGTTCGGCTGTGTGATTGTCCGCACTGATATCGGGTTTCAGCACATAGAAAACGATTATTCCCCACGCGATCCAAATAACCTCTCGGACACGACGGATGATTGCGGCTGTAAATCCCGCAGTTGGAGATCCTGTCAGTACTGCCCCTATGGTCAAAATCGCGCCCTCCTGGACCCCGATGCTGGCGGGTACGAGGAATGTACCCGCCCTGACCATTTGAGCGACGGCCTCAATGATCCAGGCATCTACCAGGGATACCGGATAGCCAATAAATTTCATGATATAATAGATTTCGATCACGCCCAATATCCAGTTGAGCAATGCAAACATAAGGGCACAGAAAAACCGGCCCCGTAGGGTCGAGTAAAACGCCACTAATTTATCTTCGACGGCTTTAACATGTCGGAGTGCGGTAGCGGCCCAAGCGTTCAACGCGTGTCGGGAGAAAAATTTGTCAATTAGTGACACCATTTTGGTTCTCTGAAACAGAAAAAAGAGGCCGACCCCAACGACGAGTGCGCTTAGCCCCGCTCCGGCAACGGATTTATAGCTGGGAGAGAGATCCGGTGACCGCAAGACGAACCAAAATCCGATCACGAGAAATAGAATTAAGGCTAGGACATTGATGGTTTTGGCCAGGATGAGTGACGCCACACCGTCCTCGTAGGCTATGCCATAGTATCTTTTCAACAGAACGGCTTTGATGACTTCTCCTCCCATGCCAGCCAGGGGCGTGATGTTGTTAAATGCTTCTCCTGCTAGCCGCATCTGAAAAAACCGGTAAATCCAGAGCGGGGAGAGCGGCACATGCTTGACCGTCAATTGCCATGTGAAGGTATCAATGAGGAAGGCGAGAAAATAAATAAAGAAAATAAGAAGAATGCCAATGTCGACCCTGGAGAGAAGGTGCCAAGTTTCCGCCAGGTCAATTTCGGCAATAATGAAGGCTAAGAGTCCGAGGCCGGCAAGGAACAAGAGGGGTTTTACCCAGCGCATATTTTTGCCCTCAAACCCTGTAGTTCTTGTTCCAGGCGAAAAGATATAGAACCCAATATACGTGAGCGCCAATAGCCGCAGCCGGCAGCAGGATCCAGAGAAAATCGAATACCGTCAGGATGATGACAAGCAGCCAAAAGTCCGCTCGTGCTAGTTCCCGGAAGGCGAAAATTAATGCCTGCTTCCAGCTATCCGGAAGGTCGTTATTGTCCGGATCTCCGTCTTCCGTTGCGTCGCTGTGTTGCATGTCAGCATAGAGTCCTAAAAAGTAGTTTATTGAGGCCCCCGCGCCACCTGAGACGCCGAACCAGAACCAGAACTCTTGACCGGTGGACCCTGCCACGCCCCAGCCGAGCCCGACAAAAAAAGCGGCATGGACAACCCAATCCACAAAAGTGTCAAACATCCGCCCGGTTTTAGAATTTTGTTTCTTTGCCCGGGCGATTTCACCGTCACAGTTATCCAGCAGATAACAAACAAAAAAGACCAAACTGCCCGCAAACTGTGTTTTGACATCTCCCTGTGCAAAGAGGCCCGCCGCCACTAGGCCTAGCAACATCGATACAAGAGTAACCTGATTGGCCGTGAGGGGCGTTTTCAGCAGCATCGGTGTCGCTCGCACCGAGATATGGCGAATAAGCGGAAACAGCGGCTTGGGACGAGACTCGAGGCTGAGCTTTGATTGTTCCGTTCGCTGCATCACGTTGCGACCTCTCTCGGTTCTCCGGCCGGCCATATTCCCATAAGGGAGGGCAGAAGGATAAGGGAGCAAAGCAGCGAACTTACAATTGCGATGGTCAGCAAAATGCCCATGCTCGCGGTGCCTGGGTGGCTGGAGAGCGATATGCTGCCGAATGAGCCGACTGTTGTTAGGGCGGAGAAGAGGACTGCCCGGGGTGTTGAGGAGGCGATCAATGCATCAGCGCTGCTGGTTTGGCGCTCTCGAATAACCAAGTGGATGTTTCCTGCAATGCCAAGTCCAAAGAGTAGCGGCAGAACGATCACATTGGCAAAATTAAACGGGAGTTCCAATAGCCCTGATGCCCCACTGGTCATCACAGCTGCGACAGCCAGGGGTAAGATGATTAGGACGATATCACGCATACAGCCCGTGAACAGAATAACCAGTCCGGCAATAAGAAGGAGCGACGTCGCTGCAGCTTGTATGAACGCGTGCACGACGGTGTTGCCTGCTTCAAGGATCGTCACCGGGGCGCCCGTTGCATAAGGCGCAACCGCTCTGACGTCCTCGACAAACCTCTCTAGCTCCGAACGCACACTCATGTCGCCGGCCGGATACACATCAACCCGAGCACGTTCATCCTGTGCGATGAACCTGTCCCTCACCCCCGGCGGAATATCGTCGATTTTAATTGCCTCTGCCTCCAGCGACAATTTGAGCTCCGTCAGTCGGGCCGGAAGGGATCCCAGGAGCGCGCTGGTTAAACCATCCATAGCGTCTGGCATCAGTTTTGTTTGTTTCTGAAACTTTGACAAAGCATGTGAGAGACGTTCAATCGCATCCTCTCGTGAAGCATCGGCTTGCATAACAGATTTGGTTGTTAGTGTTTCGCTGAGGCTGATAAAGCTCTCGCGGATCGTCTCAGGTTTCAGAGAATGCGCCGGCGAATTGTCGGCGAGAGATGGTGAAATCAGAAATGACAGACCCTCGATAACGTCCAGCTTTTTGTCTTGATCCGGAGGCACCAGGTCGGAAGGTGTGGTGACGCTTTTGACCGACGATAGGACTTCGAGTTTGCCTCCAAGCGCTTCCGCTTGAACCTTATTCTCAGCCAGGATGGAAATAGCGTACGGCGACTGTCGAACGTCGGTCATCAGATCAAACAGCGTTGCCACCGACTCAGTATCGGGATTCCTTAGGTTTATGGGGTCAAAGTCAAAGGATGCTCTGGTAAGTGTGGTTATGCAAATCCCAGTAATCACTAGGAAACCAATGATAACAGCGCCTCTACGTCGCACAGGGGCGCCCAAAGGAATGCCGCTACGGGCCTTTCGATCTGTACGCCTGTCTGCGGAATTCGGCATGAGAACAATCAGGGCCGGTAGAAGCGTCAAATTCACAAACAGCGCAATGAACATGCCTGAGCCAGCGATTAGGCCGAGCTCTGCCAAGCCGCGATAGTCTGTCGGCAGAAACGAATAGAACCCAATGGCGGCGGCCACCGCTGTCAGGGTTAAGGCGCCGCAGCTGCGTTTTGCTGCCTGCACAAGTGCTTCCTCACGTGTGCTTTCCGAACCTGCCTGTTCCTGATATCTGAGGCAAAGGTGGATACCAAAATCCACGCTCAGTCCGATAAATAAAACGGCAAAAGCCAACGAGATAAGGTTAAGAGTGCCCACGGCCAAAGTCGCAAATCCCGCGGTTAATAACAGACCGCAGAGCAGGGTGAGCACGGTGGCCAAAAGCAAGCAAATCGACTTAAGGCCCCAAAAGAGCAGACAAGCTACCAAAACCAGCGACAGGACCGCGGCGAGCCCGAGGCCCTCGACAACACTCTCCAACTCTTCCTGAGCCAGTGCCAGCGATCCCGTGATCCGCACGCCGGCGGCAAACCTCTCCTTTAGTTGAAGCGTTTGGGCCAGTCGTCGAATTTCGTCTATCGCCTCGGCGCCAGGAGACAAGGACGCGAAATCCGTTTTGGGCTGAAGAACAATAATCCGTCGGTTTGCACTGGCCGGGCCAGCTTCGCCGCTAACGAGGCCGCGCCAGGGCAAAATTTCTCTGGACCCCGTGGTTTGGCCTTCAACCGCCCTGGATATATCTCGGAATAGCGCCGTTATGCCACTTTGGGATATGAGATTATTTTCCGGCGTGTCTGCCGTAATAATTTGATTCAGCAGTCGGAAGAATTCGGGGAGTGTCGGCGACTGATTGAGCCTACCGATAAACGGTTGGGCGTTAGAGAGCCGCTCTGCCATGGCCTCTAAGTCGTCTATGCTTAAATACAGCAATCCGTTTTTTTGGAAAAACGGATGGGTGGCAGGGTCAAAAACCGTGCCGAACAATGCCGTATTCTTTTGCAGTTGGGCCAACAACAGGTTGGCAGCATCATAGGTTTGATCGGGGGTCGGCGCGTCCACCACCACCACAATATTATCTGAAAATTGGGGGAAGGCCATACTCAGGGTTTTAGAGTGCTGCCGGAAAGGCAGATCTGGAGAGAGCATATCCTCTGTGTCGGTGTTGACCGATAGATTGGCCAAAGCGTAATACCCGCTCAGCAAGGTTATCAGCATTAATCCAAACATAACCGCCCGGGCGTGACGGGTAGCCCCGTGTACCCAAGCACCACAGAATTCACGCCAAAATGCTGTTCCCGGAAATGTCATCGAAACCGCCGCATCCTTTCAGGCATATAGCCAGGAGCGGGGTCCACGCGCAAGGTCCGCACCGGGGATATTGGCCTGTGGCTTGACTCTATGGACGCCCTGGAAGACCTATAGAGAATGTCGCAAATCGAACCTTGGGATCAGCGCACGGCCCGGTTTCTCGTGCGACCGTTGGCGTCCAGTTGGGTGAGGCCCAATCATGTCACCGCGGTAACTTTGATCATGGTCTTAACGTCTGGTGTCTTTTTCGGGACGGGAGACGTGGCTCTTATGCATTGGGCAGCGGGACTATTTGTTTTGGCGCGATATCTGGATCACTTCGATGGCGAGTTAGCACGACTCCAGGGGACCGGCTCGACTTTTGGATATTATTTTGACTATCTCGTGGGTGGCATCGGGTACGCGGCCTTGTTCATTGGATTGGGGGTTGGACATTGGCACGGACCTCTTGGCCATTGGGCGCTTTTGTTTGGCGGCGCGGGCGCAGCGTCGGCGCTCATTTCCCTTTACACCAATATGGGCATTGATCGAGCGCTCGAACTTGCCGGCTCGGGAGAGTCGATCGGCTATCCTGGTTTTGCCGGGTTCGAGCTTGAGGATGGGATCTACGTATTGGCACCTGTTACCTGGTTCGGCTTTTTGATGCCATTTTTTGCTGCCGCTGGGATCGGAGCAACCCTCTATTGCCTTTGGACCATCTACTCACTTATCAGGATTAGGCGCGGGTCAAAAGCGAGTTAATTCGGGGATCGCAGGAACGACCTGAACTTCCAGAAGAAAAAAATAGCAAAGATTGAGGCGCCAATGGCGGCGGCAGTGATTAAACACATGCCCCAGTCGAGAAGCATGGCAACAGGGACGAAAAGGAGCGCATCATCGGGATCAAAGCCAGCCCGACCGCCGAGTTCGGCAGCCCGACGGCCATCTCGTTCCTCCGCTCTCATCACCAGCCAAAGAACCGCGGAAACTGCGGCGCCAGCGATGATGCCAAGCAAGATAGACCAGGTGCCGAGGGCGCTCTCTTTGAGCCCGATGCCAATCCCCACAAAGGCCAGAGCATTGCAGAGCGAGTCTGAGATTAGATCATAGCGATGTCCCCAAGTTGAAGTTTTGCCGCTGAGCCGAGCCAGGACACCATCTGCCCGATCAAGCAGTATTGAAACGGTAAATAAAACGCTAGCTGCAATCACCCAATCGTTCTCCCCGACCGCGAACATAGCCGCAGCGCCGATTCCGGCGATCAGTCGAAGGGTCGTGATCTGGTTCGGTGTCACCGGCGTGGATGCGAGGGGCCTAACACCGCCCTCTACGATCTTGTGAAGCCAAGTATTGTGGCTGATGGCGAAAGTCCTCTCACATGTTAGAGTGTGGGGTGAACCGAGGCCGAACAATAAGAGAGTTTGAGTAAAAGTCATGAGAAATTTGCAGAATGACCCTCTTCTCCTTACGCCGGGCCCGTTGACGACTTCCGAGTCTGTCAAGAAGGCAATGGTGCGGGATTGGGGATCGAGAGACTTGGAATTCATCGCGATGACGAAACGGGTGCGTCTTGGCGTGGAGGAGATTGCCGGGGTGGCAGATGGTTCCCACGTCTGTGTGCTGCTGCAGGGCAGTGGAACTTTTGCCGTGGAAGCTGCCATAACGTCGCTCATTCCCCGCGATGGCAGGGTGCTCGTTTTGGTGAATGGCGCGTATGGTCATCGCATCGGCCGGGTCTGTGACTATCATGGCCGCGAATATTTCTCTATGGAGACCGATGAGAACGTGCCACCTAATGTCTCAGAATTGGCGGCATTTTTGGCTTCTAACGCCGATATCACCCATGTGGTTGCGGTCCATTGTGAGACCACATCGGGTATTCTAAACCCAATTGCGGAGATTGCTAAAGTAGTGCGAGATCACGAATGTCACCTCATCATTGATGCCATGAGCTCATTCGGTGCGCTCACCCTGAGTGTTCAGGATGTCCCGTGTTTGGCGATCGTCGCGTCGTCAAATAAATGTTTGGAGGGAACACCGGGCATCGGCTTTGTGGTGGCGGAGAGAGAGGCACTTCAAAAGGCCAAGGGCAATGCCAACTCGCTCGCCCTGGATATCCACGCCCAGTGGGTTGGCTTCGAGATTAATGGCCAGTGGCGGTTTACCCCACCGACACAGGTTCTGGCCGCCTTGGATCAGGCCATTTCAGAACATAAAAAAGAAGGCGGCGTGGGCGCGCGAGGACGCCGATATGCCGCGAATTGTCAGGTTTTGATTGAGGGGATGAGACGCCTCGGATTCAAGACTTATCTGTCAGACAATTTGCAAGCGCCGATCATCGTGACCTTTCATCGGCCGCGCGATCGCAATTTTGCGTTTGATGAATTTTATGGCCGCCTCAAGGATAAGGGGTTTGCTATATATCCCGGAAAATTGACTAAAACAGACAGTTTCCGAATAGGCTGCATCGGTCATTTATTTGAAGATGACATGAAGGCGGCCGTGGAAGCGGTCAGAGATGTGTTAACGGAGATGGAAATTAGCCTCTAGGATGCGAGGAACGACTGAAATCTGCGGGCGACATCTTTTGGCTTAACAGTAGGTCGGCCGAGATTATCCAATGATCCTGGAGCGATTTTGGCATGGATAAGTGTCGGCCCTTGGCCCTCTTGGGCTGTTTTCAGAGCCATTTCAAATTCATATTGTGAATCGCAAAAAACCCCGGACCGATATCCGCAGGCGATGGCAACCTCCGCAAAGTTGACATGAGGGCTCATGGTGGCCTGTCCGCCGGTCGAATCATGGACGCCATTGTCGAGCACGACATGGACTAGATTGGCAGGTGCTTGGGCGCCGATGGTTGCCAAGGTGCCCATTTTCATCAGAGCAGCGCCATCTCCATCCAAGACCATGACCGATTTAGTCGTATTCAGTGCAACTCCTAGTCCCATGCCGGACGCACAGCCCATGGATCCGACCTGATACAGATGTGCGTCCCGGTCTGCGATGGTGAAAAGCTCACGGCCGCATTTACCGGTCGTTGCTATAATTGCCGTTTCTTTCCGTGCAACGCCCAACACAGTCTCAAGTAAAGCGTAACGGTTCGGCCGGTCTCCGCCTTTGCTTAAATTCTGATAGGTTCCTTCGGTGGTCTCGATCACCGCCTGATCAACCAACGGTTCATCACCGACAGTTCCCTTCTCCATTACGAGGCCGAACGGAAGGTTGGAAATAGATATTTCGGCCTCCATGGCATCAAGAATGGCGGTGATCTCATCGGGCATCCGCGGAAACGGCAGGTTCCTGATGCGCATTGTCTCTAAGAGGGATTGTGTGATTTGGCTCATTAATTCGTGCTGAGGCTCATCTTTCACACCGGGCTGTCCCCGCCACGTCGTGATTAAGAGGGTCGGAATGCGAAACGGATAATTGAGCGATGTGAGCGGATTGACGCAATTGCCGAGGCCAGAGTTCTGGCACATCACGACGGTTTTCCGCCCGGCGAGCCATGCCCCTGCTGCAATGGCGACGGCTTCACCTTCACTTGCAGCTCCGACATAATCCGTTCGGTCAGACGTAATCGCCCGATTGATAAATGGCGTCAGGAATGAACATGGGACGCCGGTGTAAAAATTATATCCGCGCTCCTGTGCCGGGATGATAAAATCATCTGCCTGTATCATAAGAACTTCTGGGCATCCGCCAGGTCAGAACTGTTGTCGACGTCAAGCCAGTGACCTGTCACATATTCGATCCTGATTGGAACATCTTGCCTGGCAAGTTCTTCAAAAAGGTCAATCATGCTGGCTTTTTTACCATCATCCTGAGCCATGATTTTTGTCATCGCATTTTTTACCTGCGAAGCACCGGTTGTGCTTAATTTGGCCAGGCCAATCCATTCCCCGTGAATTTGCTCTTCGGGGACGTCAGGAGACATTTGTGTGAGGCAAACATTCTCATTTCCCAGATATCCCGGGTTAAAGGGCTCGCTGCATATCACGAGGTCGCGATTCCGAGATCGGGGGGCTGGGTCCTTTTCACGCCACAAGGCGTCAATGACCAAAACGATATCCCCCTCGGCCTCAACCAGCTGATCGAGTATATGGTGGCGGAACAGGATGTCGCCGTAAGCAAATATGATTGGCCCCGAAAGATACCCTGCGGCGCTGTTTAAGGACGCCAGTTCTCCGGTCTGCTCGTAATCGTCATTGTCAAAATATTGAATCGACGCAAGGTTAACCGATTGTTTCTGGTAACCGCGAACCACAGCGATGTTTCGGATCTCTGCTTGATTAAGCGCAGAGGTTAATCGCCGTAGCAGGGGTTGGCCGCGAACATCGACCATACATTTCGGAATGTGCTTCGTGAGATCACCGAGTTTTGATCCTTGTGACGCCGCCAATATGATCGCCCTTGTTTCGGGCGTTCCCTGGGGTAAGTAGCGTTTTTCGGCGTCCGCCAGCTCGGAATTTTCGGCAAGCTCAAAAATATCTTTTACTGACGCGATGGTTCCTTCGGCACCCTTGACGGACTGTTCCCGATAAATTCGTCGGGAGACGTCGCGCATCGCGGAGATGCCAGCACGCAGGTTGTGGTTTGCCCATATGACGACAGATGCCCCGGACTTTTCAAACGCATCCGAGGGTATATCATAGTAGGTTGTAGGGACGATGATGACCGGACAGCGCCGGCCCCATTCCTCTAAAAATGTCAGAATTTCGGCGCCATCGGATTTTTTAGAGTGAATGAGAATACCATCTGCACCAGCCGCGTGATAGGCTTCCGCGCGCTTCAGGGCCTCCTCCATACCCCATCCTGATATGAGCGCCTCCACCCGAGCAATGAGGCAAAAGTTATCATGGGGCTGGCTATCTTTGCCGGCTTTAATCTTTCCACAAAATTCGTCGATGTCTGCCAAGGGTTGCCCTTCACCGATAAACGAATTTGTTTTGGGGAAGAGTTTATCTTCTATGCAAATCCCGGCTATATCCCTTTGACAGAGTTTTTGAACCACCCGTCTCAAATTATTAAAGTTTCCATACCCGGTATCGCCATCTACCAAAATAGGGATGGATGTTGCATCAGACATAAATTCAAGCATTTCTAAAACTTGCGTCCATGATGCTTCATTGCTGTCCCGCACACCCAATCCTGCTGACATTGAGAGGCCAGATGCCCAGATGCCTTTAAATCCGGTTTCTTCGACGATTTTCGAGGAAATGCCATTATGCGCTTCCATTAGAAACTCTAGGTCGCCCGAAGCGAGCATAGCTCTGAGCTGGCTGGCCTTAGATAAATGGAGGTTCATGTTCAGCGTTACATAATTGTCATAATTGCCTCAGAGGAGGTATAGCTATATTACGGTATGAAATAAAGCCGTGTCGCGCCCAATTATTACGACCCGTTCCGATTAAGTTGTTGGTTATCAATCATAAATTCTGAACAAATGTTGACAGAACCTAAATTCAGAACCGAGCAAATTGAGTGTTTTAAAGATCAGGGTTTCGTTATCTTTCCAAAAGCATTTAATGCTGTGGAGGCGCAGACTATTCACGATTGGGCAGTGGAGCTGACAGAGGCCCCCGAAGAGCCAGATCGGCATTGGGTTTATCATGAGACCAGCCTGGTCGATAAAAACCTATCCCTCATCAACCGTATCGAGAACATGACCCCGTTTCATGCGGGATTTCGAAGACTGGCTGGCAGCCTGCTCCAGTCAGTTGGCCAACTCTTGGGGGAAGAAGCCGTTTTGTTCAAGGATAAGATTAACTTTAAGATGCCCGGTGGAGGCGGCTTCAAACCTCACCAGGACTCTCAGGCCGGCTGGGAGGACTACGCCGGTTATTTTATTAGTGTGATGGTAAGTATCGACCCGGCCACGCTAAAAAACGGCTGTTTGCAATTAGCTCCCCGGCCCGAGACAGAACTCGTAGGGAGGGAGTGGGAGCCCTTGACGGAGTTTGAAACCGCTAAAATGAACTTCCAACCTGTTGTGACCGAGCCGGGCGATGCTATTTATTTCGACAGCTATGCCCCGCACATGTCCGATCCAAATATGACCGATCAACCTCGACGGCTCTACTTTGCAACCTATAATCGTCTCTCTGAAGGAGATCATCTTGCAGCTTACTATGCAGATAAACGGAAAAGCTTCCCTCCTGACATCGAGCGGGTGGCAGGCAAAGAGTATGTATACCGCGTCTAATCCCCTGCTGGCATTTCAATTCGGGGAGCAATAATTTGTTGGGCCCGCTTGATATCTTCAGGAAAATCGATTTCGATCCATGGAATGCCGGCAGCGTCGTGAAATTCTATCTCATCCGCGCGTGCGGCGAGGATCATTGATCTAAATGAGTCTTCGCAGGGCGTGTCGATCGCCCCTGCCGTTACTTGCTGATCCAAGATGTTTGCAACAAATCGAGCAGCTGCCGGAGAAAGCCGGATAAAACCCGGCCATTCACCGACCGCGTCGTATGATTGCCTAACGATTTTGCCAAAATCGACTGCTTTACCATCCCGAAGGCATACCTTTACTGGTTCTGCGCCTGGTTCAAATTCGGTGTCGTAGGGGACAATGGACTTATCCGTATCGGAAACTAGCGAGTCGAGCAAAGTCGGTGCGTAAAGCACGTCAGCGTCCATGAATAACACCGGTTGGCCGCATTTGAGTACGTCCAACGCATGCCATAGGGAGAGGTTGCTGCCCCGATCAAAACGATCATTCTGAATGAAATTGATGTCGAGGTTCGGTTTGAGTTTGGCGACTTCATTCTTGATGCTATCTGACTGATATCCAACCACAATAGTTACCGACGAAATCAAACCCCCGAAGCCAAGAATTTCCAGGTGGCGTTCGAGAAGTGACATGCCGTCAAAACGAAGGAGGCACTTTGGCGGGAAGCCGGCGTCACCTCCGCTCAGGCGTTTTCCCATTCCGGCGGCTAACAGAATGACATTGAGTGAGGAGGCTGACATCACTTCATGGATCCCTCAAGATTAGGCGAGATATCCGTGGTCGCGGAACCAGTCAACGCTCTCTCGGAAAGCCGAGTTTATGGGACGGGGCTCGTAACCTAAATTTTCGATTGCTTTATTAGAACTGAAATACATTTGTTCCCGCGACATGTTAACGCCATCAACCGTCGTAAACGGCTCCTTTCCCGTTATCCATTTGGCCCAAGCTTCCGAAATATAGGCGACCGGTAGGACGACGTTTTGCGGGACCCGGATCATCGGAGGGCGAACACCCGCCGCCGTGGCAATCTGGGTGAGTACCTCAAATAATGTAAGGTTCTCGCCGCCGAGAATATATTTTTCGCCGGGCACCCCTTTGTGAAGGGCAAGCCAGTGGCCTTCGGCGACGTCATCGACGTGAACCACGTTTAGGCCCGAGTCCACGTAGGCTGGGACTTTGCCTTTCGCCACTTCGACCACAAGCCGGCCAGTCGGCGTCGGTTTGATGTCTCCCGGGCCAATCGGGGCTGACGGATTAACGATTTTGATTGGCAAACCCTGCGCCTGATGGATATTCAGAACCTCCCGTTCTGCGAGGAATTTTGACCGTTTGTAGAGACCAATTTTGTCCTCAATCGCTGAAGGGGTCGACTCCGTTACGAGAGATCCTCCTTCCGATTTACCCAGTGCAGCCACGCTGCTAGTATAAACGATATTTGAAACGCCAGCCTCGCCTGCTGCCGACAAAATGTTCGACGTGCCCGTAATATTCGATGCAATCATTCCCTGCGGATCGGACGTCCAGAGGCGGTAGTCTGCCGCGGTATGTATGAGCGCGTCACAATTTTTTACAGCGTTCTGCAGAGACGTCTTGTCCCTCAGATCCCCCACATAAATTTCGGTATCAACATTCTTGAGGTGCGTCCTGTCGCTGGTCTCCCGGACCAGAACTCGGATGGAAAGGCCTTCTCGCGACAAACGGCGCAATATGGCAGCGCCAATAAATCCTGTTGCTCCTGTCAGTAAAATCTTCACGACCTTAAATCCGTTGCTTCATTTTTCTACAGCAATTAGCACGTGAGCGTGTGCTCTCAAGCAATTAATTTGACAGCCCCTCGTGTGATCGTCATTTTGCTCACTACCCTATATCTCGAACATGAGCAGTACATTGGAAAAACAAAAACGGCAATTAGACATCATCCTGGCCCAACCACGTGGCTTCTGCGCCGGTGTGGAGCGCGCTATCGAGATCGTAGAACAGGCGCTTAAGATTTATGGTCCACCTGTTTATGTGCGGCACGAGATCGTCCACAATAAAAGGGTCGTCGAGACACTCCGCAAAAAGGGAGCCGTCTTTGTGAGAGAGGTAAGCGATATCCCGGATGGTGGCGTCACCATATTTAGTGCCCACGGCATCGCCGAAAAAGTTGAAAACGAGGCCCGCTTAAGAAGTCTTCCCGTTATTGACGCCACGTGTCCTTTGGTTTCGAAAGTACACAAAGAAGGGCAGGCGCACGCATCAAAAAATAGAGATGTGATCTTAATCGGACACGAAGGACATCCGGAAGTGGAAGGAACAATGGGCCGCATAAAAGGCGGCGTTCATCTTGTTACCAACGTTGAAGATGTCAGTCGTCTTAGGGTTCGGGATCAAAACCATGTGGCCTATGTCACACAGACAACACTGAGTGTTGACGACACTCGTGAAATTATCGAGGCCCTTAAAATGCGGTTTCCATCGATAATCGGGCCTGACGTTAGAGATATTTGCTATGCTACCCAAAATAGACAACAGGCGGTCCGTAATATTGTATCGGAGGTCGATGTGATGCTGGTTGTTGGTGCCCAGAACAGCTCCAATTCAAATAGGTTGCGCGAGATCGGCGCCGAGCTTGGGGTGCCGTCGTATCTGATTGACGACGCAGATAGTCTCGACCTCGCGATGCTCGGCAACGCGCAAACAGTCGGCGTGTCAGCGGGTGCATCTGCGCCCGAAGAATTGCTTGACGAATTGATCGATAAGCTGCGGAAAAATTTTGATATCAAAGTCAGGAAATTCAAAGGCGTTGAGGAAAATGTTCAATTCAAACTGCCACCTGAAATTAGAGATGTTAGACCCGGGACCGTTTTTTTAACGGGGACAGAGTAAACAGTGGCGGTTCCTTTAATACAACAGATTCGCGTCGGCGCCTACGTGTTGAAGCAGCGGGTTAGTGGCACGGCTCGCTACCCCTTGGTGCTGATGCTGGAACCTTTGTTCAGATGCAATCTTGCCTGTCCTGGCTGCGGTAAGATTGATTATGAAGAGCATATACTCAATAAACGTCTTTCCGCGGAGGAATGCCTAGCGGCCGTTGATGAGTGCGGAGCGCCTGTGGTCTCGATCCCGGGTGGAGAACCGTTGCTCCACAAGGAAATAAAAGAAATTGTCGAGGGTATCATTTCCCGCAAAAAATTCGTTTATCTTTGCACTAATGCATTGTTGCTGGAGAAACGCCTTCATTTATTCCAACCGACACCATACCTCACTTTTTCGGTCCATTTAGATGGATTAGAGTCTCACCATGATCGGGCGGTTGATCAGGATGGTGTATTTAAGAAAGCCGTATCGGCGATCCGCGAAGCAAAAAGACGAGGATTCCGGGTCAATGTAAATTGCACGCTCTTTGATAAAATGACGGTCGAGGAGACCACGAAGTTTTTTGACTTCGTGATTCACGATTTGGGGGTTGAGGGGATTACAGTTTCGCCGGGATATGCTTATGAGCGAGCGCCGAACCAGGATCATTTTTTGAACAGGAAAAAAACCAAAAAGCTGTTTAGGGATATATTCCAGCGGGGCAAAGATAAGAAGTGGCGGTTCAGTCAGTCCAGTCTGTTTCTCGACTTTCTTGCCGGAAACCAAACTTACAAATGTACTCCATGGGGAAATCCCACGAGAAATATCTTCGGGTGGCAAAGGCCCTGTTACCTTATTTCGGAGGGCTATGCCCCGAGTTTTCAGGCGTTGATGAACGAGACTGACTGGGCGGCATACGGCACAGGAAACTATGAAAAATGTGCTGACTGCATGGTGCATTGCGGATACGAGCCAACAGCGGTCACGGATACGATCAACCACCCGTTAAAGGCGCTCAAAGTATTCTTAAAGGGCATTGAGACAGTCGCGCCCATGGCGAAAGAAATCCCCCTCGAAAATCAGCGGCCCGCTGAATATGTTTTTGAGAGGTTGGTCCAAAGGGCAGCGGCAGATTTATCGACCACTAATACGGACCTGGGCCAAGAGAGGGGCCACGCAGCGCAATGACTGATCTGCCAATTTTTTGGCTTTAGCTAAACCTCTATATTTGGGAAACTCCCTCGGAGTTTTCAAAAGCTCCCACAAAGCGGCAGCGCCGCGTGTGGCTCCGCGTTTATCGACAATTTTTGATAGGTTATTAGGCAGGGATACATCTGCGATATCCACAATGGACCGGACAATAATGAATGAAAAATTGTGCTTCTGTGCCGCGCAACCAATGGCGAAGCTCTCCATATCTACTGCGTCCCATCTACCTTTTTGCCTTAGGTCCGATTTTTGCGATGCTGTCTTTATAATCGATGGAGCGGCATAGAAGAGGGATGAGCGGGCAACAATGCCCTCAATCTTTTTAATCTTCGATATTAACTGCGTGACCAGGTCGCCATCAGTCTCAATGGTGGTTTCTTCATTTGAAACAGATAGCCCGAACAGTAGGTCTCCCGCGCGCAGTGCGGGGTCTAAGGCACCAGCATATCCATAACTCACCAATGTATCGCATCCAGCTTCAATCGCTTGGCTGGAGGCCCTGGCCGCGGCTACGGAACCCGTTCCTGACACAAAGTTTAGAAAGTCGGTATTGCTAGGGGACCAGCGTAGACAATCTGCTTCGCTTCGAAGGGCAGTGATGACACCTACGCGCGGCAATTAAAGACCAAATTCTGGTAAGAGGGTATTAGTTTTCTTAAGTCTGTTGTATCGCGCAAGTGCCATTAGCGGAAAGTAGTCGCTGTATCCGTGATACTTGAGGTAAAAAACCCGAGGAAATCCAACGGCGTTGAATAATTTATCTTCCCAGCCATCTAGTATTTCAAATTGATCAAGGAGATACTGAATGCCACGAGCAGCTTCGGTACTCTGAATTTCCCCTGCTGCCATGAGACCTAATAGTGCCCAGGCCGTCTGCGAGGGCATGGAACCGTTGACCGCGTTTTTTCGATGTTGCCAGTATGTGGCGCAGTCTTCGCCCCACCCCCCGTCGTCCCTTTGACCAGCTTTTAACCAGTTCACCGCTTTTTGGATATAGGGTTGCGCCATGTCCTCGCTCGCAGTGTTGAGAGCACACAGCACGGACCATGTGCCATATATATAGTTGGTGCCCCATCGACCAAACCAGGAACCATCTTCCTCTTGTTCAGACTTTAGAAAGTCTATACCTCGCTTGATGGCAACAATATTTTCATCCTGATTCACTTGCGATAAAAACCCAACGCACCTAGCCGTTACATCTGACGTCGGCGGGTCAAGCAACGCCCCGTGATCTGCGAAAGGTAAATTATCCAGGAGGTAGTATTCGTTTTCGGCATCAAAAGCCGCCCAGCCGCCATTGACACTCTGCATGCCGACAATCCACTCCTCTGCTCTTGCGATGGCGTCGCCGTACCTTTTTGGATCACTCCGATGCATGGCCATAGCGACAACAGCAGTGTCGTCTACGTCGGGGTAGTGGTCGTTTTTATACTGAAAGGCCCAGCCTCCTGGCCGAAGAGATTTACGCTTTTGGGCCCAATCCCCGACAGTGTCTAAGATTTGCAAGTTTTTTAACCAATCCAATGACGGGCGAATCACCTCCTTATCGTCGTGAACGGCTTCTAAAACCGCATGTGCCGCTAATCCTGTATCCCAAACGGGGGATAAGCAGGGTTGGCAGTAGGCCTCATGTCTTTTCTCAACGATTAGGGCATCGATTGCCTTTCTTGCTACCACAACACGCGGATCGTCTTTTGAGTATCCCAGGCAACTGAATACCATTAATGCATTCGCCATAGCGGGGAAAATTCCTCCTAGGCCATCGTTGCCATTAAGCCGTTGTTCCACGAACGAGAGGGCGGATTTGATAGCCAGGTTGGTCAGAAAGGATGGGATCAAGGGTTCGAGCGGCCGAAAAATCCGATCCAAAATAAGCATGATATCGCCAATCCAACTGCCCGTTGGATTGTTCAGGCTATAATTTTCCTGATAGGGCGCCTTATGGAACAGTTCATCGATGCTAATCCCTCGCGGATTTTCCGCTTCGGGTTTCCTTGCCGTCAAAATAAGCAGTGGCACGGTCACCGTTCGTGTCCAATAGGAAACTTTGTTGATGTGGATAGGAAACCAGGTTGGTGCTAGGAGAACTTCCACTCGGCTGACCGGCGCAGCACGCCATGGGATCTGCTTAAACAGCGCCAGGGTAATTCGGGTAAATACATTGCAATTTACTGCGCCACCGTGGGCTAAAATTGCTTCTCTCGCATGGCGCATATGAGTAGACTCAATATCATCTCCAGCCAGTTTAAGCGCGAAATAAGCCTTTACTGATGCGCTGGTATTAAAATCTCCTCCGGTATACAGCGGCCATCCGCCATCCTGGCCTTGAATTCTGCGTATATAATTTGCGAGTTTTGCTTCTAAATCATTGTTAATCTCACCCAAAAAATGATTGAGGAGAATGTATTCAGCCGGGATCGTAACGTCAGCCTCCAGCTCATAGGCCCAATGACCGTCGCTACGCCGACGTGAGAGCAAGTGGGCTGACGCAGCCTGTACGGTGCGATCGATAATCTCTTCCTGTGAGCCGCCAGATGCCATAGATTGGTTGCCCTTCAGCCTGGCCACGATTTCCGGGCCTTTGGTCTTGTAAAAAAGACTGAATAAGTGGGGAGTTCCCTACGACTTATGTTTTTCTATCTACGGGGTTGCGTTGTCAAGTGATCAACGAATATCAGGCCAAAGACTCCCTCAAAATTAGGAGGCCCTTCTCAAATTTGGTGAGGCTAACGGGCTGTTCAAGTCTATCCCAGCCGCGATCAAGCAATTTATCGTATATCCTTTTATAAACGGCCATCATAATTCGTGCAGCTAGGGTTTTTTGGGATCCAATTTTTCTTATCACAGTTTGCGCGGCGCTGAATTGCTGGTATGCGATCTCCGATAACTCAGAACATGTGCGTGCAATAGCTGGATCGTCTATTGCAAAATCCGGAGTTATGCTGACGTAACCGTTTTTGACCAATAAATCGTCGGGCAAATACACGTGGTCGCGCTTAGCATCTTCAGCGACATCACGCAGGATATTCGTGAGTTGAAGAGCTTCCCCCAGGGATTTTGCCAGAACATCCCCGTCGTCCGGGGTAATGCCGCAAATGGCGTTCGAGAGCCGTCCGACGGCACAGGCGACGCGCTCGCAGTAAAGCTCCAAGTCCGATCGATTGGTAATCTGGAAATGCTGAGGCGCGTCCATTTCCATCCCATCAATAATGGCGAGGAAGTCCGCTTTCTGCAGCTGGTGTTGTGGAACAACCAATTGCAAGGCAGATCCAATAAAACTCTTTGGTTTACCCCCGTAAACCTGGGCGATTTCTCTTCGCCATTTGTCTAGGTCTTCGAGTTTTTTGGGCTCGGGGTCCCGACCATCAGCGATATCATCCACCTCTCGACAAAAAGCGTAGACGGCATACATAGCGCGTCGCTTCTCAGAGTCGAGAAGCCGCATAGCCCAGTAAAAAGAGCTACCCGCCTCTCTGACTTTTTTCTCGATTCGATGATTTAAACGGATCGTAGTGTGGGTATCGAACGTCACGGGTTTCTGGCACCCCCTATTTGATTTGCCCGCCCCTTCCAGGTTGGGTCCTTATGGCGCCAAAAGCGCTGAGCAGAATCGATTGTCATAAGGGTATACATTAGTGCCGCTATGGGTAAAAGAAGGGCTTCAAGTGGACGACGGGTATATAGCCGCAACGTTGGAGCGTAACATAGTATCATGATGGCCCACGCAACTCCTCCAATCGCAAGCAAGAGAAAATTTAAGCTTATGGCCCCAACTACAAAAATAGCCGGCGGGATCACGTAGGTGAGGATCATACCAATGCATGAGAGAGCTAGGAGACAGGCCGAATGGTGAAGCTGATTGAACGCGGTCCGAATTACCATGTTCCAGATTTCTTTGAGGGAGGCATAAGGCCGATGACTTATTACTTTCTGGGTTAAACCAACCCATATTAACCCATGTGGTTTGATGAGCTTTGCGAGTGCGCAATCATCGATTACCTGATTTTTGATTTTTTCTAGTCCGCCCGCTTGGAGCAATGTCGCAGTACGAATAAGTATGCATCCGCCCGCAGCACCGGCCGTTTTGCACGAGGGATTGTTGATCCATGGGAAGGGATACAACTTTTGAAAAAAGAAAACGAATGCAGGTAGCAGTATTATTTCCCATTTTGAGCGGCAGCTCAAACGCACCATTAAAGACACCAATTCCAAGGCACTCTCTTCCGCGTGGAGGACCAATTGTCGGACACTCTCTTTGGGATGAATAATGTCAGCATCCGAAAATAGGAAGAATGTTGGTAACCGTTTTCGCAAGAAAATCTCATCTATTCCTTGTTGTAGCGCCCACAACTTTCCGGTCCATCCTGCCGGGACGGCACGCCCCTGGAGGAGTTCGGTTTTCGTGTCACGCGAATGTTTTATGTCGTCAACAGTTCCGTCCTCGCTATTATCGTCAACAACAATAATCGACAAATAGCCCGGATAATCCTGGTTTTGGAGCGACTTCAAAGTTGGTTTTATTACGCCGTGTTCATTTCGGGCCGGAATGACAATGGCTACATCAGGCCAAGTGTCTAGCTGAGAGTGTTCGGTCGATAGCCGCTGGTTAGCAAGCCAAAACCTCCCCCTGAAGAGAGCGAGATAAAGCCAGATAACGGCGGAAACGCAAGCCAAGATTAAGGCCAGATCCGCCCCTCCAATGGTCCCAGTTGCAATCATTTGGCATGAAGCTGAGTGTAGATGGCCACCAGCACCCCGACTATGCAGCTTCCGGCATATTGCCATTTTGAGAGGCGTACCCGTTCCGCAAGCGGATCCCTTCTTGTCAATTCTGATGCCAAACAGCCAGCGATGTTGATAATCGATTGGGCTTCCATGGCTAGCCGCAGACTCACCAACCGACGGACTAGAGGCTTTGAGTCGTCAATCAATGTCTCAGTTTTGTTCAGTACTTCCTGTATAACATCCCTGAGACCCTCGCTGGTAACGTCCCTGGAGAGGTCGTCAACTTTAACCTTGTGTTTCTGCATGATGTCTAACGGAAGATAGACCCGGTTCATTTTTTCGAAGTCTTCTCTACAATCTTGCAAGTGATTGAGAATCTGTAGTGCACTGCAAAGTGCGTCAGATGGCGGGTAGTTTGTTTTGCTGCCACCATGCAGATCAATGAGATATCGTCCTACCGGTGCAGCAGAATACCGGCAATAGTCCATAAGGCTGGACCAGTCAGGGTATCGAAATTTAGTAGCGTCCCGTTTGAAGGCGATGATTAGATCGAGGCAATGCTGGATACTGATTTCGGTCTCAAGGAGGCTCGACCGCATTGCGTCTCCTCGCTCATAGCCAGGATTGCCTGAAACTTCACCCTTTAGGGTGGCCTCAAACAGGGACAATCGCTCAATTTTTTCCTCAGCAGTAAGCGAGTCGGAGTCCGCGATATCATCAATGGTGCGGGCGAACCAATAAAATGTGGCAATATGGGGCCTGAAATGAGCGGGCAAAAGCCAAGACCCGACCGGAAAATTTTCGTATTTCTGATCTTTCCCCGAGGGCGTCTCAATCGCTGAAGTTAAGTGCGTGTGTCTCACGATTCTGATGCGACCATCTGTTGGTTTCGGTTCTGGTGGAGCATGGCAAATCGGTGATGGCAAGTCCATGAGGCCCTGATATAGTCCGTTCATTCATTATCCGGATTTAAGACTATGGCATATCATTTTGGAAGCGCGAACCGTCGGGTCAGCCGGCCGGTAGAGATAGGCGGTGTGTTAATAGGAGGAGACAATCCTATCGTCGTGCAATCTATGACTAACACAGATACCGCAGACGCCGGCGCTACCGCCAGGCAGGTCATTGAACTCGCTGAAGCGGGCTCTGAATTGGTTCGCCTGACCGTTAACACGGAAGAAGCTGCAAAGGCTGTCCCCACCATTTGGGATAAACTGGAACAAGCCGGGGCCTCCATTCCCCTGATTGGGGATTTTCACTATAACGGGCATACTTTGCTCTCAACCTATCCCGAGTGTGCAGCTATTCTGGCCAAATATCGGATCAATCCCGGTAATGTAGGATTTAGAGAAAAACGAGATGCCCAGTTTGCAACGATGATCGAGCATGCCGTTGAGCACGCTAAACCAGTCCGCATCGGCGTCAATTGGGGAAGCCTTGATTCGGAAATCCTGGCGCGCCTAATGGATGAGAATGCTAAATTGTCGGAGCCCCGTGACGCCCGCTTTGTGATGCATGACGCTTTGGTGGCTTCCGCCCTAGAGAGCGCGACGCTCGCGGAAGATGTGGGTCTGAGCCCAGACAAAATTGTTTTGTCTTGTAAGGTTAGTGCGGTTCAAGACCTCATCGCAGTCTACCGTCAGATGGCGGAACGTTGTGACTATGCCCTGCATCTAGGCCTTACAGAAGCGGGTATGGGATCGAAGGGGATTGTAGCGTCAACTGCTGCCCTATCTGTGCTTTTACAGGAGGGCATTGGCGATACCATTCGGATATCGCTAACGCCTCAGCCAGGCGGCGAGCGCGCCAAGGAAGTAGTTGTAGCGCAGGAAATTCTTCAGACCATGGGGCTTCGGGCTTTCGTACCGCAAATTGCTGCCTGTCCGGGATGTGGCCGCACAACTAGCAGGGTGTTTCAGGAATTGGCCGACGAAATCCAAAGCTATGTGCGCAAAAAAATGCCGGCCTGGGGTGCCCGCTTCGTGGGCGTGGAGGATATGCAGGTTGCCGTAATGGGATGTATTGTGAACGGCCCAGGCGAGAGCAAACACGCCAACATCGGCATCAGTTTACCGGGGACTGGAGAGCAGCCCGCAGCGCCCGTGTTCATAGACGGTGAAAAAGCGACGACGTTACGGGGTGATAATATTGCAGACGAGTTTAAAGCCATAGTGGATAAGTATGTAGAAGTCCACTATGCACCAAAAAAATGAGAGCCATTCAATTGCTGGACAGGTTGAGTCTAATTTTCTATAAGCTCTCCCTCTTCCCTTGACCAAATGTAGGTCTGATGCCCAGGTAGCTCAGTTGGTAGAGCAGTGGACTGAAAATCCGCGTGTCGGTGGTTCGATTCCGCCCCTGGGCACCACTTTTTCCCAAGGAAAACAACGACTTAGAAAGAGGCTGGTCATGGTCTTTTTAGAGGCCGATATGCCGTGATATGACACGAAATGACACCATATGACAGCAAAAGTATGACCGAAAGTATGACCGGAAAAGTATGACCGAGTAAATTAAGGGTATGACCGAGCATTTTTTCCGGTATCCGTATTAGACTGCTATATCTAATTCGATAGGCGCAGAAGAGGTCGCATCATGGAACATAGGTCATGCCGCTGATTGAATTTAGTTTTCGGTGGAGGCGGAAAAGATAGCACTGGCAAGAATGTCTGTTCCGATAGAGGTAATAATGCGCACACCCGGAAAA